>JAEYZR010000414.1 GCA_023427945.1 Pseudomonadota bacterium | reverse complement strand
CGCCAGCTCGGTCAAGTCAGGGTCTACGGGAGCTCCCTGGTTTACCTCCGAAATTTGCGACAATTGGTCGACCTGCGGTAAGGCTGTTTCGTTGGGGTAGCAGCTCATTCGATTCTCCTAAAGTGTTAAACCGGAGATCAAAAGATATCAGCGAGGCTCTCAAGCGATGAGACTAGTGAAAACCATAGTGGTCTTCACTCGTGTATCAGGATAAAAATCTACGCTCAAAATTGCTGTCGTTGCTTCGCTGCTGCTATTGGGTCGCCACAAATCCACCTCACATTTCCTTCGGGAAATTATTTTTTTACGTCTGGACTAGTACCGTCTAAATGTAGAAGCCACTGCCAGTTGTTCGTGGGCGACCATAGAAAGAAGGGAAAGCCCCGTCTTTCTCGACAGAGTTACCTTGCCCACAGACATCGTTGAGCCCAGCATCCTCTGCAGAAAGGCCAGTACCCGCTCGGCATCCTGCTCAGCCATCAGAATCATTGGCGCTGCCGGCGCAGGACGGCCAACCCTCCCATCACCGTCCTTCGCCGCGCACCACCACCCAGATGCCCAGGCCAACGACAAGTGTGCCAGCCCCCATCAGCCAAGATAGCGCGTCGCCGAACATCGCCCAGCTCCAGACCAGCGTCACGGCGGGGCTGAGATACAGCACACTGGCGACCCGGGTCGGCGAGGAGCGGGTCAGACAGATCCAGTACAGCGCGTAGCCACCCAGGCTGGACAAGACAGCAGTCCACAGCACACTCAGGCCAAACCCCGTTCCACGCGCGGGTACCAGACCACCTTCGACCTGCGCGAGAACACCAAAGACGATCGTGGAGACGGCAAACTGCAGCCACAGGTTCGGGACAACGGACATCGTCGTACGGCTGCGTTTTTGCAGCAGTGTCGCCACCGCCAGAGACAGCATCCCCAAAAGCGGCAAAAGGTAGGACCACGGCGGCGCATCCCCCCACGCGAGCGCGTCATGCATGACCATCACGACGCCCAGCAACCCTATGCCCAGTCCCACCCATACGCCGCGGCGCACGCGTTGCTTGAACACGAGCACGGCCAGCAGCGTTGTGCCGATGGGCAGCAGATCGGCAATCAACGCTGCCAGCCCGGCCGGCACGCCATGCTCGATGCCCTTCACGACGCCAGCCAGATAGCCCGCCATCGCCAGCAGTCCGATTCCCGCGTGGCGCAAAAGCGTGGGCATCGGCGTACGCACCAGTTCGCCTATCGCCCAGGGAAACAACATCAGCATGACCAGCACACACCGCCAGAACACCACGAGAAACGCCGGGGCGTAGTCGATGGAAAAGCGTGCGCCGACGAATCCGGAACTCCAGGCCAGCACCAGTGCAGCCTCCAGCACGATCAGGGGCACCGCGGCCAGCGCAACCTGCCGGGGCATTGGCCGCACAGGCGGAATCGACCGTACGGCCTGAACAGGGCAACTACATTGGGTCATCGGCACACCTCCAGTGCCTTGACCTTAACGCCCGACAGTAGTTGAATAAAGCAAAATACAGTCAACTACTGATTCGGAAATTCAAAACCATGCCTGCTGCTCTGGATATCGATCTGCTGCGCACCTTCCATGCTGTGGCGCGGCTGGGCCAGTTTCGGGCCGCTGCAGAACACGTGCATCGCAGCCCCGCATCGGTGAGTGTGCACATCCAGAAGCTGGAGACCATCGTAGGGGGACGCCTGCTGGAGCGCGACAATCAATCCGTCGCGCTGACTGCGCTGGGTCAAAGGCTCCTGACCGGTACGGCATCGCTGCTGCGTACGCACGACAACGTGATGAACGAATTGCTGGGCACCTCGCTGGCCGGACGAGTCAAGCTCGGCGTGCCGGACGAATACGCCCCGCATGTGATCCGGGACATTCTGCCGCGGTTCACGGCAACCTGGCCGCATATCGTGCTTGAGGTCATCACCTCGCCCAGTCTGTCTTTGCAGGAACAGATCCAGCGCGGGCGCCTGCATCTGGCCATCGTCGCCCAGCCTCTGGGCGCACAGCGCGATGCCCGCACCATGACAACGACTGCGCCAGTGTGGGTGGGTGGCCTCGGCATGGCAAAGCGTTTTCCCGATCCCCTGCCATTGGCATTGCCTGCGGCTCACTGCCCTTATGCACGCGCCATGACCAACAGTCTGGATCAGGCGGGAATGCCCTGGCGCGTGGCGGTCACCAGCCCATCGAGCCTGGTGCTGGAGACGGCCATCGAATCAGGCCTGGGCGTGAGCCTGATCGACCGCACTCGGGTGTCCCCACAGATGCAGTTGCTCGAAGGCCTGCCCAGGATCGCGCCCCACGAAGTGAAGTTGCTGCGCGCGGAAAAAGCGCAGGCCAGTCCTGTGGCAGATCAGCTTGAAAAGGTCATATGGGACGGCTTCCGGCTGTGATCTCAGGTGGCGGTACGCCGCAACTGCTGGCCGTCGCGTGCGCCCGTTGCCGCACCATCGGTCCACGCAAGCGTCCCGTTGACCGCAACGTGCACGATGCCGCGTGCGGGCTGCATGGCTTCACCATAGCCGAAGCCGGCATCGACAGTGAGCGCATCGAAGACAGTGATGTCGGCGAACGCGCCAGGTTCGATCACACCACGCCCCGCAAAACCGAATTGCGACGCCGTCAGCCCCGTCATTTTGTGCACGGCCGTTTCCAGCGAGAACAGCCCGCTGCGCCGCGCATAGTGGCCCAGGACACGCGGGAATGCGCCCCAGAGCCGAGGATGCGGCTGGTTGTCGTGCGGCAGGCCATCGGAGCCCACCATCGTCTGCGGGAAGGCCAGCACCCGCTCGACATCCTGCTCATCCATCGAGAAATAGATGGCGCCGCCGGGCATCAGGCGATGGGCGGCCTCTTCTCGATCGACACCCATCTGCGCGGCAATGTCGTCGAGGTCGCGACCTGCATACTCGGGATGCGGCGTGGACCACGTGATGATGACGCGCTCGCACCGGTCCACACGCCACACTTCCAGCACTGTCGAACCGGCCTCGTAGGGATAGCAATCCAGACACACCGGCTGCGAGCGCATCGCCTGCCCGATGAAGGACAAGGTCTCACGGGTCCGGCCGAAGTTGCGTGCGCCCGTGACCTTGTGATGGGAAATCACCACCGGCACATCGAGCCGTCGACCAATCTCGAACGTTTCGGCCAGAGAGTCCATGACGCCATCGGACTCGTCGCGCATATGGGTGCAATACAGCCCGCCGTAGGCGCGCAGGTCTTCGCACACGCGAACCACTTCGTCGGTCGGCGCAGCGTTGGCCGTGGTGTAGGCCAGGCCAGTGGACACGCCGATGGCACCGGCGGACAGGGCCTGCGCAGCCAGCGCACGCATGCGGGCAATCTCGTCGTCGCTGGCCGGCACGCTAAGGTCGCTCATGGTCGCCACCCGCAGCGTGGTGTGCCCCACCAGTGCAGCAAAGTTCGTGGCGGGAGGTTGCTTGCGCAACGCGTCCAGATAGTGCTCGAACGAGGCAAAGCGATACCACTCGCCGCCGCGGTCGAGCAGATCCAGCGGTGGTGTCACGGGTTGCGGCACGGCGCAAGGCATGGGGGCCAGCGAGATACCGCAATTGCCGGCGACGACCGTGGTCACCCCTTGCGACAGCTTCGGTGTCATGTCCGGGCTGGACAACAACATGCGATCATCGTGCGCATGGGCGTCGATGAAACCAGGCGCGACGATCAGGCCGGACGCATCCACACTGCGCCGGGCCGTCGCGCCCGACAGGTCGCCGACTGCTTCGATGTGCTGGCCCACGATGCCGACGTCAGCATCCAGGCGCGGAGTGCCCTTGCCATCAATGACGGTGCCGCCTCTGAAAATCAAGTCAAACATACGCAAGCTCCTTTCTAGCGGGTGCTGCCGAGTTGTTCGCGGGTTTCCCAGCGACCATCTTCGGTTCGAACCAGCGCCTCGTGGTAAAGATAGGCCGTCGTGCAGGCATGGCGTGGCAGCAGCATGACCCGGTCGCCTACTTTCAGGCTACCGCCCTCGACCACCACGTGCTCTTCGTTCATCATCACGATCGGACTGTCCCAGCGGAACCGGTCGGCGATGGGCTTGTCCGGGGCAATGGCCTTGGCCCCGGCATCCAGGGTGACGCGTGAGCCGTGCTGTGAAATGACCGTCGCCAGCACGTAAGCCGCCGGCTTCCACTGCAGTTGCGCCAGATCGGCATCGTGCTGCGAACTCGAATAGGCCCAGCTTCCCGGTGCAACGAAGGTCGCGACATCTTGTGGCCAAAGCTCGAAGCTATAGCTGGCGCCGGCAACCACTTCCTCGGAAAGCCCTGCGTCGCGCCCCAGCGCCACGAGTACACGCACCTGGTCGGCAAGCGCTGCCACGCGACGGCGGCGCAGTTCGATATCACGGTCGTTGATGTGACCGTCATACACATGCCATCCCCCGAATGCACCGAGATCTCTTGCACCTAGCGCAAGGCTGAGCGTGTCCGGCTCGATCGGCGCACCCGTGCGGCCCATGCCGGGATCCAGGTCGACATGCAGCTGCAGATTGGCGGGCCAGGGCTTGCCCTGCAGAACCTGCGCCCATACGTCCAGGCCCGTCGACGCATCGATGAGCGCGCCCAGCTTCACTTCTGGATACGCTTCGGCCAACGCCAGAAAGGCCGTCAGGTGTTGCCGGTTGACGGTGGGATAGGCCCACAACACTCGTGAGGCGCCAGCCTGCAGCGCCAACCTTGCCTCTGTCACTGTGGCCACTTTGAAAGCAGTGACACCGGCCTGGATCAGGCGTTTGACGACCCAGCCTGCACGGTGCGTCTTGATATGCGGCATCAATCGCCCGATGCCGCCAGAACGCTCTGCCGTCGCGTCCAGATTATGCAAAAGCGCCGATTCGTAGACGACCAGGCATGGGGTTGCAATGTCGGCAGGCGGGCATTGTGCCTGGGCAACCGTGTCTGAATCGAGCGACGAGAAGTAGGTGTGGCTCATGGCGTGACCGGCTTGTAGGCGATGACTTCGATTTCCACCAGGGCATCGACCATCAGACGGGCCTGCACCGTCGAGCGCGCCGGTCGATGCGCGCCAAAACACTCGATGTAGGCTTGATTGAATGCGCGGAAATCCTTGGCATCGGCCAGCCAGACCGTCGCCTTGGCGACATCCTCGAGCGAGCATCCCGCGTCGGCCAGGACCGCTTCGATCCGCCGAAAAACCTGGCGCGTCTGTTCTGCGATGCCGCCGGCCACCACCTGCGACGTCTCGTCCAGCGGAACCTGGCCAGACACAAAAACGAAGTCACCGGCTCGCACGGCAGGAGACAAGGGACGATTGCTGCCATCCGATGACAGCGGGGTATGGCCTAGGGTTTGTACCGGCATAAAAATAATCCCAGTTGGTAATAAAATTACATATCGACAGTCTAGCAGGCATTTAAAGGCGAAGACTATTTCGATAGAAAAATCAGTGTCACGACGAAGTATTCCACTGTTTTTACTGAAACAAAACCGATATTTTTCACGCTGATCCCTGCCAGGAAAAACAGCGGATCAACTATCGCTCATGACCTATTTAGGTAATTTTATTACACGCCGATTGACACCAACAATCCGTTCTTCCACACCGCTTGAGCCCCTGACTTGAACCTGGGCGCGACCGATCGCCATGTCTCACCTCGAGTCACGACGCCGCGCGAAGGAAATCAAAAAGGTTTTAAACGTCATTGCCTAAGGTTGATAAATGATCATGAAAAAATCCGTGCTGTCTGTCGCGATGCTTCTCGGCGTCGTCACCTTGAGTGCCCATGCTGCCAGCCCTGGCGATTCCTGGCCCAGCAAACCCATCAACGTGATCGTCGGCTCAGCCGCAGGTGGCTCGGCAGATGTGCTGACACGCATCGTGTTCAATGAATTGAGCAAGGAACTGAAAACCTCGTTCGTGATTGAAAACCGGCCTGGCGCCGGTGGATCGATTGCCATGCAGGCGCTCAAGCGTCAGGCACCTGATGGCTACACAGTGGGTTATGCCAACGTCAACACTCTGGGCGTGAACCCGTCGCTGTTCGCAAAGTTGCCCTACGACGCCAACAAGGATTTCGAGCCGGTCGGCATGATGTTCGACCTGTTCAATGTGCTGACCGTTCGTGTGGATCATCAAGCCAAGACGGCCAACGACCTGCTGACTTATGTCAGGGAGAACCCTGGAAAACTGTCTTGGGGCGCCTCCGGCATGGGCACCAGCGGCCACATCGGCGGCGAATTGCTGCGCGACATGGCCAAGCTGGACGTGCAATTCGTCCCCTATCAAGGTGATCCCCAGACCTTGCAGGATCTGATTGGTGGGCGCATCGACTACATCGTCGCCAACTCTTCTGTAGTGATGCCGCTGGTGGAAAGTGGCAAAGCACGCGCACTGGCCATCAGTTCACTGCAACGTGTACCGCTCTACCCCGACCTGCCCACTGTCGATGAGTCCGGCATCAAAGGATATGAAAACGTGTCCTGGGGTGGCGTCGTGGTGCCCGCAGGAACGCCGCCGGCCATCGTCGAAAAATTCAATGCCGCCTTGAACAAGGCCTTGCAATCGGAAGAAGTGAAGACGCAACTGAGCAAACTCGGCGCTGTCCCCCGGCCTGGGTCACAGGAAGATTTCCGCAAACTCATCGCCAGCGAACAGATCAAGTATCGGGACTTGATACAGTCGGCCAACATCCCGAAGCTCTGATGCGTCCTGCCTGAAGTGCAGGCGCCATATTCGCTGCGGGATGCGCCTGCTATAGTCTGACCTCCCTGCCTAGTCACACGCAGGGAGGCTGCCTGATGCCTTGCGCAGCAACTCGCAAAGTCGAGTACGTGGCTGGAATTCCTTGCACCTCATGTCTACTCGCGCCAATCATCTACTGCAAGATCTCCAGGATCGTTTGCCGGCCCTGTCTCCCTCGCAAGCACTGGTTGCGCGCGTCATCCTGGCAGATCCACAAGCCGCAGCAGTGGCCACGGTCGAGGAACTGGCGAAGCGGGCCCAGGTATCCATGCCCACCATCGTGCGCACGTGCCGCAGCTTCGGCTACGACTCGGTACGGGATTTCATGGTGGCGCTCGCGCAAAGCTATGCAGCAAGTGGATCGCATCTGCATCGCAGCGTACTGGCCACCGACAGCACCACGGATGTCGCCAGCAAGATCGTTCATGGCGCAATGTCGTCCTTTCGCGACTTGCTTCAAAGCATAGACATTGGCGTCATCGATCAAGTCACTGACCGCATGGCGGCGGCCGAACGCATCGACTGCTATTCGGTGGGTGCCTCATCCACCTTTATCGCCAATGAATTGCAAAGCCGTCTCTTTCGCCTGCGCGTCCAATCCAACGCGATCTTCGACGCCAACCAGCAACTGGTGTCAGCCAGTACCCTGGGCCCGACTGGCATCGCGTTCATCGTGTCGCACGTCGGACGCATGCCCTACATGCTCGATGCCGCACGCTACGCCCGCGCCCACGGCGCCTGCGTCATCGCACTGACGCAGGCCGACACCCCGCTGGCCAACGAGGCCGATCTCGTGCTGGCGGTATCCGGCTCGCAAGACCCGCTGCGTCCCGTAGGCACCGAAACGCATCTGGCCCATCTCATCATCATTGAAATTCTGATGGTTCGCCTGGCGCAGCGGCTGGGACCCGTCGCCGTGCACGATCTCCAGCATTTCAAGCGACTGATGCATGAGTACGGCTTTGACAGCCATCCGTTTGCCGATGTCGTCGACAGCCAGAAAACGCCTCCTTCGTCGACATCGGCAACCGAATAGACTGACATTGCCGGTCCCGCGATTCAGTGGGTACTCACGCTGAACGACCGGCGAGACGACTGGCGTCCAGAATGGCATCGACCTCGATGTCGAAACGGCGTGCATAGGTGATCACCGCATCGACAGGCGCCGAAAAGGTGTTTATGATCTATTTAGTTGCTTTAGCAACGAAATGAATAAGCATATAACGCCTGATTGGAAAGCGACCTATGACCACTGATTCCTCGCCCACGCTTGACCGGCTTGTGCTGGCCGGCCCATCGCCGTTGATCCGGCTCGATCGCCTGGGGCGTGAGCTGGGCGGCATCAACCTGTATATCAAACGCGATGACCTGGGCGGCATCGGGGGTGGTGGCAACAAGCTGCGCAAGCTGGAGTACTCCGTTGCGCAGGCGCTGGCCGAGGGTTGCGATACGCTCATCACGTTCGGTGCGCTGCAGTCCAACCACGCGCGCCTGACGGCGGCCGTCGCGGCCCGGCAAGGCCTGCGTTGCGAACTCATCCTCAACCGCAAGGTGCCACGCGCCACGGTGCACTATGAACAGGGCGGCAATCTGGCGCTGGACCGGATCTTTGGCGCTGCGCTTCACGTGCTGGCAGCCGACGACGATCCGCTCGCATTCTGCGCCACCCGCGTGCAGGCACTGACTACCGAGGGACGCAAGCCTTACGTCATTCCTTTTGGCGGGTCGGATGCACTGGGCGCCATCGGATATGCCGAGTGCGTGACGGAACTGACCGCTCAGGCCACCGATGCCGGCATCACCATCGACCGGCTCTATCACGGCAGCGGCAGTGGCGGCACCCAGGCAGGCCTGTTGCTGGGTGCGCAGCGGCACAACGCCCCATTTGCCGTTCAGGGCATCAGCGTACTGAACAACAAGGAGGCGCTCGCCAACATCGTTCAGGGCATTCTGGCGCAGGCACGCGAACGCCTGGGCCTGCCCCCTGTGGCCACCACGGCTCAGGTCGACGATCAATATGTCGGGCCGGGTTATGGCATTCCGGATGCGCGCATGCACGAGGCCATCGAACTCATGGCGCGCACCGAAGGCGTGGTGCTCGACCCGGTCTATACCGGCAAGGCATTCGCGGGCCTGGTGGGCCACGTGCGGGACAAGCGTGTCGCACCAGGAGAAACCATCGTGTTTCTGCACACCGGCGGGATGCCCGGCGTGTTTGCCTATGCCGACGCCTTCGGGCCGGCGGTCTGAAACCTGGCGCCCCCACGTGCCTTCCTGCTCATTCGTTCACCATGACCCAGACTTCCACAAAAATTGCTCACAGTGATCGCGCCACCGTGGTCTCCGGACACGACCTGGCCACCCGCGCCGCCCTGCGCATCCTCGAAGAAGGCGGCAGCATCGCCGACGCGGCCATCGCCGGCGCCGGCGTGCTCACCGTGGCATTGCCCAACGCCTGCGGACTGGGCGGCGATGCCTTCATGCTCGTCCACGATGCGGCTAGCGGCAAGACCGAAGGCATCAACGCGTCCGGCATGTCCCCGGCCCTGGCGACTCCGGCCGCATTCGAGTCGTCCACGCTGCCCGAACGCGGGGCGCGCAGTGTCAACGTACCCGGCATGGTGGCGGGCTGGGAGCTGCTGCATCAACGTTACGGACGCACCGCCTGGTCCCGCCTGCTCGCGCCCGCCGTCGAGTATGCGCGCCAGGGCGTTCCCGTCTCCCGCGTGCTGGCACGTTCCAGCGCGCTTTATCGGGACATGCTGGCGGCCGATGCGGGTTGCCGGGCGCTTTTCCTCGATGATGGCCGGGCACTGACCGAGGGTGCGAACTGGTGTCAGCCCGCGCTGGCGCGCACGCTCGATGCCGTGGCGCAACGTGGCGCGAGTGCCTTTTATGAAGGCGACATTGCGCGAAGCATCGCCGCGGCGTGCGAAGCAGCGGGCGGGCTGTTGCGGGCAGACGACCTCGCCGCTTACCGCGCTCAGTGGGTAGAACCGATTTCCACGCACTATCGTGGACACGAGGTTCGTGCCCTGCCGCCCAATTCCTTCGGGCTTTATCTCCTGCTGCAGTTGATGGCGCTGGAAGACAGCGCGTTTCCAGGCGCGTCGCAACGAGCCGAACGGCTGGCCCGCCTGATCAGTGCGGCGCGTGCGGCTTTTGCAGTCGGTGCGCAGGCGCTGGCCGATCCCGATCCACGCTACGGCGCAGAATCGACCGCCGCGCTGCTGGGCGAGTCCGGCCGCGAGCGCCTGCGCACCGCGCAGGCCGGAGAGACACCCAATCTCGGTGGCACGGCAGTGATCAGCGTGGCGGACGCGGCGGGCAATGCCGTCATCATCATCCAGAGCGTTTTTCTTGTCTTTGGCAGTGGCGTGGCCGATGCGCAGACCGGGACGCTCCTGAACAACCGCCTGTTCGGCTTCTGCCAGGAACCGGGTCATCCCAATCAGGTCGGTCCCCACAAACGGCCCGCCCACACCCTGTGTCCCGCGCTGGTGTTCAAGGACGGTGCGCTGCGTTACGCACTGGCAACCCCGGGTGGCCCCGGACAGACGCTCACACTGGCGCAGGTGCTCGAAGGCCTGCTCGAAGGCGGCATGTCGCTTCCCGAGACCATTGCAACGCCCCGCTGGAGCATGGATCTGGCCGGCAATCCCCTGGCCGAGTCGGACATGCCGCAAGCATGGGTGACGGCCCTTGCCGAACTGGGGATCGCGTTGGCGCCTGGCGCACCAGGCTCCCCGTACTTCGGGTCGGTCAAGGGCATCGCACGCGATGCCGACGGCACACTCACCGGCGTGGCCGACCACCGTCGCGATGCCACAGCACGAGGACTGTCATCATGACCACCCTTCACCCGGATCTCATCCTGACAGGCGGCAAGGTCCTGACCGTAGATGCCGACTTCACCATCGCGCAGGCCGTAGCGATTCAAGGCGACCGCATCTGTGCAGTGGGCACCACGGCAGACCTCCTCGCACTGGCTACGCCGAACACACGCATCGTGGATGTCGCAGGCAAGACCGTCGTACCCGGCCTGATCGACGGCCATGCACACCTGGACCGTGAGGGCCTGCGGTCAGTCTTTCCTTCCCTGGGAAAAGTGCGCAGCATTGCCGATGTGCAGGCTGCGCTGGCACGCCTGGTGGCACGCACGCCCAAAGGCGAATGGATCGTGACGATGCCGCTGGGCGACCCGCCGGCCTATGCCGAGGTCGAACGCCAGCTGGCCGAAGGCCGCTTTCCGACGCGCCACGATCTGGACGCCGTGGCACCGGATCATCCCGTGTACATCCGTGCCATCTGGGGATACTGGCGCCACACCATGCCGCTGGTATCGGTGGCGAATACCAAGGCGCTCGAACTGGCAGGCATCGGGCCGGATACGCCTTCGCCTTCCGATCTGGTGACCATCGACAAGGACGATCAGGGCATCCCCACGGGGGTGTTTCGCGAGCAGACCCTGATGCCCATCGTGGAGCTCGCCTTCTTCAACGAGCCCACCCGCTTCACCCGCGAATCGCGGGCCCAGGCGCTGCCGCGTTCAGTGCAGGCCTATCACGCCTGCGGCACGACCAGCGTGTTCGAAGGACACGGTGTGGCATCCGAACTCATGCAGGCCTACAGGACCGCCCATGCCGACGGCCAGTTACGCATGCGTGCCACGCTCGCGGTGAGCCCGAACTGGGCAAGCGTGCCCGACGTTGCGTTCGACACCTTCATCGAAGCCTGGTGCGGCTGGCTCAGTGGCCAGGGCATGGGCGATGACTTTCTGCGGATTGCCGGATTCTTTGTCGACATCGGGCCCGACGTGAACAACGTGATCCGTGCGCGCGCCTATCCCGACACGGGCTGGGCGGGATTCAACTACGACACCGCACGCACCCGCGAACGGGCCATCGAACTCCTGGCGGCCTGCGCGAAGCACCGCATCCAGGTGACCGCGATCTGGCCCAACATGCTGGAGCTGTTCTACGAAGTCCATCAGCAGGTGCCGCTCAATGGACTGCGCTGGGTGTTCAGCCATATCTCCGTGCTCAACGCACAGCAGATCGAGATGATCCGCGAGATGGAACTGATCGTCACCACCCACACCAACCGCTACGTGTTCAAGGAAGGCCATCAGCTGCGCGCCGGCCTGGGCGATGCGCGTGCCGACGAAATCGTGCCCTTGCGCGCACTGGTCGATGCCGGCGTTCCGGTCGTGCTGGCCAGTGACAACGTGCCCGTCTCGCTGTTTCATCCCTTCTGGCACGCCGTCGCACGCATGGGCCGCGACAGCGCAGAGCCCATCGCGCCCGGCCAGGCGTTGACACGTGAGCAGGCCCTGCGTGCCGTGACGCGAGACGCTGCGCTGCTGACCTGGGACGAGGCCCGCAAGGGGTCGATCGAGGTCGGCAAGATCGCCGACCTGGCCGTACTGGATCGCGATGTCCTGCTCTGCCCTGCCGGTGAGCTCTCTGGCACCACATCCGTTCTAACCATCGTGGGAGGCGACATCACGCACCAGACCACAGACTTCTAAGGCAGGACGCGAACACCTACGTCGCGCAATTCGTGGGAACGGTCGGGATCAGACTGCCCACATCCATCACATTCGTTTTCTGGGGAAAACATGAACATCTTCAATCGCAAGTGGCTGGCAGCACTGGGTGTCTGCCTGTTCGTTTCCGGGGCGCACGCCGCCGAGCCGATTCATCTGACGCATGGCCAGGGCACCGGTGGAACGACCGATGCACTGGCTCGCCTGCTGGGCATTGAATGGAGTACGCGCCTAAACCGCAATGTCGTGGTGGAAAGCCGTCCCGGCGCTGCGACGTCGCTGGCTGCCAGCCTGGTGGCCAAGGCCGAACCCGATGGGCGCAACGTGCTGTTCACCGCAAGCGGACACAGCGCCAACCCTTACCTGCTGCCGACATTGCCCTACGACACCGCACGCGACTTCCAGGCCGTGGCGATGGTGGCGTCCACACCCTACGTGCTTGTCACCACCGCCTCGCTACCGGTGAACAACGTCGCCGAGCTGGTCGCCTATCTGAAAAAGCAGAACGGCTCGACCTCGGTGGCCGTCACCAGCATCGGATCGGCACAGCACATTTCAGCGGCGCTGTTCAAAAAGATGGCAGGCGTGGACATCGAGTTCATTCCGTACAAGGGAAGCGCGGCGCAGGCCAGCGATGTGATCTCCGGACGTGTCCCGGTGGCGTTCGACAACATCGTTGCCATCGCCAGCCAGATACGGGCCGGCACCCTCAAGCCCCTGGCGGTCACGTCCAGCAAGCGTTCGTTCCTCTTCCCCGATGTCCCGACACTGGCCGAGAGCGGCTATCCCGACTTCGAGATCGTGGGCTGGTTCGGCGCATTGGTCGCACGCGGCACGCCGGAAAACATCATCCAGAGC
>JAEYZR010000310.1 GCA_023427945.1 Pseudomonadota bacterium | reverse complement strand
ACGCGTCGTCTGGTTATGGCTCGTTGCAGCATGTGGCATCCGAACTGCTGAACCAGCAGGCCGGCACGCTGATCGTTCACGTGCCCTACAAGGGGACCGGTCCCGCACTGACCGACCTGCTGAGCGGCAACGTGGACATGACCATCACGACGCCGCCGCCGCTGCTGGGCCAGATCGCTGCCGGAAAGCTGCGGGCACTGGCAGTGACGGGCCCCAATCGTCTGCCGTCTTTGCCGGATGTGCCGACGGTGGCTGAAGCCGGCTTTCCTGATCTGATCGTGTCGTCCTGGTTCGCCATGTACGCACCGGCAGGCACGCCCAAGGACGTGGTCGCCAAACTCAGCAGTACGGTCGAGAGCATCATGAAAACGCCGGAGTTCCGCAAGAAGGCTGAGGAGCAGGGCGCCGATGCCGAATACATGGATCCCAAAACCCTGGGCGACTACACCGCTTCCGAACTGAAGCGCTGGGCCGAAGTGGTCAAGGCCGGAAACATCACCGCCGGCAATTGATTCCAGCAAGTGCCATCTGCTGTATAGAACACGGCAGATGGCGCATCAAAGGTGAGCCGAGGCGTCGCTCACGGGCTTGCTCATGATGACGCTGCGGTAATTGGTGTGGCCCCATTGAGCGTACTCGATCACGCGATAACCACGCCTGCCATACCACTGGACGAGATGCCGGGCGGGCTCGGCAGTATCCAGGGCGATCTCTGCCGCGCCCGTTTCTTCTGCACGCGCCTCGACCTTGTCCATCAGCAGGGTGCCCAGGCCCCTGGACTGGCTGTCGGGGTCGACGGCGAACTGCGCAAGGCCGCACACGCCGGGCAAGTCCAGCCAGGGGCTACCGCGTGTACTGGCTGCCGGTTTGAACACGACGGTGCCCACGATGACGCCCTGTTCAAGGGCCACATAGCATTCCCCTTGCGCTACCCGTGCCGCCGTCACGTCGCAGGGCTGGCTGGTCGCCATGTAGGTCAGGCCCATGTCCGCCAGCCGCTTGTAGGCCCGATGGACCAGGTGGGTCAGCGCCTCTATCGAGTCCGAGGGCTGCAACAATCGAATTTCCGGGGTGCTCATGGTTTCAGGGTCATCCTTTTTCCGAGTGTTCGAGAATACGCCCTGAACCGCCTTTGACGCCATCGAGCCGTTCATCGCCTTGCCGGCGCTGGAACCATCGAGTCGTTCATCACCTCCCAGGTTCGAGCCTCAGTACATGTTGTTCTTGTAATCCTGTTCCAGCCCCTTGCGCATCAGACCGGGGATCGATGCGACCCTTTTGGCGATGGCGGCACCGAAGCCGCCGGTCTTGTGCAGCTTGACGTGGGCGGCGAAGACCTCTGCCGGATCGATGTCCGTTACGGGATAGTTCGATGTCCACAGTGCAGCCCGCGTCAATGCCGCGCTGTCGCGCAGAGAGACCGTGGCATTTGCCAGCTCGATCACCAGTTTCGGCGTCTTGTCCTGCACCGCGAACGCCGCACGCGACACGGGATCGTCGGTGATCCGGGTCGCACCCTGAATGATCGCCACCTGCGTGCAGCCCGGGACAAGCAGGGCGCAGGCGGCGCGGGGGCGCGCCAGCATGTTGAGCAGGCTGTCGGTACGACGGTTGCCGGGACGATCGGCGAAACGAATGCTGTGCGCGTCACCTTGCACCAGCAGGTCGGCGGGATCGCCTTTCGGGCTGACATCGGTATGCTGATCCGCATCCGCCGAGGCAAGCGCCATGAAACGGGATTCGGCCACGACATCCGCCAGGCCGGCAGGGGAGCGTGCCGACTGGGCACGCCAGAAGTCGGAACGCAGCAGCGCCTTGGCGCAGTGTGCATAGCATTCCGCAACGGTGATGATGACGCTGTCGTCCTGCGCTTCGCTGACTGTACCGTTCACGCGCAGCGTCTCGCCCAGGCCGGGAATCAGGAAAAGCAGTCCCACGCCCCGGCCGGTTACGGCCTGTTCGGGGCTGTCCAGCAACTGCCGCGGCAACCGTAGCCGCCCGAAATCGAGTGCCGTCGCAAAGCCGGGTGAACCACCCGCCAGCGTGATGTGGACGCTATTCGCGTCGCTGAACCCGGCGAACGCCAGCGGCGAGGCGGCAAGCCATCGTTGGGCGTGGGCGTCGAGGTGGTCGATGACCTTCAGGTCGACCACGGCAGGCCGAGGGCCTAGCCGGGCCTGCAAGTCGTCAATGGTCTGGATCATGTCGAAGCCCCACTTGGAAATTATCAGATAATGAGAATTGTTCTCAATAATAACCTGTTGGGGCTTGATCGTCAGGCTCGCAGGCAAACTCTCTTCATATCGCTCCCAGCCATTTGCCCTCGGGCCATGCGCCACTTCTCGTCGCATATTCCACTTCCTGCACCAGCGCGTCCACGGCATATTGCACATGGCGTGGTGTCGGCCGGTGAGTGGGCACTGCCAGCACGATGGTTCTGCTGATTCCCGGATTTTCGAAGGGGGCGCCAGTCAGTCGACCCGATGCGAGGTCGGGGCTGACGGCGATGGGTGGCAGGATGGTCAGGCCGTGCCCGCCCAGGACCAGGCTTCTTTGTGCGCTCAGGGCGTTGGTCTCGACCGCGATGTCGAAATTGACGTTTGCCAGCGCGCAAGCATGTTTGAACAAGGTCCTGATGCCATGAGGTGCGCTGGGCAGGACCAGTTTGTGGCGCGTGAGCGCCTGCAGGCTGACGGGTTTGTCGGGGCTCAGCCCGCTCGAAGCAGGTCCTATTGCCCAGAGCGCTTCTTCGATCAAGGGTGTGCTGTGAACATTGGGCGAGTGCTCGGCGCCATAGAGGAGTGTGGCATCGACTTCGCCAGAAGCGAGCCATTGCAGCAACGTGCCGGCATAGCCCACGGCAATGCGCAGGCGAATGCCGGGATATTTTTTCGCCACGGCGGACACCAGGGGGCTGGCCAGTATGTCCACGGTACTGGGCAACAGGCCGATGGTGACCAGTCCACCCAATTCGCCTGCCGTGGTGTTCATCACCTCGGCCCGGCCTCGATCCAGCTCCAGCAGGGCACGCCGGGCATAGCCTTCCAGAGCCTGGCCGGCCGCCGTCAAGACCATGCCCTGGCGTTCACGTTCAAACAGCGGCGAGCCGATATCTTCTTCCAGCAGGCGAATCTGCCGCGATACGGCAGGCTGCACCAGATTGAGGACGTCTGCGGCACGCGTGACCGTACCGGTTTCCACGACCGCCAGGAAAGCCCGCAATTGCTTCAGATCCATGCAGCCCTCCTGATCGCAAGACGTCATTGTGCAATGACAAAATTCTATTTCACAGGCATTGATAGCACAAATTAGTATGCATCATTACCCATTGAAGAGTCGAACAAACAATGAACGAGACAACGCAGGCCGGCCCCGGCTGGCAACAGGCTGTTTTCAAGGTGCTGAAGGAAGGGGGCGTGCACCAGATCGCATACGTTCCCGATGCAGGACATTCGCACGTCATACGCAGCGCCATTGCTGATCCCGACATCCAGGACATCGTCTTGACCACGGAGGAAGAGGGCGTGGCCCTTGCGTGTGGCGCCTGGTTGGGCGGCCAGCGTTGTGTCTTGTTGATGCAAAGCAGCGGCGTGGGCAATTGCGTGAACATGTTTTCCTTGTTGCAGTCCGCCGACTTTCCGTTCTTCACCCTGGTGACCATGCGCGGCGAATACGCCGAGTTCAACCCCTGGCAGGGACCGATGGGGCACGCGACTCAGGCGGCACTGGAACTGATGGGGATTCACGTGATGCGTGCCTCTACACCCGAGGAGGTCGAGGACATCGTGAGTGCCGGTTTCGATGCCGCGTTCGGCGCCGGCGAAAAAGTCGCCGTGCTGCTCAGTCAGCGTCTGATCGGTCGCAAGAAGTGGACACGTCAATAAAGGGATGAAGAAGATGAACCAATCGATCGATAGCACCCGTCCCGACCGCCGCGAGTTCGTGGCCACGCTGATCAGCGCCACGCCCGAAGCCTTGATCGTGACTGGCCTGGGCTCGGCCGCCTACGATGTGTTTGCCGCGGGCGACCGCGACGAGAACTACTACCTTTGGGGTGCAATGGGCGGCGCGGCGCCGTTGGGCCTGGGTCTGGCGCTGGCCCAGCCCGAGCGCTCTGTCGTGGTCATCACGGGAGACGGCGAACAACTCATGGGCATTGGCAGTCTTGCCACCATTGCCGTCAAACAGCCTGCGAACCTGACCATCGTCGTGCTGGACAATGGGCACTTCGGCGAGACCGGTATGCAGCGCAGCCATTCCAGCCTGGGGGCCGATCTGGTGGCAGTCGCAAAAGGTTTTGGCATTGCCCACGCCTTGTCGGTGAGCAGTATCGAGGACTGCAAGCAGATTGCCGACACCATCAACGCCCGCCGCCAGACTACTTTCGTGCAGGCCTTCATCGCTGCCGACGAGCCTCCCCGCGTGCTGCCCCCCCGCGATGGACCGTTCGTCAAAAACCGCTTCAGGTCGGCCTTGGGGCTTGCACCGTTCTGAGCCTGTCGCCCGGCCTCGTCCAGCGGCGTACACTGGCGCGATGCTACGCGTTCATGATCTCAGTAAAAGCTACGATGGCCACCTCGTGTTTCAGGGGTGGTCGTTTACGCTTGCGCCCGGCTGTCACGCCCTGTGCGAGCAAGAGAGCACAGGCAAGTCCAGCCTGCTCAATATCATTGCCGGCGCGGCGTTGCCCGATGGTGGCGATGTCTTCATCGACGGGCATTCCATCATTTCTGCGCCCCAGAAGGCCAAGGCAAGGCTGGCGTTCGTTCCGGCCGACTCCCTGGCCTATGCCACCCAGACCGGGCGCGAGCTGCTCGAGCGCGAGGCGGCTTGCAAGGGTGTCGCAGTGGACGACGCCATCCTGGATGTGGCCGACCGGCTAGGCTTGATCCCGCACCTGGACAAGCGTTTCGAGCAGATGTCCACGGGCACGCGTCGCAAGGTCTATCTCACGGCGGCGGCGTTGAGTGCGCCCGGCGTGGTCGTCGCCGACGGTCCCAGCGACGGCCTGGACAGGCAGGCCCGGCTGGCGCTGGCAGAACTGTTCAATGCCTGGTCCCACGATCGTGTCGTGCTGTTCGCCAGCCACGACGCCGAACTGGTGCAGGCATGCCACGCCAGCAGGATCAGCGTGGGGGCAGAGGTGCCCGAGGGTGTATGAGCGGGCACGCAGAACAGTATTCGGCAGGTTGCGTCGCCTTGAAGTAGAGACAGCAGGTCTTGCGCACTCTCATGTCGCAGGCCTGGCCTGTCGGCGAGACGGTGGGCCGAGGTTTGAAGAAGTAGCGCGCCAGTGGGTTCTTGGCGATACCGAACACGTCCGCAGGCGCGTCGTGCACCAGATACCTGAAATCGTCTTCTGCGTTTGAACGCACCACGCTGTCGGTCAGCCTGGCGATGCGGCGTTCGTACAGGCTGTAGACACGAACTGCGGTGTTCTCCCAAAGAATGCGTGGCGAGATGCCCGATGCCTTGTGCAAGGCTACCCATAGCGGGGCCAGGTGCTCGGCGAACACGCGGCGAGCCACGCGTTCGCGCCAGCGGGTACGGTCTTCAGGCGTGGGGCAATCGGTCGCCATCGTCTTCAGCAGCAAGCGTGACTGCCACAAGCCGTCGGCGTGCGTCACGTCCGTCACGCAGTTCTCCAGGCGCAGATCGAGCCCCTGATCAAAGGCAGACATCGCGTAGAACGCAGGCCCGGTGACCAGAAAGGCAATCCGTTTGGCGAGCAGGGATGCGGTGATCGCCCGGGCCGGTGATCCCATGACCGGGCCCAGTGCCTCCAGCATGTGGCGGCATGTGGCGAGATCCAGCAGGCGCGTGGTATCGAAGTGAGTCGGGCTGGGCTCGTGCGTCGCCAGACTCAAGGGAAACTCCCGGGTCAGCGATGCCCACTGCGCGGCAAGGAAGTCCGCCATGCGCTAGGCCTTTTCCGGGCCAGGGCCGCGTCGCCCGATGGGAACTACCAGCGGGGTGCCATACACCGGGTCGGAAATGATCCGTGACTGCAGCCCGAATACGGCCTGGACCATGTCGGCGGTGAGAATATCGGCCGGTCGCCCCTGGGCATGAACGCGGCCTGCGGACATGGCGATCATCTGATGGGCGTAGCGTGCGGCAAGGTTCAGGTCGTGCAGCACCATCACGATGGTCCGGTGTTTTTCTTCGCACAGGGTTTGCAGCAAGTCCAGCACCTCGATCTGATGGGCGAGATCCAGGTACGTTGTCGGCTCGTCCAGCAGCAGCAGGTCGGTATCCTGGGCAAGTGTCATGGCTATCCACGCCCGCTGACGTTGACCGCCCGACAGTTCGTCCACAGGACGATGTCTTGCCGCATGCAGTTCGGTGGCTTGCAATATGTCCTGCACGACCGCCTCATCGCGTCTTGACCACTGCTGCATCCAGCTCTGGTGCGGATAGCGGCCCATGCGCACCAGTTGCTCGACGGTGATGCCTTCGGGGGCGACCGGCGTTTGCGGCAATACTGCGAGTTCGCGTGCGACCTGCAGCGTGGACTTGGCCTGTATGTCCTGGCCGTTGAGTATGACCGCCCCGCGACGAGGTTTGAGAAGCCGCGCTAACGCCTTGAGCAAGGTGCTCTTGCCGCATCCGTTGCTGCCCACCAGCACCGTCACGCTACAGGGGGCGATGGCAACGTCCAGCGCCTCGATGACCGGTTTGCGCCCGTAGTGCAGACTGAGCGCGTGCGCCTGCAGGGGCGCAGTGGCACCGGCAGTGGCGGCATTCGATTGCGAAGGAGGCAGCTTGGACATGAAAGGGTCTCGATGAATGGTCAGCGCAATCGACGAAGCAGAAGATAGACAAAGAACACCGCACCCAGCCCCGAGACGAACATGCCGGCAGGAAGATCCAGCGGCAGAAACAGCGTCCGGCCCACCAGATCTGCACTGGCAACCAGGAGGGCACCCACCAGCGCCGTGACCACGGCCAGCCCGGCGAAGGTGTTCGCCACCAGGGCGCGCGCGATGTGGGGCGCGATCAGGCCCACGAAGCCAATCGCGCCGGCGTGGGCCACGGCACTTGCCGCCAGCGCCACGCTCAGGGCCAGCAGGATCAGCCGTGTGCGCTGAATATGCATGCCCAGACCGACCGCAAAGGCGTCGTCCAGTTCGAGCGTATTCACTTTACGCGCCATGGGAATCAGCACGATCAGGGCGCTGCCGAACCACACGGCCATCGAGAGCACATCGTCCCAGGACGCCCCGAACACACTGCCGGTGAGCCAGACGTAGGCCGACAGCGTGGAAGACAGCGGGCTGATGACCATCAGCAGGGTGACCAGCGCCGCCATCAGCGCCGATATGGCGATGCCGGTCAGCACCAGCCGGACAGGCGTGATCCCCTGTTTGAATGCCAGCGTGTAGATCGCCAGCGCCGTGGCCGACGCGCCCAGAACCGCGGCGAGCGGAAGCCAGCGCTGGCTCATGTCCGGCGCCAGGAAAGAGAGAAAGGCAACGGCCGCCACCGATGCACCGCCCGTGATGCCCATGATGTCGGGCGAAGCCAGAGGGTTGCGCACGATGCTTTGCAGGATGAGTCCTGATATTCCCAGGGCGGCACCGACCATGCAGGCCAGCAGCAGACGCGGCATGCGCAGGATGTCGATGATGAAGCCATCGCGCGCAGACGCCTGTCCGGCCAGCGCGTTCAGCACGTCGCCCGGCGCAATGATGTGTTTGCCCAGGGACAGCGACGCCAGCATCAACAGTGCACAGGCAACGCCCAGCAGCATGACCACGAGCATCGTGCGCCACGCGATGCGTCGCGAGATACCGAAGCGGCGCACAACGACGTGATCAGCCATGCCGCATTCCCCTGCGTATGAGCGCAATGAACACCGGCGCACCCAGCATGGCCGTGATGGCGCCGATGGGCAATTCGGCCGGTGCGATGACCAGCCGTGAAAGGACGTCGGCGGCCAACAGCAGGATGGCGCCGAACAGGGCACAGGACGGCAGCAGCCATTTGTGGCCGGGGCCCACCACGCGCCGCATCATGTGCGGCACCACCAGGCCGACAAAACCGATGCTTCCCGCCAGGGCCACGGCGCCCCCGGCCAGACAGACCGTCGCAACGGCGATCAATGCCTTGGTCCACATCGTGTTCTGCCCGAGGCCGACTGCGATGTCGTCGCCCGCCGCCAGGACATCCACTTCGCGCGCCAGCAACAGCGCGCCTGCCAGGGGGATCAGCATATAAGGCAGCATCGGCAGTACGTCAGGCAGCCTGCGCTGGGCAGTCGAGCCCGCCAGCCAGAACAGGATGCTGTCCAGTCCGTCCTGGTTCACCACCAGCAAGGCCTGGGTGAAGGCCACGAACATCGCCGTGACAGCGGCACCGGCCAGCACGATGCGCAACGAAAAGGTTCGTGTTCCCTTCGATGTGCCCAGCATGCCGACCAGGGCGCCGGCTGTGGCCGCACCGGCGAACGCCGCCCACATCATGTGCTCGAAGGACTTCATGGGCATGAAGGCGCCGGCCATGACAATGAAGAACATGGCCCCGGCATTGATGCCGAAGATGCTGGGCGAGGCCAGGGGATTGCGGGTCATGGCCTGCATGAGCACGCCAGCCACGGCAAGGCAGGCGCCCACCACCACGGCGATGACAGAGCGCGACAGCCGGGTCGTGGTGACGATGATGTGATCGACATCGAATGGATCGTGGGCGAAGAAGGCGCGTGCGATGTCCGGCAGGCTGATGTCGCGTACGCCGCTGGCCAGGCTGGCCAGGAAAAGGCCGGACAGCACAAGCACGCCCGCCACGAGGAGCAAGGTGTTGCGTGCCGCAGAGGGGGGATGTGGGGTGATGCTCATGCCGGCCGCACCAGGAGATGCTCGATTTCGTCCAGCATCAGGCCCGCGCCCAGGATGCCACCCGCAAGGCTCCACGCAACATTGTCCACTTCGTAGACGCGCCCGCCTTGCACGGCATCCAGGCGCGCCCACAAAGGGTGACCTTGCCACTGCTGCAGATTCTGGCGCACCGCCGGTCTGTCCGAACGCATCAGAATGAAGATGATCTGGGCGTTCAACAACGGGATCGCCTCGTACGAGGTGATCTTCTGCAGCGTCTGGGTGTCGTCCGACTGCTGCGGCGAGCGCGTGAAGCCTACCTGGGCAAGCACGTTGCCGGAGAAACTGTTGATCATGTAGGCGCGCACGTGGTCTTCGCGAAACTCCAGAACCGACACGGTCAGTGGCCATTGCGTGCCGAAAGCGTTCGCCAGTGACTCACCCAGTCTGGCCGTGCGCGCGTGCCATCGCTGCAGAAGAATCTCTGCCTGTTCGGTGCGGCCCAGGGCCTGCGCAATCGTCGCCAGCGACGTTTCGAACGAAAACACGTCGTCCAGCGCGACGGTGGGGGCGATGCGTGAAAGCAGGCTGTAGATGCGTTCGTTTCTGAAGCGTGACGCCACGATCAGATCGGGCGCCAGCATCACGATGTCTTCCAGGCTGGGCTGCGTTTCCAGTCCCACCTGCGCGACGCCCTGCAACCGGTCGCGCAGATAGGGGTACACCGGCTTCTGCGTCCAGGATTCGACCACGCCGACAGGCGTCACCCCCAGGCCAACCGTGGTGTCCGTCGCCCCCTGGAACAGGGTAATCACGCGCGCAGGCGCCACAGGGACTTTGGTGCGACCCAGTGCATGCGTCACCTCACGCGTCGGTGCGGCGGATGGCGGCCAGGCTGCGTGGGCAGACGCGGCCGGGCAGCACAGCGCCGCCGCCGTGGCCTTCAAGAGGCGACGACGCGCGCCCGGATCGATCGCAGGATCTGCCATTCGCTTAGAAGCTGAGTGAATAGCCAAGGGTGACGGTACGTCCGCGACCTGCGAAGTACCGGCTGGGTTCGACCAGGGCGCTCTGCGAGTAGTAGGTGATGTATTGCTTGTCCAGCAGGTTGGCCACAGCCAGTCGCATCGTACCCTTGGGCAGTTTGTAGCTCATGGCAGCATCCACCAGCGTGTAGCCGCTGAAGCGTTTGGCCGGGTCGTCGAACGACTTGCTGAATGCGTGCTGCACCTGCAGGAAGGACGACAGTTCAGGCGTCCAGTCGGCCGACCACGTCGCGATCAGACGGTTGGGCGCCACATTGAGCCCGTCCAGCGCGGCATCCAGGCTGCCGTTGCCGTCGCTGTCGTAACGACCGCGGTTATAGGCATAGGAGAGCTTGCCTCGATGCATGGGGTTGAAGCGATAGCCGACGCTGGCTTCGATGCCTTCCGTGCGGGTCTTCTCTCGCGACATCGTGAAAGCGCCGTTGACCGGCACGACACGGGTGCCGAAATCCGAGTTTGCCTGGTAGTAGCTCAGGTCGTAATCCCAGTCACCTTGCTTGATTCGCGTGCCGACTTCCACGCTTTTCGTCAGAATGGGCTCCAGGCTGCTCAGCGAGGAAACCGACGTGCCCGGTGTGTTGATCGCGCGCAGCACGCGCCCCACGTCCGGCATGCCAAAGCCCTCGGAGTAGCTCGTGAAAAGGCTCATGCCTTCGACAGGCTCATAGACGAGTCCGGCATTGAATAGCGTTTCGTCGAACTTGAGCTTCCCGCCTTGCACATCCACGCTGTTGTACCGGGCCAGTGTCTGGTAGCTGTCGATGCGCAGGTTGGCCGTCTCGTGCCGCACGCCACCGTGCAAGGTCAGGTTGTCCAGCAGCTTGAATTCACCTTGCGCGAACAACGACAGGTTGCGATACGTGGATTCCGGTACGTAGGTTCGCCCGGTGCCATACAGATCCTGTTTGCCCTTGTCGAACAAGGTATCGAATCCACCCGTCAGTTTGAACCGGCCGTCGAACATGTCTTCTTTCATCAGCGAGACCTTGCTGCCGTACTTCGAGGCGACAGAGCGCGACTGGTCGTACAGCGTGCCCACCGGGGCGATCGCCGGATCCTGGAACGTCGCGGAGTTGTCCGCGCCGAACAGCCCCTCGAACTCCTGGTTGAACACCATTGCATTGAGCGTCATGCCTGCCAGATTGTGGTGGGTGTAGCTCACGCTGGATGTCCAGACATCGTTCCATGCGGGCTGACCGTGAACCTCGCCCTTGCGCGACGTGGACGGTATGCCCAGGTCGCGATCACCCGGCACGCCCACGTAGTCGCCTTCGGACTTGATCCTGTACCGGTTGAGCGAGAACTGCAGGCGCTGGTCGTCGTCGAACCAGTAGCCCAGCTTGGCCAGCACGTCGTAGCTGCGCGAGTTCATCAGGTCGCCCTGGGTCACATCGGCGCCAATCGAGCGGCCCCGGCCATCGCGGTACAGCCCCTGGCTGTCGTAGCCGACGGAAAAGAGGTAGTCCAGTCTGTCCAGCCGGCCATCCACGCGGTAGGTGGTCTTGTAGCTCAGCGTTTCGGCGTTGGGCTTGTGGGTGGGAATCGTCGCCTGAACATCGATGTTCTGGTTGAAGGAACCATTTTCCGGGCGTCGGGTGATGATGTTGATCGTGCCGCCGGTGGCGCCAAGTCCGTTGATGGCGTTGGCCCCCTGAACCACCTCGATGCGTTCGACCATCGAGAAATCGATGGTGTGCGCCTCGCGGCCCGTAGGGCGCAAGGGATTGGACTGGGGCACGCCATCGATCAGGAACAAGGGGGTGCGCCCGCGCAGCGTCTCGCCGCTGCCGTTCATCTTCCCCCGGCTGGGCGTGTAGGAGGGGAGCAGGTTGGCAAGCACGTCCGACGAGTTGTTCGAAATCGTCAACTGTTTTTCGATCTCTTCTTTTTCGATGATGACGACAGTCTGAGGAGCCTTGTCCGCTTCAATGCCTGAGCGAGAGGCAGAGACCACCACCGGTTCCAGCGTCGTTGGTGTATCGGCGGCGCACGCATTGAATGAGTAGATCGTGCATAGAGGGGCTGCAAGGCTGATTAGACGTCGATGTATCACTCTCGAGTTCCGTATAGGTTCATTTGGACAGAACCCGGAATGATAACAATTTCCAATTCTGTTCAGGCTTTGTCCTGACCGTCCAGCCAGCGGGTATAGGACACGCGTGTGGTCTGGGTCACGGATTCGATCACTTTCTTGTGCTCGACCTTGTGGCGCAGCAACAGGCGGGCGTCAGCCACACCACGCGATTTGCAGAACCAGTGACAACTGTGTTGCAGCAGATAGAGTTCGGCTGCGATGTGAAAGGCACGCGTCTTCGGATCGTTGCCTGCATCATTGGCAATCGCCGTACGCAGACCTGCGGCGTGGATCTGCAGCAGGGCACGGAAGTCGCGCAACGATGTCGCAGGCACCACGCGTTCGACATACGGGACACAGAAGGGCAACGGACACATGGCGGTGTCCGGTGCGCTTTCTTTCTGCATGGCCTTGGCCAGCGACTGTACGTTGGTCACCACGGCGCTCTCGGTCTGCAGGAATGTTTCCAGAACCTGTCGTTGGCGACTCTCTGACTCTTCGTGAATGGCGCGGCTGTAGCCCTGCGTGAGCGTCTCCATGTGCCGTTCCAGATTCATGTTCGCCAGGTGACGCGCGAGAAAAGCAATGCGTTCGCGCTGATAACGTGCGCGCATGACGTGCCAGACAATGGCGATCAGCAGCAGAATCAGAAAAAAATCCATCGTGCGCGTGGCTCCGGGTCGACAAGCAGAACAGAAAAGAAAAAGGCCCTGACGAAGCTCGGGCCTTTTTAGGCTGGGTGCGCAAAACAGGGCGTCTGGCGGGGGGCGACCTGCTTGAGGTCGATGCGAATTCTATCAGCGTTTCCAGCGAGCCCGCCCGGGCTCTGCATGGGCATGACGCGGCGCTCGAAAGTGAAGATTTCCGGACTGGGCACCTTGCTTGTGAGAGCTGCGCGTCCTACAGCGGATTCAACGTCATCAATCTTTCGATGTACTGGCGTTCGCGGCGCATATCCATGTAGGTGCACCCCAGGGTGCAAATGCACCAGTGCGTTGGGGCTTCTTTGGTGCTCCTGAT
>JAEYZR010000311.1 GCA_023427945.1 Pseudomonadota bacterium | reverse complement strand
TTGCCAGGACTTGTATGCTGCGGCCATTTCGCGAGCAAGCGTGTGATCCAGTCTTGAAAGGCACGAAAACACGTCCGTATTGTGAACTTCTAAATGGACGACCCTGCGCGAACGAAGGATAAAAGATGCGCTTTTGAGGTCTACTATGCAGACTATCGTGGAACCGATCGTCGAATCAGGTCCAGCAGCGAGGAGACTTCATGAATGCCCCAAAACCCGCGGCCGCCCGGATGGCGCCGGGCACGCAATCGTTGCAGCGTGCCGTTGCCCTGCTGCGCATCATCGCGGTGAACAACCGGACCGGCATCCGACTGGTCGAACTCTATCGACGCACTGGCCTGGAACGACCCACCGTACACCGCCTGCTGCAAGGGTTGGTCGCCGAGAAACTGATTCGCCAGGATGGCCAGAGCAAGCGCTACTACCTGGGTAGCCTGACTTACGAGCTGGGTCTGGCGGCTGCGCCGAAAGTGGCCATGCGCGATATCTGCCTGCCCTATCTGGACGCGGTGGCCGAACAGACCGGCGACACCGTGTTCCTGACGATACGTTCAGGATTCGATGGCATCTGCGTCGCCCGTGCGGATGGCTCATTTCCCATCAAGATGTTCGTGCATGACGTCGGGCGCCACCGGCCGCTGAACGTAGGCGCCAGTGGGCTGGCGCTCATGAGCGCGTTACCCGACCAGGAAATCGACCGCATCTGCCACATCAACGTCGAGCGCACGCGCCGCAAGAATCCCCGCTTCACCGAAGCAGCCCTGCGCGCCAGCATTGAATCCGCGCGCCGCCGCGGCTACGCCACCAACAAGGTCATGGACGATCCGCCGGTACATTCCGTGGGCATGGTGATCCGCTCGCCCGACGGCACGCCAGCCGCAGGCATCAGCGTCTCTACATTGGCTTCGCGCCTGGGCCACGACCGACTGGAGATGGTCGTGCGTTGTCTGAGCACCAACGTGGCAGCGATAGAGGCCGACCTGCGCGATTACGTCGATCGGGACATCGTGCCTTATGCCATGCCCAGCCTGGCACTCGTGCGATGAGCCGCCTGGACTGACTGCCGCACAGGATTCCACAACGTGGACATGTATCTGCGACTACGCGGCAGGCGAGCGCTCAATGGTTCGAATGGGCCGCTTAGACTGAATGCAGCATGGCCGGACGCAAACCCGAACTCTCGGAAAAACCAATGATGTCCGCGTTAATTGAGGAGACACGCTCGTGCTTAACCATCGCCCATTGACTTATCGATTCCTGGCTGGTGCAGGCATCGCCCTGTTGGCGGCAGGTCTCTCGCAGCCCGCCTGGGCGCAGTCCGGATATCCCAACGAACGGCCTATCCAGTTTGTTTCACCTTATGCCGCCGGCGGGGCGAACGACTTCCTGACGCGTCTGATGGCCCGCTATATGGGCAACGAGTTGAAGGCGAACATTGTCGTGGAAAACAAAAGCGGCGCCAACGGCATGATCGGCGGCGGGTTTGTCGCAAAGGCCAAGCCAGATGGCTATACCGTGCTGATGGGAAACAGTGCCACGCATGGAACGAACCCGACGCTTTACAAAAAACAAACCTATGACGCCACCAAGGATTTCACCCCGGTCGCCATGGTGGCATCGGTGCCTATCGTCATGGTGGTCAATACCGGCCTGGGCGTCAATACAGTGAAAGAGCTACTGGAGTATGGCAAGACACATCGTCTCTCTTTTGGCAGCAGTGGGGTCGGCGGCACCGGCCACTTGACCGGTGAAGCGTTCAAGGCCGCCACCGGCCTGGATCTCGTGCATGTGCCCTACAAAGGTGACAGTCCCGCTGTGACCGATGCCATGGGCGGGCAGGTCGATCTGGCCTTCGTGGGCACAGCGTCGGCCACCGCCCAACAGGCATCGGGCAGAATCAAGATACTGGCGGTTGCCCATCCGAATCGCTCGCGCGCGCTTCCCGATGTGCCCACCCTGGCCGAATCAGGCTATCCAGGACTGGAGTTCTCGCAATGGTATGCCCTGTTCGCACCGGCAGGCACCCCGAAAGCCATCGTCGAACAACTCAATGCCGCCAACAAGAAGGCGCTCGAAGATCCCGAGGTGCAGAAGAGCCTGGACGCTCAGTCGGCAGAAGGCATCTACCGCACGCCCCAGGATCTGGAAAAGTTCTATACGTCCGAAATTGCGCGCTTTGGCGACTGGATCCACAAGCTGAACCTGTCCGCGGAGTGATTCGCAACCCCTGTTCTTCGATGCCGCCAGGCCCGACAGGCGTGCCTGGCGGCATCAGCCGCCTTCCTCACATCAAATAGGATCCCAGCTCATCACATCCGGCGATCGATCCAGAGGATAGAAGTGTTTCTGCATGGCGGGAATGGCGACTTCCGAGATTCTTTGCGGCGTCCAGCCTTCGCTGAAATGCACCGATCGCAGTGGACGCGGCTGGCTCATCAGGATCAGTTCATTGGCACGCACGGCAAACACCTGACCGTTCACCGCCTGCGCCAGATCGCTCAGCAGATAGATTGCCATCGGTGCGATCTTGCCTGCCTCCATTTTTTTCAGCTTCTCGACACGCTCTTGCTGTGCCGGCGTGTCCGTTGGAATCGAGCTGGTCATGCGGCTCCAGGCAGAAGGCGCGATGCAGTTCGAGCGTACGTTGTAGCGGCTCATGTCCAGCGCGATCATCTTCGACAAGGCGACGATACCCAGTTTCGCGGCACCGTAATTGGCCTGGCCGAAGTTGCCGATCAGCCCGGAGGTCGAGGTCATGTGAACCATCGCCCCGCTTTCCTGCTGGCGAAAATGCGTGGCTGCGGCACGGCTGACAAAGAATGTCCCGTCCAGATGCACCGCAATCACGGCGCGCCATTCCTCCTCGCTCATCTTGTGAAACGACCTGTCGCGCAGGTTGCCGGCATTGTTCACCACACCGTCGATGCGCCCGAAGGTGTCTACCGCGCACTGGACGATGGCGTCGGCCGAGGCTCGCCCGGCAACCGAATCCATGTTTGCCACCGTCTGGCCGCCGGCAGCCACGATCTCGTCGACCACCGCCTGGGCGGGCGCAACCGGCGCCTGTTCGCGGGTGAGAGAATCGCCATTGAGCGCGACACCGATATCGTTGACCACCACGCTGGCGCCTTCGTCGGCCAGTTGCAGCGCGATCTCGCGCCCGATCCCGCCCCCTGCCCCAGTCACCACGACCACCTTGCCCTGCATTGATTTTTCCATGTCGTATGCTCCGATAGCTACTGAATGGCCAGGTTGGCATTGCGCACCACATCGGCCCACTTCTTTCCTTCAGCGGCGATGAATGCAGCGAACTCGGCGGGCGATTCGGGATGGGGCAAGGCGCCCTGGTCCCGGATCTGTTTCTGCATGTCCGGCATCTGGATGATCTCGACCACAGCCTGGTTGAGCTTCGCCACGATATCGGGTGGGGTGCCCGCCGGTGCCCATAAGCCGAACCACGACATCACTTCATAGCCGGGGACACCCGCTTGCGCCACCGTGGGCACATCCGGCAACTGCTCGCTGCGCTGGGCCGAAGTCACGGCCAGCACCTTCAGCCGACCCGACTTGATGTGCGGCAACGCAGAAGGCAGGTTGTCGAAGATCATCGAGATCTGCCCGCCCAGCAGATCGGCCACCGCCGGGCTGCTTCCCTTGTAGGGCACATGCTGCATGTCCACGCCCGTCATGACCTTGAAGGTCTCGCCCGACATCTGCAGCGTGCTGCCATGACCGGATGAGCCGAAAGTCAGCTTTCCGGGATTGGCCTTGCCGTAGGCAATGAGTGCCTGGACGGTGTCATAGGGCGCAGCGCTTGGCACCACCAGCGCGTTGGGCACCATTGCCGCGCGGCTGATCGGCGCAAAGCCCTTGATGGCGTCATACGGCATGTCCTTGTACAGGCTGGGATTGATCGCGTGGGTGCCTATGGTTCCCATTACGAGCGTGTAGCCGTCGGGCGCCGATCGTGCCACCTGGGCGGTGCCGATATTGCCCCCTGCGCCCGGTTTGTTCTCCACGACGACCGACGTTTTCCAGCGCTCGCCCAGTTTCTGACCGATGCTGCGCGCCAGGATGTCGGTGGTACCACCGGCCGAAAACGGGACGATGATGGTGATCGGTTTGCTGGGGTAGCTCTGTGCCGTTTCCGCCGCCAAAGCAATGGGTACAGCCAGCACGCCCAGGCTGCAACCCAGCAACAGCTTTGCGGTACGCGCCAGAATGCGGGCGCCATGCAACGTCGATAAAGCAAGAATCATGGTTGTCTCCTCGGTATTATTTTTTGAAATTACCGCCACCATCCTGCTGCTGCGCGTCAAGGTCGATAACTGTTTCCGGGCGGTCCGGATTGGCGCAGGGGTGCTGCGAGATTGGCAAACTCCACCAGCCTTGCGCGGGTCGTCGCAGGGTCGATGATGTCTTCGATGACAAAGGCTTCGGCACTGCGAAAGGGTGAAGTCAGGCTGCGCACACGCGCTTCGATTTCCGCACGCTTGGCTTCCCTGTCCGATGCGGCCTCGATCTCCGCGCGGTAGGCCACCTCCAGCCCGCCCTCGATAGGCAGCGAGCCCCATTGCGCCGAGGGCCAGGCATAACGGAAGTTGAAGCGGCTCGAATTCTGGTGGCCGCCGGCCGCCACGCCGAACGCCCGTCGCATGATCAGGGAGAACCACGGCACGGTCGATTGCGACACTGCGGTCAGTGCACGCACCCCTGCCCGCATCACACCATCCGTCTCGGCCTCCAGGCCGATCTGGAAACCGGCAATGTCCACCATGTTCACCACAGGCAGATGGAAGGTCTCCGCCATGTCGAGCAGACGCGTGAACTTGTCGGCGGTGTGCCGGTCCCATGCGCCGCCGTAGTGGTAGGGGTTGCTCGCGGCAAACACGACGGGCCAGCCATCGATTCTGGCCAGGCCGCAGATGATCGCCCGCCCCCAGTTCTTCCCGATTTCGAAGACCGTTCCGGCATCGAACAGCGTCTGCACGATGGGTCGGATCTTGTAGACCTTGCGCGTATCCTTGGGTATCGCGTCGCGCAGCCAGGTTTGATCCGGTACCGATGGCGCACGGGGGCCGCGTGGCGCAAGCTCATGCACCGAAGGAGGCAGATAAGACAGGAACCTGCGCGCTGCGGCGAAGGCCTCTTCTTCCGAGCCGACTTCGTCATCGGCCACGCCGTTACGGGTGTGAATGGCACTGCCGCCCAATTCGTTCTTGCCCAGGTTCTGCCCGATCTTGGCCACCACGGGCGGTCCGGCAATGAACAACTGCGAGGTATCGCGCACCATCACCGAATAATGGCTGCCGGCTACCCGCGCAGCTCCCTGGCCGGCCACCCACCCCAGGGCCAGCGACACGACCGGAACCTGCGAAAGATTGCGCGCCACATAGGCCCAGATCTTCATCTTCGGCAGCAAGGCATAGCCCATCTTCTCGATGTTCTTGACCGAACCGCCGCCGCCCGTGCCGTCCACCAGCCTGACCAGGGGAATGCGCAGATCGAACGCCATCTGTTCGGCAAAGATCATCTTGTCGCCCACGGCACCGTCGTTGGCACCGCCCCTGACAGTGAAATCGTCGCCCACGATGACCGCCGGCCGTTCCGAAAGCGCCGCCCGCCCCATGATCACGTTCGAGGGCGAGACGTGTACGAGCC
>JAEYZR010000302.1 GCA_023427945.1 Pseudomonadota bacterium | reverse complement strand
CGCCTGACGAGCTTGCGGGCACGTTCACCTTCCATTTTCCCCAGTTCTTCGCCCTTGGCCCGGATCCACTTGTCAGCGGCCGGCTGACCGTCGCGGGCCGCACGACGCTTGTATTCGGGCGTCAATGCGCGGACATGGTGGGCCATGCGTTCTTTCATGTAGCGGTCGACGTCGGCCTGAGTCCGCAAGATTGGCTCCGAAGCCTTGGCCTTACCATTTCTCTGCGCATCCTGGCGTTTGTTCGTCTGCCTGGTGTTCGCGTCCCGTTTGCCGTTACTGCCTTTGGTTGCCTCGATGCTGTTACGGTAGGTACTTGAACTCAGCGCGCTGAAGCCCATGCCCTGACCCAGCATATGGGTGGCGCCAGCATCATACTGGGCGTGGGTTACAGGGGCGGTCATGATGAGAGCGCAGAGCGCAAAAGCCGATAATTTTTTGTCCATTTTTTTGACTGCTCCCTCGTCTATGATTGAAAAACCTTAACAATCAAACGGTTGGCTGGCTGTATCGCTTTGTAATGAAATGGTTTCACGGTCCTCTCATGCCCGGAATGTAGCGTTCATTCACAAGGCTGCTCGTGGTGACGGATACGATGAGGGCGATCATATTGGCGATGAAGGATCTCTCGGGGTGCTGCGGTCTATCCGAGCCATGATTCATGGGTCATGATAAGGAATTGCACAACAGCCACGTCAGAGAGTCCTCCATGTACGTTCCCGAATCATTCGCCATTTCCGACGCCCAGGCCATCGCGCTCATTCGAGCCTGTCCACTGGGCGCGCTGGTCACGCAGGGCGCCAGTGGCCTGGACGCCAATCACGTCCCCTTCGAGCTGGACGTGGCCGCGAACGGAAAATCGGTATTGCGTGCCCATGTCGCACGCAACAACCCGGTGTGGCAAGAAGTGGGCAACGGCGCGGAGGTGCTGGTCATTTTTCGGGCCGCCGACGCCTATATCTCGCCCAACTGGTATCCAAGCAAGCACGAACTGCACCGGCAAGTGCCTACCTGGAACTACATGGTGGTGCATGCACACGGCACCATCACCATCCACGACGATGAACGCTACGTGCGCGGCGTGGTGGCCCGCCTGACGCGCACCCACGAGGCCAGCCAGCCCAAACCCTGGAAAATGACCGACAGCGCGCCCGACTTCATCGATGAAAGGCTCAAGGCCATCGTGGGGATCGAAGTCCAGGTCACGCGACTGGTCGGCAAGCACAAACTGAGTCAGAACAGGGATCGCCTTGACCGCGAATCCGCCGCCCATGCCGTCAAATCGCAGGGGGGCGAGATCCTGGGCGATGCCATGCTTGCCTGTCCCAGGCAGGCAGACTGAACGGGGCAGTCGCCCCTGGCCGGTTCGCGCCGATCACTTCTCGTATCATGGAAGGCCAGGATCGGTGTTCGATCTCCCTTGTCTGGCGCTTTTGAATGAATCTGGCCCGAATCGATCTCGTCACGCTCAAGCTGTTCGATGCCGTTGCACGTCTGGGCAGCATTTCGGCGGGCGCACGCCATGCGCATCTGGCCGTCGGTGCCGCCAGCAAGCGCATTTCCGACCTCGAGGCGGCCCTGGGGACCCCTTTGCTCTATCGCAATGCCAACGGCGTTGCACCCACGGACGCCGGGCTGGCCTGTCTGGCGCATGGGCAGCGGGTGCTCAAGGAGGTCGAGCAGATGGCCGCCGTCATGACCGATTATGCAGAAGGAGTGCGTGGCCAGGTTCGAGTACGCGCCAACACGTCGGCCATCACCCAGTTTCTGCCGGAAGACCTGGCCAGCTTCATGAGCCAGCATCCTGCGGTGCGCATCGAGCTCGAAGAACAGAACAGCAACGAGGTGGTCGAAGCCGTGCGCGAGAACCGTGCCGATATCGGGGTGTTCGATGACCGTACGCCTGCCAATGGCCTGAAGGTCGTCGGATACCGACAGGATGAACTCGTATTGATCGTGCCCGCGCAACATGCACTGGCACGCCACGAGCGCCTGGCCTTCGAGGCGTCCCTGGCGTTCGATCACGTGGGCCTGCCGCCCACGACGTCGATCGCCATGCGCCTGCGCGAGGAAAGCATGCGCATGGGTGCCGAGGTGCGCATGCGCATTCAGGTGCGCAGTTTCGACGCGATCTGCCGGATGGTGGTGGCCACCCAGGGCGTCGGTATCCTGCCCCGCCTGGCGGCCGAACCCCACGCCCGTTCGATGCCGATCAAACTCATCGCGCTGACCGACACCTGGGCACGAAGAGCCCTGGCCGTAGGGGTGCGCGATGCACAGGACCTGAGTGTGCCGGCGCGCCGGCTGCTCGCTCACCTGCAAGGCGAATCCTGAAGTGCGGCACTCCGTAGGCGTGCCGCCCGGCTTTCTCGATTCGCGAAAGCCCCTATCCCGCATCACGTCTAGCCAGTGTCCCAGAGGGCGGGCACACTTGCGCCCATCGTAGGAGATCCAATGACTCACCAGATTCTGTCCGGCTTGCGAGTGCTCGAATTGGGCCAGCTCATTGCCGGCCCGTTTGCCGCCAAGACCCTTGCCGATTTCGGTGCCCAGGTCATCAAGATAGAACCCCCGGGCGTGGGTGATCCTTTGCGCAAGTGGCGTCTGCTGCACGAGGGCACGTCGGTATGGTGGGAGGCGCAGTCGCGCAGCAAACAATCGGTTTGCATCGACCTGCGTCGCGAGGAAGGACAGGCCCTGGTGCGTGAACTGGCCAGGCATGCCGATGTGTTGATCGAGAACTTCCGACCCGGGACGATGGAGAAATGGGGGCTGGACTGGGACACGCTGCATGCCCTGAATCCGAAACTCATCATGTTGCGTGTCTCCGGCTATGGCCAGACGGGGCCCAAGGCGCAGGAGCCAGGCTTTGCGGCCATCGGCGAGGCGATGGCGGGGCTGCGCTACATCAACGGCGAGCCAGGGCGCGCGCCGGTTCGCGCCGGACTTTCGCTGGGTGACACGATCGCCGGGCTTCATGGCGCGATGGGGGTGCTGCTGGCACTCTACGAGCGCGATGCCCGTGGCGGCGTCGGACAGGTCATCGACGCGGCATTGTTCGAAGCACTTTTCAACCTGACTGAAAGCCTGCTGCCGGAATACTCGGTTTTCGGAACGGTGCGCGAACCTGCGGGCGCTGCACTGCCCGGCATCGCGCCGTCCAATGCCTATCTGACCGTCGATGGCACCTACGTGCTGATCGCCGGAAACGGCGACGGCATTTTTTCGCGACTCATGAAGTTGATCGGCCGCCCTGAACTGGCCGACGACCCGGCCCTGGCACACAACGACGGACGAGCCCGCCGCGCCGCCGAACTCGATGCGGCGATAGGGGCCTGGACGGCGACGCGCGACATCGACACGATTCTCGATGCCCTGCGCACGGCAGGCGTGCCCTCGGGCCGTATCTACACGGTTGCCGACATGGCGCACGACCCGCACTACGCTGCGCGCCAGGCCATCACCACCTTGACCTCTGCTTCTGGCGCCAGCGTGGCCATGCCTGCGGTGTTTCCGCTGTTGTCGGCCACGCCGGGTGGCGTGCAGACACGAGCGCCCACGCTTGGCGAACACACTGACCGCGTCCTGGCAGAAGCAGGCCTGACGCAGGCGCAGGTCGATCATCTACGCGCTGCGGGAGTCATCGCATGAACCATCCTGTTCGTATCGAAGTCAACGAAGTCGGCCCGCGCGACGGCCTGCAGATCGAGAAGCAGATCGTCGATACGGATGCCAAGGTGGCTTTCGTCGACGCGCTGTCGCTGTGCGGCTTCAAGCGCATCGAAGTCACCAGCTTCACCTCACCGAAAGCCATTCCGGCGCTGGCCGATGCCCAGGACGTGATGCAGCGCATCCGGCGCGTGCCCGGTGTGATCTATACGGCGCTGGTGCCCAATGTGCGTGGCCTGGAGCGCGCAATGGAATCGGGCACCGACGAAATGAATCTGGTGATGTCGGCCAGCGAGACCCACAACCGGGCCAATCTGCGCATGACACGTGAACAGTCGCTGGCCGAACTGCTGGCGATCCTGCAACGCGCTGGCCGCGACAATGTGCCCTGCAACGTGTCGTTGTCCACCGCCTTCGGTTGCCCGTTCGAAGGCGAGGTGGCTGCAGACGAGGCGATGACATTGGCCCATCGTCTCGTGGATGCGGGCGCCTGTGGCGTGACGCTGTGCGACACCACCGGGATGGCCTATCCCACCCAGGTCGCAGCGCTTAGTGAGCGTGCGCAGCGCGAACTGCCGCAGACCGCCATCACTTTGCACCTGCACAACACACGCGGCATGGCATTGGCCAATGCGCTGGCAGGCTGGCAGACCGGCATCACGCGTTTTGACGCGGCAGCAGGCGGACTGGGTGGTTGCCCCTTCGCGCCTGGCGCGAGCGGCAACGTCAACACTGAAGAGCTGGTCCACATGTTCGAGTGCATGTCGGTGGATACCGGCGTGGCGCTCGAGGCACTCATGCCGGTGGTGACCGGATTGCCCCGACTCATCGCGCGCCAGTTTTCGATTCCCCTTGCAAGCGCGGGTCAGCGCCTGCAAACCCACCCCGCACCTGCCTGGCTGGCTGAACGTTTTCCAGCAGGCGCCTGAGCTCATGAGGCTCTTCGGGAAGGGTCATCCTTCCTGTTTTCCATAAAAACGACATTGGAGATGGACCATGCATTCAAACATCAATCCGCTGGGCGCCTTCGCGGTGCGCCGACGCTCGACGCTAGCCGTTTTGCTGACATCCACGCTGGGGCTGGGCATCGTCTCGAATGCCATCGCGGCCGACTATCCCACGCGCCCGATTTCGCTGATCGCCTCGGCTGCCCCTGGCGGCACGACCGACATTGCCGCACGGCTCATCGCGCAGCCGCTCGGCCAGGCGCTGGGGCAATCCGTGGTGGTGGAGAACCGGCCCGGGGCGGCTGGTGGCATTGCGGCCCAGGCGGTCAAACGTGCGTCGCCTGACGGCTATACGCTGCTCTTGCAGTACTCGGGTTTTCAGGTGATCACACCCACGGTCATGCCCAACGCCGGATTCGATCCGATAAAGGATTTCGAGCCGGTCGCCAACGTGCTGTCGGCGCCGCAAGTGGTCGTGGTCCGCCCAGACCTGCCGATCAAGTCCATGAGCGAGCTGGTCGCCTACGCCAAGGAAAA
>JAEYZR010000298.1 GCA_023427945.1 Pseudomonadota bacterium | reverse complement strand
GTTCGGTGTGTTCTCGGAGGTCGCTTCGACCTTCTCGGGCAAGCGCCTGTTCGGCTATACCTCGATGGTTTACGCCACCGTCTGTATCACCATCCTGTCGTATCTGGTGTGGTTGCACCACTTCTTCACCATGGGCTCGGGGGCCTCGGTGAACTCCTTCTTCGGCATCACCACCATGATCATCTCCATCCCGACAGGGGCGAAGGTGTTCAACTGGCTGTTCACCATGTACCGCGGCCGTATCCGCTTCGAACTGCCGATGATGTGGCTGATCGCCTTCATGCTGACCTTTGTCATCGGTGGCATGACCGGCGTGCTGCTGGCCGTACCGCCTGCCGACTTCGTGCTGCACAACAGCCTGTTCCTGATCGCTCACTTCCACAACGTGATCATTGGCGGCGTACTGTTTGGCATGATGGCCGGTATCACCTACTGGTTCCCCAAGGCCTTTGGCTACAAGCTCGACCCGTTCTGGGGCAAGTGCTCGTTCTGGTTCTGGCTGGTTGGTTTCTACGTCGCCTTCATGCCGCTGTACGTTCTGGGCCTGATGGGTGTGACGCGTCGTGTCAGTCACTTCGAGGACCCCTCGCTGCAGATCTGGTTCCAGATTGCCGCCGTGGGTGCCGTCCTGATCGCGCTGGGTATCGGCAGCTTCCTCATCCAGCTGGTCGTCAGTTTCCTGCGCCGCGACCAACTGCGCGACACCACGGGCGATCCCTGGAATGGCCGTACGCTCGAGTGGGCAACCTCGTCGCCGCCGCCGAACTACAACTTTGCGTTCACGCCGCTGATCCATGATGGCGATGCCTGGTATCAGATGAAGCAACGCAACTACAAGCATCCCACCGAGGGCTTCGTGGCGATCCACATGCCCAAGAACACGGGTGCAGGCATCATCATCGCCGGCTTGAGCGCGCTGATCGGTTTCGCCCTGATCTGGCACATGTGGCCACTGGCCATCATCGCATTCCTTGCGCTGATGATCGTGACCATCGCCCATACCTTCAACTACAAACGCGACTACTACATTCCGGTGGAAGAAGTCGCCAGCACCGAGGCAGCCCGTCAACGTCTGCTTGCACAACATGTCTAACGCTACTGCACTCCACGCCACCGATGCGGCCAAAGCATCGGACAACCTGCGCTTTTTTGTGCCAGGCGAGCATCACCCCAAGAACGGAACGCTCCTGGGGTTCTGGATGTACCTGATGAGCGACTGCCTCATCTTCGCCTGCCTGTTCGCGGTACACGCCGTGGTCGGTCGCAACTATGCCGCAGGTCCCTCGGGGGCCGACCTGTTCGATCTGCAACTGGTGGCCATCAACACGGCCATGCTGTTGCTGTCCTCGATCACCTATGGCTTTGCCATGATTGAAATGCGGCGCAACCGCCTGAACTCGGTGCTGTTCTGGCTTGCCATCACCGGTCTGTTCGGTGCGGCGTTCATCGCGCTGGAACTGTACGAGTTCTATCACCTGATCCATCAAGGTGCCGTTCCGCAGCGCAGCGCGTTCCTGTCCTCGTTCTTCACCTTGGTCGGTACGCACGGCCTGCACGTGACCTTCGGCATCATCTGGCTGGTCACGCTGTTGTTCCAGCTCAAGAAGCATGGCCTGAATCGTGAGAACCAACGCCGGGTCATGTGTCTGTCCATGTTCTGGCACTTCCTGGACGTGGTCTGGATCGGCGTTTTCACCTTTGTGTATTTGATGGGGGTGCTGTAAATGAGCACACATAACGAAACCCTGAGCCACCACGGCCACGACCACGGTGCGGGTCACGATCATCACGACGATCACGACGACGACGGCGGTGCCGGCCACAGCACGTTCAGTGGCTACATGACCGGTTTCATCCTGTCGGTCATCCTGACGGTCATTCCGTTCTGGATCGTGATGGGCGACGTCTTTGCCAATGCCACGACAACGTCGATGGTCATCCTGGCGCTGGCGGCAGTGCAGATCGTCGTTCACATGATTTACTTCCTGCACATGAACTTCAAGTCCGAAGGCGGCTGGAACATGCTGGCGCTGCTCTTCACGATCATGATCGTGGTGATCACTCTGGCGGGTTCGTTGTGGGTGATGTATCACCTGAATACGAACATGATGCCCACCATGACGCATGAAATGAAGTAAGGCGTGTCGTTGGACAAGACTCCGACGCCAGACAAGGCTTCAAACGCTCGGCCCGCCGATGCCCCCGTGGTGTCGGCGGGCCGAGGTCCGCGTGGGCCCTGGGCGCTCTTTTTCCTGGCCTTGCTGGCGGCCGTGCTGTTCGCGGGTTTCAGCTCCCTGGGCATATGGCAGGTCAAGCGGCTGCAATGGAAGCTCGATCTGATCGAACAGGTCGATGCCAGGGTACACGCCCCCGCCGTTCCCGCGCCCGGACCCGACGCCTGGAGCGCCACCGCGGACGAGACCTATCTGAAGGTGAGTCTGACGGGCAGTTTCTTGCCCGATGAAACGCTGGTGCAGGCGACCACTGATCTCGGCCCGGGTTTCTGGGTGCTGTCACCTTTGAAGACGACGCAAGGCTTCACTGTGCTGGTGAACCGCGGCTTCGTCAGCCCGGCCATGCGCGATCCCGCCTTGCGTCCGGCCGAGGGGGCTTTTGCGCCGGGCAACACGGTGGTGGTCACTGGGTTGTTGCGTCAGTCCGAACCCGACGGTGGGTTCCTGCGCCAGAACGACCCCGTATCGGGACGATGGTATTCGCGCGACGTGCAGGCGATTGCCCGTTCGGTCGGGCTGTCCGGGCCGGTCGCGCCGTACTTCGTGGATGCCGCCGCAACCCCTGTCGGGGTCTGGCCCGTAGGGGGGCTGACCGTCATTGCGTTCAAGAACACCCATCTTGTCTACGCGCTCACATGGTTCGCGCTCGCACTGATGGTGGCCGTTGCCACGTGGTATGTGGCCCGGGTGGAAAGGCGTTTGCGTCGCAGGGCAGGGCACGGCCCGGGCGTTTGAGCCGCTCAGGGCGAACGTGTCTCGTAGACTTCGTCCGCCGCCAGCAGAATGTCCATCGGAGGGTCGAAACCGATGATGCGTGCCGTTTCCAGATTCAGCGCGATCTTCGCAGGGTCGATCCAGATCTGACTGAGGCGCCGGGGCAGGGCGCCGTTGAATATGCGCGCCATCGTTTCGGCGTAGAACAGGCCCACGTATGAATAGTCGGCTTGCGACAGGCTCATCAGCATGCCTTTCTTGACTTCTTCGGAACCCAGCATCGCGAAGCTGGGCACTTTGAGTTCGCGCAGCGTACGAGCGACGTCCTGTACGGTATCTGGCGTGATGCCCCGGTGTACCGTCACATATACCGCATCGACATCGGTGTCCATCTGACTGTAGCAGCGCAACATGTTGGCCGTGGCCTCCTCCCGGGGGATGCCGTTGGAGCGTGCATCGCAACTGCGAATGCTGAAGCCCAGTTCGTTGGCCACCTGATTGACCGCGTCCACGGCGGCGTAGGTGCGGCCTTCCGGACTATCCTCGTAGACCAGGCCCAGCGTCTTGAAGGGCACGATGTCGTGGAACAGGCGCACCTGACGCTGGTAGCGCTCGGGCTGCACGCGCGCATGCAGATTGTCCAGACCACTGTCTTCCACGCTTTTGACGATTTTTGCGCCCACCGCATCACTGGTCGATCCGACGATGGTGGGGACGGGCGCTCCTAGCGCCGCCATGTCCTGGCCGGCCAGCGTTCCCATTGCGATGATCAAGTCGATGTCGTGTTGCGTGCGCAGGCGGTCCGTGATGGCCTGACGGACGGCGGGGCGTTTGGATGCGTCGAAGTTGCCCGGCTGCCACCAGGCATCGGCCACGAATTCCAGCGTGTCGCTTTTGGCGTGTTCGGCCAGGAATTTCCACATCTGATAACCATCCAGGTCGTCCGGGATGCGCTCGATCTTGATCCACCCCAGCTGTTGCAGCCCCAGCGCGACCACTCTGAGAGTGCGGGGGTATTCCGAATAGTCACCACTTTCGAGGTAGCCAATGCGCCATTTTTTGCCGTCCGGGCGGTGGGTGGGCGTCGTGGCAAAGACCTGCTCGACATGCTGGCTTTGGTGCAATGCCGGGATGGCGGGCGACTTGACCTCGGCGCTGCCGGAAAAGGACAGCGTGGTGGCAAGTGCAAAAACACTGGTTCGCAGAAGGTTATTCATGGTCGTCCAATCACAAGCACGGTGATGTCGTCGTGCTGTTCGAGGCTGGGGTGGAGCGCGTGCATGGTTTGAATCAGATCGTGCGCACGCATGTGCGAGCCTTGAGCGGGCCGCGTCAGCGCAGACTGGACCTGGTCGGGGCCGAACTGTGTGCCGCTGGCGTCACGCGCGGCATTCAGACCTTCGGTATGAATCACCAGGCATTCGCCCGATTCCACATGATCCGAGCGCCGGGTGTAAGTGGCGTTCTCGACCACGCCGCAGGCCGGATCCGGGGCGCCCTGGCCTTGCAGCCTGCGCACCGCTCCCGTGGTCGCGTCGGTAATGTAGGGCGGCAGGTGGCCCGCGTTGACCCACAGCAGTGCCCCGGTCTGCATGTTCAGCATGCCGAGAATGAAGGTGGCGAACATCATTCGCGGGTTGGTTTCGGTCAAGCGGTCGTTGACCAGCCTGGCCACCACGGCAGGGTCGGTTTCACTCTGGGTGAACGAGCGCACGAGTGTTCGAGTGGCCGTGGCGAAGAGGGCGGCGGGTATGCCCTGGTCTGCCACGGTCCCGACGAGGAAACACATCCGGGCGTCGGCCAGCATGAAATAGTCGTGGAAGTCGGCGCCCGTGCGGCTGCCGGGTTCGTGCAGCACGGTCATGTCGAGCAGCGAAGCACTCGAGCGATCCAGAGGCACGGGCAACAGGCCGAGCTGGACGGCGCGACCCACGTTGCGCTCGCGCTCGAGCTGTTCGCGCGCCGCAGTCTCATGCGCCAGTTCGGCGGCATTCTTGCGCAGCCGCTGGTCCATCAGCATGAAGGAACTCGCCAGTCGGCCTACTTCGTCGTTGTGCAGCTCGGGCAGGGCGGTGATGTGATCAGGAACGGGGGGAGCGATTTTCAGATCGTGCCGCGACAGGTAGAGCGAATAGCGGGTGAGTTGCCCCAGGGGTCTCACGATACGTACGGCGATCATCCATGTGGCCAGTAGGGCCAGCAGCAGCGCTATCGCAAAAATGATGGCCTGGCGCTGGATCAGCGCATCGGCCGGGGCGGTCAGATCGCTTTCCGGCACGGCAGCCACGATGGTCCAGCCCAGGGGTTTGAAACGTGCGCTTTCGATATGCCAGGTGCCCTGTGTCGTGTCCAGTTTGTTGCTGGGAGGCAGGGCTGCGATGGCGTCCTTGCTGTTCAGCCTTTCGCGCAGCGTCACCGCCGTCTTGCGGTCGGTCGCATCGAGC
>JAEYZR010000295.1 GCA_023427945.1 Pseudomonadota bacterium | reverse complement strand
TTCCCGCCTCCTTGGGCACCGGGGGGGGGCCGCGCCCCACGGCACGCGCCATGGGCGGCACCGGCAAGCCATCGTCCTCGTCATCATCGTCGGGCACAGGCTCGGCGCGAGCAACCGCAGCCTCGATTCCGGCAATCGCGCCGGCCAGCTGTCCTGCCGTCAAAACACCACGCTCGGGAAAGGATTCGCCGATATCCTTGCCCGCAGCAAGCAAAAGCGGCTGCGCATGGTGCGACAACATGAGCACATCGGCCGCATTTTTCGAACTGAACGTCACAAGCATCGAATACGCTCCTCTGGGATGAAAGACCTTGCACACTACCCCAACACGGGCCGTCTGCCAACTTGGAAAAGCCGGTTTCGGGCTATGATTGACGGTCGATCCGACCACCTTTTTACTGTTTACCGCGCATGCTCCTCGAGCAACAAAACCATCTCGCCTCCCTGATTTCGCAAGCCGTCACCCACGTCTTGCCCGACGCCAGCACCCCGACCATCGTGCTGGAGCGCCCGAAGGTCGCCGCTCATGGCGATCTGGCCTGCAACGTGGCCATGCAACTGGCCAAGCCTGCTCGCCGCAATCCACGTGAACTCGCCGAGCAGGTAGTCGCAGCACTGATGGCGCAGGCTGGCGCGAGCGAGCTGATCGCCAACGCCGAAATCGCCGGCCCCGGCTTCATCAACTTCAGGTTCACCGCCCAGGCCAAACAAGCGGTACTGGCCGCGATCACGGAACAGGGCGAACAGTTCGGTCGCAGCAACCGGCAAGGCGGCGACAAGATTCTGGTGGAATTCGTCTCGGCCAATCCGACCGGCCCGCTGCACGTCGGCCATGCACGTCAGGCGGCCCTGGGCGATTCCCTCTGCCGTCTGTACGAGGCTATCGGCTTTGAGGTCACCCGCGAGTTCTACTACAACGACGCGGGCAACCAGATCGAAAAGCTTGCCCTGAGCGTGCAGGCGCGCGCGCGCGGCATCGGCCCGGACTCCGACGAATATCCCGCCGAGGGGTATCGGGGCGACTACATCGCCGACATCGCCAAGGACTTCGTCGATGGCAAGACCGTCAAGTGCTCCGACGGCTCGCCCGTCACGGCCTCGGGAAACATCGACGATTTCGACGCCGTGCGACTGTTTGCCGTCGCTTACTTGCGCCGCGAACAGGATCTGGACCTGCAGGCATTTGGCCTGGTCTTCGACAACTACTATCTCGAAAGCTCGCTTTATTCTTCCGGACGCGTGCAGAACACGGTCGACGCGCTAGTGGCATCGGGCCACACCTACGAGCTGGACGACGCGCTGTGGCTGCGCACGACTGAACTGGGTACCGGCGACGACAAAGACCGGGTCATGCGCAAGCGTGAAGGCGGCTATACCTATTTCGTGCCCGATGTGGCCTACCATGTCGCCAAATGGGAGCGCGGCTATCACCACGCAGTGAACATCCAGGGCAGCGACCATCACGGTACGGTAGCGCGAGTGCGCGCCGGCCTGCAGGCACTCGGCCTGGGCATTCCTGCCGACTTCCCGGCCTATATTCTGCACAAGATGGTCAAAGTGGTCCGTGGCGGCGAAGAGGTCAAGATATCCAAGCGTGCCGGCAGCTACGTCACGCTGCGCGATCTGGTGGACTGGGTCGGGCAGGATGCGGTGCGTTTCTTCCTGATCCAGCGTCGTGCCGATACCGAATTTGTCTTCGACGTCGATCTGGCTCGCAGCAAGAGCGAAGAGAATCCCGTCTATTACATTCAATACGCCCACGCCCGCATCTGCTCCATGATCACCGCCGGTGGTGTGACCGACGACGCGCTGGCAGAAGCCGATATCTCGCTGCTGGTGGCGCCCTCCGAGTTCGCGCTGATGCAACGGCTGTCGAGCTTCCCGGCCATCGTGGCGCAGTCGGCGCAGGAACTGGCCCCCCATCACATTGCCTTCTGGCTGCGCGACTGCGCGTCGGATTTCCACGGCTGGTACAACGCCGAACGCGTGCTGGTGGACGACCCGGCGCTCAAACTTGCCCGTTTGCGCCTGGCTGCGGCCACCCGTCGGGTTCTGGCCAATGGCCTGGCATTGATGGGTGTATCGGCCCCTGAAAGGATGTAATCGTCTGATGGCTAAACGCACAACCAAACGCTCAACGCAAGGCGGCAGCACGATGTATGGCGTGCTTGCCGGTCTCCTGCTGGGCTTGATCGTGGCTGCAGGTGTGGCGTTCTACGTGACGCGTGCGCCCATGCCGTTCGTGGACCGGGCCTCGCACGACACACCGTCGCAACAGGCCAAGCTGCCAGACCCACGCCAGGCACCCGATCCAAACGGTGGCCTGTACGGTCGCGATGGCGCAGCCGGTACGGCGCCAAGCGGGCCCACCGCCACCGCGCCCTCGCCGCTGCCCGGCGTCACGCCCGCCACACCAGGGCCTGCCACGGGCGCGGGCGACGACCTCGATGCCTTGATCGCCGGCCTGCCCAAGACGCCCTCGCCGGCTCCTGCCCCGGCAGCGAACAGTGGCAGCGCACGCACACCGGCGCCGGCTGCGACCGCGCCATCTGCCGCCGCAACGACCGAGAACCGCACCGCCGCGTCTACCGCCAAGCCCGCCAGCACCGGCAGCTATTTATTGCAGGCTGGCGCCTTCCGTGCCGCCAACGATGCGGAATCCTTGCGGGCGCGTATCATTTTGCTGGGCTTGCCCGCCGTCGTGCAACGCGCCGAAGTCAATGGCACGCAGGTCAATCGCGTTCGCGTCGGACCGTTCAGCCGCCTGGACGACATGAACCGCGCACGTACGCAGCTGGGCGAAAACAAAATAGAGTCGGCAGTAGTCAGACAGTGAACTCTGCCTTTTTTATGTGGTCAATGACCACTCAATGCCTTTTCTGGGACGTCACATCATGAACGCCACGTTCACCCGTTTATTGTTTGCCGCGACCGTAGCCTGCGCTACGTTCTTCGCGCCCGCCAGTCACGCGCAGTCATCGCAAGGCCACGTGGTCATCAACCCGGCCTTGCCCAGCGACACGCCGGACAAAATCGAAGTCCTGGAGTTTTTCGCCTACACCTGCCCGCATTGCGCCGCGATGGAAGGCCTGGTCGAAGACTGGGAAAAGAAGGCACCGTCCGATGTCGTGCTCAAGCGTGTACCCATTGCGTTCAACGCCGGCATGAAGCCCTTGCAGCAGCTTTATTTTGCACTGGTTGCACTGGATCGCACCGACTTGCATCCCAAGGTGTTCGCCGCCATCCACAACGAGAAACGCCGCCTGTTTGACAAGAAGTCGATGACCGAGTGGATCGGCAACCAGGGCGTGGACAAGGCCAAGTTCGAAGCGGCCTTCGATTCGTTCTCGGTGGCCAGCCAGGTCCAGCGTGCCAACCAGTTGGCTGAAGCCTATCGCGTGGAAGGCACGCCCGCACTGGCAGTGGGCGGCAAGTACCTGACCTCGCCCGTGCTCGCTGGCAACAGCTACGCTGGCGCCATCGCAGAGCTCGACAAGCTCGTTCCGATGGCACGCAAGAAGTAAGCGGGTTTTGATAGACACCGCCTGCGTTATCCCATGCAGGCGGGTGTCAAGAGATTTGCCTGGCGCAAGGCCTGCATCCACATCGGTGGTGCAGGCCTTTGTTCATGGTGATCGCACTAGGTCGTACTAGGTCGTACTAGGTTCCACTAGGTCGTACTAGGTTCCACTAGGTCGTACTAGGTTCCACTAGG
>JAEYZR010000277.1 GCA_023427945.1 Pseudomonadota bacterium | reverse complement strand
ATTGGTGACCGCGTGGTCTACGACGGCGTGGCGCGCAACGAAGTGCCTGCCGAAGAACGCAATCTGGGCCTGGTCTTCCAGTCGTATGCGCTGTGGCCGCACAAGACGGTGTTCGAGAACGTGGCCTATCCGCTGAAGCTGCGCAAACTGCCGGCCGCTGAAACCAAGAAGCGTGTCCAGGATGTGCTGGATCAGCTTGGCCTGGGCCATCTGGGTCAACGCCATCCCCACCAGCTCTCGGGCGGTCAGCAACAGCGCGTCGCCATTGGTCGTGCGCTGGTCTATAACCCGCCGGTCATCCTGCTGGACGAACCGTTGTCCAACCTGGATGCCAAGCTGCGCGAAGAGGCGCGTGCGTTCCTGCGCGAACTGATTCTTCGCCTGGGTCTGTCGGCCTTGATGGTGACGCACGATCAGAACGAAGCGATGGCCATTTCCGATCGCATCCTGCTGTTGAACAACGGCAAGATCGAGCAACAGGGTACGCCCCAGGAAATGTATGGTTCTCCAGCAACCTTGTTCTGCGCCGAGTTCATGGGCAGCAACAATCGTCTGCAGGGCCAGGTCACCGAGTTGCGCGATGGTATGGCACATGTGCAGGGTGAAGACTGGTCGGTCTGGGGGCGTGCCGGAGAGGGCGTGCGCGAAGGGCAGCCCGCGGTTGCGGTGATTCGTGTCGAGCAGGTGCGCCTCACCCACGCAGCCGATCCGGACAAACTCGATCTGTCGCTGGTGACCACCATGTATCTGGGCGACAAGTGGGAATATCTGTTCCGCTTTCCCGGCGAACAGTCCGCCACGCAGCCCACATTGCGGGCCTATGGCCAGGCGCCCCTGGAGGCCGGGCCGCATAGCCTGGCCCTGCCGTCACAGCATGTGTGGGTCTATCCCGCCAATTGACGTGCAATCGGCCCACGCGCCCGCGTGGGCCGCAGTCAATGCTGCCGGATGAGCGTGGTGGAAAACTTGTAGCGGTTCGCCGGATGATAGGACACCGAAGCCAGCAGGACGGCACCGGCCTGATCGCGATAGTGGCGCACGATCATCAGGCCCGGTGCATCGGGCTCGATTTCCAGCGCCTTGGCATGGGCGGCAGGAATGGCGGCGCCTGCAATCGTCTGTTCCACTGAGGCAATGCGCCGGCCATAGTGCGTCTCGATCAGGTCTGACACCAGCCGGTCCGGATGCTGGTTCACCAGCGGACGCACGCCCTTGTAGTGTGCATCGACGTAAAGATCCGTCCACACGATGGGCGCTTGCCCTGGCTGGCCCCGCGTGGAACTGATGCACAGCCAGTGGCTGCCCGGGGCGCAGTTCAGGAGCCCGGCGAGCGCCGTGTCCATGACGATTTCCCGCATCTTGTGCACCGTTCTGGGGGTGCGCGCCGCCAACTGCACCAGATCTTCAAGCGAGGACAGCGACTGGCTGTAGCCCGCATTGGCCCGCTGCGCCTGCACGATCGTGCCGCTGCCGCGCCGCCGGGAAATCAGGCCCAGATCCTGTAATTGCCGCAATGCCGCCCGGATGGTGTGCCGGCTGGCGTCGAACTCTTCGGCCAGTTCGTGTTCGGTCGGGATGGCGCTTCCCACGGCGTAGCTGCCGCTGGCAATGCGATGCGCCAGTACTTCTGAGATTTTGCTGTAGAGCGTGACGGAGGACATTGGGCGCAGAGTCGAAAGGCTAGCCTCGATTCTATCGTCGCCACGCGCTGCGCGCATTGACGGCCTGCACAAAGCCTGTTTAATATGTACGTACAACTTTTAAAGAGCGTACATATACCATGCCTATTTCAGTGTTGGAATCCGCCATTCTCAAGGACATGTTCGGCACGCCGGCCATGCGTGAAGTGTTCGATGATGCTGCGACGGTGCGGCGTTATGTGGAGACGGAAGTTGCGCTCGCGCGGGTGCAGGGCAAGCTCGGTGTGATCCCGCAGGCTGCCGCCGACGCAATCGAAGCGCGCGCCGATGCGCAAGCCATCGACCTGCAGGTGCTCAAGGCCGAAACCGAGATCGTGGGCTATCCGATCCTGCCCCTGGTGCACCAGTTGTCCAAACTGTGCGGCCCCGAAGGCGAGTACCTGCATTGGGGCGCCACCACGCAGGACATCATGGACATGGCCACCGTGCTGCAGATACGCGACGCGCTGGCGATCATCGATCGCGATCTGCAGGAACTGGACGACATCCTGGACCAGATGGCCGAGCGCTACCGCGATGCGCCCATGGCCGGACGTACGCACTTGCAGCACGCGCTGCCGATCACCTTCGGCTACAAGGCGGCGGTCTGGCTGCTGATGATCCGCCGCCATCGTCAACGACTCGAACAACTGCGCCCGCGCGTGCTGGTCGGCCAGTTCGGCGGCGCGGCCGGCACCCTGGCTTCCCTGGGCGATCAAGGGCTGGCGGTGCATGCCGCGCTGATGGAAGATCTTGGCCTGGAAGCCTCGCCTGTCACCTGGCACGTGGCCCGCGACGGTCTGGCTGAAGCCGTCCAGTTCCTGGGACTGGTGACCTCATCGCTGGGCAAGATCGCGCTGGACGTGATGCTGATGATGACCAACGAGCTGGGCGAGGCGTTCGAGCCCTTCGTCAAGGGACGTGGTGCATCGAGCACCATGCCGCAAAAGCGCAATCCGATTTCCTGCGAGCTGATGTGGAGCGCATCCAAGACGGTGCGCCAGCACGCCGGTCTGGCACTGGACTCGATGCTGCAGGATTTCGAGCGCGCCACAGGCCCCTGGCATATCGAATGGTCGGCCATTCCCGAGGCTTTCGTGCTGACGGCGGGATCGCTGAACCAGGCCAAATTCATGCTGGCCGGGCTGGAAGTGGACACGGCTCGCATGCGTCGCAATCTGGATCTGTCCGGCGGCCTGATCGTGGCCGAGGCCGTGATGATGGGACTGGCGCCGCATATCGGGCGTCAGACCGCGCACGACGTGGTGTATGACGCCTGCCGGATCTCCGCCACGTCGGGCCGGCCGCTGGCTGCCGTGCTGATCGAGGACGAAAAGGTGTCCAGCAAGCTGGAACGGTCGGCGATCGAGGAACTTTGCGATCCTGCCCGTTACCTGGGGGCTGCTCCGCAGATGGTTGATCGCATGCGCCAGGCGCGCTGAGCGTCGGGGCATGCCATGCCGACAAATAACTAATAACGATGGAAGAGATATGAAAAAACTGATCACTGCTGCCGCGCTTGCCGGCCTGTCGCTGTCCCTGCCCACGATGGCTCAGGATGCCTATCCCTCGCGTGCGATCACCTGGATCGTGCCGTTTGCGGCTGGCGGCCCCACCGATGCGATGGCCCGCAACATTGCCAACCGCGTGTCGCAGGAACTCAAGCAGACGATTCTGGTGGAGAACGCAGGGGGCGCCGGCGGCACGATCGGAGCGGCCAAGGCGGCACGGTCGACGCCCGACGGCTATACCTTTCTTGTCGGCCACGTCGGCTACATGGCCGCCGCACCGGCGATGTACAAAAGCCTGACCTACGATCCCGTGGAAGACTTCAAACCCGTGTTCCGTTTTCCCGATACGCCGCTGGTGTTGCTGGTCGGCGAGAAGTCGCCTTTCAAGACCACGCAGGAGCTCATCGCCTTCGGCCAGCAGAACCCGGGCAAACTGAATTTCAGTAACGCCGGTGTGGGCTCCACCTCGCATCTGGTCGCCGCGATGTTTGCCAGCCGCGCCAGGATCGACGTCACCCCCATTGCCTACAAAGGCGCCGGGCCGGCGTTGAACGACCTCATGGGCGGGCAGGTGGATGCCATGTTCGACCAGACCAACACGGCTTTGCCGCAAACGCGGGGCGGCAAGGTGCGTGCGTTGGGATTGACTGCGCCCCAGCGCATGGAACAGTTCCCTGATGTGCCTGCGATGTCCGAGGGTGCCGTGCCCGATTTCCAGGTCTCGACCTGGTATGGGCTGTACGCGCCCAAGGGCACACCGGACGACGTGGTGCAAAGCGTGTACAAGGCGTATGAGACCGCGCTGCAGGATCAGTCCTTCACGCAGAAGATGGTCGAGCAAGGTATCGTGGTGCTGCCCGCTGACCAGACCTCGCCCGATGCGTTTGCGGCGCACACGCGTGCCGAGGTCAAGAAATGGGCGGAAGTCATCAAGCAGGCTGGCATCGTCGTCCAATGATCTCTGGACCTTCGCGCCGGCCTGACGACTCCCTGAGTCAACCACGGAGCTTGCTGTGACCCACATTGCCCCCGCCGACATCGTAAAAAGTATCGCTGATGCCCTGCAGTTCGTCAGTCATACGCATCCGCCCGATTTCGTGCGCGCCGTGAAGGCGGCGCATCGCCGCGAGACACGGGAGCCAGCGCGCGACGCCATGATGCAGATCCTGGTGAACAGCAAGCTCAGCCGCGCGGGGCGTCGGCCCGTGTGCCAGGATACCGGTGTGGTGCATGTGTATTTCTCGGTGGGCATGGATGCGCGCATCGGCACGCCGAACGAAAGACCCACGCCCAGCCTGCAGAGCCTGGCCAACCAGGCGGTCGCGCAGGCTTACGGCTGTCGTACCAATCCGCTGCGGGCATCGATGGTGCG
>JAEYZR010000247.1 GCA_023427945.1 Pseudomonadota bacterium | reverse complement strand
GTACCGCTGCCCGCATCGATGGACGGGGCATATTCGATGCAGCCTTTCTCGGCCAGCACCTTGGGCAGGTTTTCAGCGACCGCCTGCAGCACCTTATCGCGCAGACCGGGTTTGGCCGTGATGACAGCGACGACATTGATCATTTATTCCTCCTGGTTGTTGTAGTGTGTGGGCAACAGCTGGTGCGCATGAACATCAGCCGGTGCGCACCCAGCCACTATAGCGCCTGCGCCGGGCGCGAGCCTGGCCTGAGCGGGCCGGCATGCTCCATGCATACCCGCACGCCCGCCAGGGCCTTTGGACCCGGGAGCTTCCCTAGTTCGGTTCGAAGGTGGATACTGCTCTCTTTTCCAAGGCGCCCGGCTGACACTGCAAGCCTCCTGCCGCCAATCTCATACGACATGTCCAACACTCCTGCACGCACTGACCGGGCGAACTGGGCCATCCTGGCGCTCGCCGTCGGTGGCTTTGGCATCGGCACCGGCGAATTTGCCATGATGGGCCTGATGCCCGAAGTCGGCGCCAACCTGACCGTTTCCGAACCCGAAGTCGGTCATCTGATCAGCGCCTATGCGCTGGGCGTGGTGATCGGAGCGCCATTGCTGGCGATCCTGGCTGCGCGCATGCCCCGCAAAAGACTGCTGCTCATGCTGATGCTCATGTTTGCCCTGGGGAACTTCGCCAGTGTGACCGTACCCGGTTATCTGCCCGTGCTGGCCATGCGGTTTGTCAGCGGCCTGCCACACGGTGCCTACTTCGGCGTGGCCGCATTGGTGGCGGCGTCCATGGTGCCCCCCAACCGTCGGGGCCAGGCTGTGGGTCGGGTGATGCTTGGCCTGACGAGCGCTGCGCTGATCGGCAACCCCCTGGCCACATGGCTGGGTCAGTGGCTGGGCTGGCGTGCCGCCTTCGGCTGTGTGGGCGCCATCGGGCTGCTGACGTGGGTGCTGGTGCGTGCCTGGGTGGCAGAACCCACGAACCTCAAAGCCAGCAGCCCCATGCAGGAGTTGGCCGGCCTGCGCAGTGAACAGATCTGGATGACGCTGGCCATCGGCGCCATCGGGTTTGGCGGCATGTTTGCCGTCTTCAGCTACGTCGCCCCCACGCTCACCCAGGTGACCGGACTGGGCGCGTCGTGGGTGCCGGTGGCACTCGCGGTATTTGGCGCCGGCATGATCGTGGGCAACATCGGCGGCGGCTGGCTGTCCGATCGGGCCCTGATGCCCGCTATTGCCATCATTCTTGGCTGGAGCTTTTTTGTCCTGGCGATCTTCCCGTTCAGTGCGCCTCACCCGTGGCTGATGTTCATCAACATATTCTTTGTCGGCACCACGGTGGCGCTGGCCAATCCCTTGCAGATCCGTTTGATGGATGTGGCCGCCGACGCACAGACGCTGGCGGCGTCGCTCAACCATTCAGCCTTCAACGCGGCCAATGCACTGGGCGCTTTTCTCGGCGGCTGGGCGATCAATCAGGGATATGGCTGGACGTCGACTGGCTGGGTGGGTGCTGGCCTTGCCATGTGCGGCATGGCGGTGTTTCTGCTGGCCCTGTGGCGTCAACAGCATCTGGCGGGGCAGGTCCGGGCGAATATCCAGCAGCACTCCCGGCCATGATGCCGGCGCGTGGGAGATCAGGATTGCGTACGTTCGACGCCCAGGCTGTTGCGCCCTGATTCTTTGGCATCGTAGAGCGCGATGTCGGCACGATTGAGCGTAATGGCCAGCGCCTCGCCGGGCTTGTGCTGGGCAACGCCCACGCTGACCGTCAACGCAAGCGAATCTTCGCCCACGGGCACGCGCATGTCTCGAATGGATGCCAGCAGACGTTCGAGCACACCACGCGCCACCGACAGATCCGGGTCGTCGATGATGATGACGAACTCCTCGCCTCCCCAGCGCCCGCAGAAATTGCGCCCCGACAACTCGGTCGTCATGACCCGGCCCAGCGCCACCAGCGCGCGATCGCCTGCCTGGTGGCCATAGGTGTCATTGACCTGCTTGAAGTGATCGATATCGACCATCGCGACGCAGAACGCCCGGTTCTCGCGCACGGCGGCGTCGCAGCGCTCGCGCAGTCGTTCGCTCAAGCCGCGGCGGTTCAGCAACTCTGTCAGAGCGTCGTGGTGCGAGGCATCGATGACAGCCAGATTCTGATCGCGCAGCACTTCCTGATAACGATCGGAAATGGCCACTATCTTCGAGAGACGCTTGAGCTGGCGGTCGAACTGATCGACCATCGACAACTCGCGCTGATGGGCCATCAGCTGGAACCCATCGGACAACGCCGTCATTTTCTCCATGCGTGCCAGCTGAAACGCCATTTGGTCGTGAAGCGCCTGCAAGGCTTCGCGCAAAGGATGGCCGGCATACTGCGGGTCGGCCAGCAACTCGCGTACGCGAGCGTCCAGATTGGCAAGGCGTGCCGTCATGTGCGCCCGATCACTGCGAAAGGAAAAGTGCAGTCTTCCTTGAACTCTTCGGCCAGTTCACCGACCCGCTCATTGCTTTGATCAAAGTACCAGTTCACGGCCACATCGCGTCCATTTGCGTGCGCCGCTTCGAGCGCATCGAATATTTCCATCACCGCTTTCACACTGCTGGTGTTCAGGTACAGCAACTGGAGCTCCAGACGCAATGGCGCGGTGTGCGTCGTCAAATAGTGATCCACCCATTCGATGACGGGGCCAAAAAGCTCGAAAGAGTTCTCTGGATAGGAATCACCGGAGATGGACAGCACGCCATTGGCTGAGTCTGTGGAAATGGCGGGTGTGGAGGGTGTCCCTGCGATATTCAGATCGTTCATTGTCAAGTTCTCGCTCATGATGCGCCTCAGATCACGACACTCAGACTGAAAAATGCGCGCGACTCATCGTGCGGCGTGAGAGTGGCGTCCAGAGGCGCGCTGGCACGACGGGCAATGTCTATCAGCCCCAGGCCAGCACCTGTTGCGGCACCCGGATCACGGGGCCTGCGCAATTGCTCTTTGTAGGCGGCCTTCAGTGCCGATTTGTCCAGGGCGCCGAGCTGGGTCACCCGCTCCACCAGTTTCTCGCCGTCTGCCGTGGCAACGAGATTACCTGCCGACACCACATAGTGACCGGCGGCATCGCGGGCGATCACCACCGTGGCGACCGCATCGGCTTCGTTGATGTCTTCGTTCTGAAGGTCGTATTGCCGTATGTTCTGCGTCATTTCAATATAGGCCGAAAACACATCCATCGCTTCAGCCGGTTTGGCCTGATCGACGTTCAGATAGTTTTTCAGCGCATGGCCCAACTCTTCGATCAAGCTGCGCGATATCGGGCCGTTGAAGCAAAGCAACGTTCGATCCTGGTTGAATCGCTCGCGCAATGCATAAAGGTCGGTTGCATTCATAAGTTTGCCTATTCAATCATCATTCGAACCGGAAAGACAGCATCGTGATGTCGTCCCGCTGAGGCAGGTCGCCCTGGTAATCGGCCAGTGCCCGCACAAACGCCGCAGGCTGATCAGCCAACGGCAGAGAGGCATGCGCCAGTACCGTCGTGCGAAACCGGGTGGAACCAAACCCATAGCCACGCTCGCCGCCAGCCTGATCCAGGAAACCATCGGTCACCAGGTAGTAGGTCCAGTGGGCCGGCATGTCCATCCTGACGTTCACGAAATCACCCGGGCGCTTACTGCCCAGGGCGCGCCGGGCGCCTGGATACTCGACCACTTCCCGGCCATCGCTGGCATACAGGGAGAGCTTGGCGCCGGAGAAGGTGAGCGTGCGTGTGGCCCGGTCGATGTAGACCAGGCCGGCATCCATCGAGGTGGCCAGCGTGCGGGGCAGTTCGGCATCGGAGACCATCGTGCGCAACGCGGCATCGGTACGCATCAGAATGGCTGCCGGGTCACGCATGCCCACCTCGCCGATGGCAGCGTCGATGGCGGCCCGCGAAAGCATGGTCATCAATGCGCCCGGCACACCGTGACCGGCGCAATCGACCACGCCGAGCAGGCAGTTCTCGCCATCGGCACGGAACACGTAGAAATCGCCACCCACGACATCGCGGGGCTGCCACAAGACGAAATGATGTTCGCCCAATGAGTGCGTCATCTGGCGTGCAGGCAGAAACGCACGCTGGATCAGGCTGGCGTAGTCGATCGAGTCACCAATCTTCTTGTGCGCCAGCGCCATGTCCTGATTGGCCTGCGCCAGCGCCACCGTCCGCTCGCGAACGCGGTCTTCGAGTTCTGCGGTATGGGTGCGCACCTTGTCGGCCATCAAGCCGAAAGCGCGGCTCAGATCTCCAATCTCGTCCATGCCTCCCTTGGGCAGGCTGATGTCGTAGCGTCCATCGGCGATGGCGCGCGCCGAGGTCTGCAAGCGTTGCAGTGGCCGCATCACCAGACGCTCCACGGCCAGGCCAAAACCCAGCAGCAACAGGATCACCAGCACGCCGAGTCCCAATCCCACTGACCAGAGCCAACCCGAATTCAGCACACGGGCAGCGCTGACATCCACGGCCGTCAGGACATACCATTTCAATTCGGGGATATAGCCGATCGTCATCAGCTGGCGCTTGTCATCAAGCATGACCCAGCCATTGATGGTGCGATCCGGCGCTTGTTGTGCGCTGGCCATGCTGGCGCGCAGGGAGTCGCGGCTGGCATCGTCGCTCAACTGCGTAAAGACCTGATTCTTGGCATCGGCGCCCACCGCGCCCGAGTTGTAGGCGATCAGCGTGGCATCGGGATGCGCCTGGATGGCCCCGGATTCGTCCACGATCATCGGCGTGACACCCACACCGCCGCTGCGCACGAACTCGTCGAGAAACTTGTTCAGGTTCAGGCTTGCGCCGGTCACCCCGATGCCCTCCCGGCCATCGCGCACCAGCATGTTCATCCATACCCGGGTTTCCTTCAGACGCACATCGACGTTGACGTTGATGTTGTAGTCTGCCGGCGCTTGCAGCGAGCGGTAGAACCAGGTGTCTACAGGATCCTGGGGATTGAGCACGTAGCGCGGCTCGTCGCTATAAGGCTTGTTCGGATCGTTGAAAAAGTATTGCCCGGTCTTGGCGACCGCAACGAAATAAGCGTGATCGCTGAAGTCTTCGCGAAATCCCTCGGCCTCACGAAAGAACGCGGCTTTCTTTGCCGGATCGTTGGGATCCAGCATCCAGGTCTGGGTCAGTTCAGATCGGGCCAGGCGGCGTGACAGTGCGAGTTCACGCGAGAGCGGCGCCAGAATCTTCTGCTTGTTCAGTTGGGTGAAGTTTTCGGCATAGGCGGTGCTGAAATGCTCGCGCACGCCATCGACGATGCGCAGACCGATCAGACCTGCCGGTATGAGTGCGATCAAGCACGCCAAAATCAGTGCCGTCAGTGATTTAGCACGCAAGCCCCACTTAGCCATTGCTGCATTCCCCGTCAATTTCCTGGGCGACTGCTCCGTTCGCGCAAGCCGTTCTAACTGATGGAATGCGGTCAGGCAAAGCAATGATTGTCGCAAGTAAACAGCGGCAATTTTAGGTGTGCCGCCACAAAAAGCGACCGTTGATAAAACAAATTCATTCTAAAAACGACAAATTTGTGTGTAACACACGATTTAATTCCTTTTATTTCAAAAAAGCGGAAATATCTCTGGTTCGTTCATCATTGATTCACGCAGAAACGCCACCAATCAGGCAGCAATGCACGCACTTTCCGCCACCCATAGCGATCATCGATCAGATGCACCACCCCCTGATCGGACTCGGATCGAATCACCCGCCCGGCGGCCTGAACCACCTTCTGCAGGCCCGGGTAGAGATAGGTGTAGTCATAGCCCTGCCCAAATCGCTGATCGATGACCTGCATCATGCGTGTATTGACTGCATTGACTTGCGGCAGGCCCAGCGTGGCGATGAATGCGCCGATCAAGCGGTCACCCGGCAGATCGACGCCTTCGCCAAAAGCCCCGCCCAGCACCGCCAGCCCCAGCCCCCGGCCGCCGGGGGCAAAGCGCGTCAAAAAGTCCGCACGCGCCTGTTCATCCATGCCGGGCGATTGCGACCAGACGGGACAGACGCCACTGATGGTCGAGAGTCGTTGTTCGACCTGCGCCAGATAGTCGAAGCTGCTGAAAAAAGCGAGATAGTTGCCGGGCCGCTGAACCAGTTGGTGCGTGATGACTTCGATCAGCCGGTCGATGGAGGCAGCACGGTCGCGATAGCGCGTGGACACGTCGCTGGCGATGTGCACAGCGAGCTGCTCGGACTTGAAGGGTGAAGCCACCGACAGACGCTGGGTCGTAGCGGGCAGGCCCAGCATGTCGGCGTAGAACTGTTGAGGCATGAACGTGCCGGAGAACAGACATACTGATCGCGCCGCACGGTATCGAGGCGCCAGGAAAGAGGCCGGGATGACGTTGCGTATGACCAGTGTGCAGCGACGCTTGCCGCCAGGCGCCACGCGCTCGTCGGCCACATCGAACAAAGAGTGGGGGCCGAAGGCATCGAGCAGTCGCACGAAATAGGCGGCATCGAAATAGAACCTCAGGACTGCCGGGTCGATGCCGGCCGCCTCGTCAAGACGTTCGGTCAGGGTGCTCACGGCCTGGCGGATGGCCTGGCACAGGCCCTCGGGAAGATCAGTCTCCTGGACCGCACCGTCCTGAAATGTGGCACTGCGACGCGCCCAGGCCTGCCAGCGCCTGTGCAAGGTGTCCAGAGGCGCTTTCATCGCAGCAGGCGCCAGCCGTCGCGCACCGTCGAGCGCGCTGTGCGAGAGCGACTGGGAGTACATGGCGCGGGCGCGTTCCACCAGATTGTGAGCCTCATCCACCAGCACTTCGACCTGCCACTGATGCAGCTGAGCCAGCGCGTAGAGCATCGCGTTGGCATCGAAGTAGTAGTTGTAATCGCCCACGATCACATCGCTCCAGCGCACCAGCTCCTGGCTGAAGTAGTAAGGGCAGATGCCGTGATGGCGTGCAAGGGAGGCCACATAGGCGCGATCCATGACAACCGGCTGCGCCAGCGCCTGGGCACGGGCGGGCGCAAGACGATCGTAGAACCCGCGTGCAAGCGGGCAATCATCGCCATTGCAGGCGCGCCCCGGATACTCGCAGACCTTGTCGCGTGCCACGATCTCCACGGTTCGCAGCCCCGTCTCGCCAGGCATGTGCTGCGTCAGCTGGGTCATGGCGTTCAGGGCCAGTGCGCGTCCTGGAGCCTTGGCTGCCAGAAAGAAAATCTTGTCCATGCCCTGGTCACCGCACGCCTTGAGCGCGGGAAACAAGGTGGCCAGGGTCTTGCCGATCCCTGTGGGCGCCTGGGCCATCAGGCACTGACGATCGCGTGCCCCGCGATAGACCGCCACGGCCAGTTCGCGCTGTCCGGCACGAAAATCTTCGTAGGGAAACCGTAATTCTGTCAGCGCGGCATCGCGGGCGATGCGGTGGGCATGTTCCTGCTCGCCCCATGCCAGATAGCGCTCGCACTGATCGGCAAAACGTTGTGCCAGGGAATGCGCGTCGTGATGCTCCACCAGCACGGTCTCGCTCTGCGCCCCGATGTCGAAATAGACCAGCGCCACCTCGATGGTGGACAGTCCGCGCGCCACGCAGAGCAGGTGCCCGTACACACAGGCCTGCGCCCAATGCAACGCCCGGTGGTTGGCGGGCATTCTGGCCAGGTCTCCACGATAAGTCTTGATTTCCTCAAGACGGTTGGCTTGCGGATCGTAGCCATCGGCGCGCCCGCGCACCAGCAATGACTTGTACGTGTGCGACAGCGTGACTTCCGCCTCGTAGTGCGCGGCGCGGCGACTGGTCACCAGTGTGTGTCCCGCCATGCCCTGCAAGGCTGTAGGGGCCGGCACGAAGGCCCGGTCGAGATCGCCCGTGCGTCCCGTGAAGTCGCACAAGGTGCGCACCGATACCGTGCTCATGCCAGCGTGTCCGTTTCGGGCGCCCAACGCACGTGCACCACGCGCATGGGCATGTCATGCGCGGCACCGTAATCCAGCCATCGGATCTGGTTGTCCTGCAGGCGATCGCCCGGCCCTTTGACCTCGATCATCTCGTAGGTGGCGCGCTCGGGAAAGAACTGGATGAGATCGGGCCAACCGGTGCGATTGGCGCGCAGGTCGGCAAGCAGGCGTTCGACCCATATGCGCAGATGTTCGCCGGGAATGCAGGCCAGCGCCAGGTCCAGCAGCGCTGGGGTGAGCGCCGACCAGTGCACGAAGGGCGACAGCACGCCGTACTTCCGGACATAACGATCACGGACGACCTCGCGCCAGGTGTCCTGCGCCAACGACGCCATCGCGGCCTCGATCTGTGCCGTGCGACGGCGGGCAAAGCCGTGGTCGTGGAGATCGGCCGGGCCGGATTGGAACGGATGAAAAAAAGCACCCGGCACATCGGCGAACACGACCTCCCAGCACAACAGACCGAAGAGTCCATTGACCAGGGCATTCTCCACATAGAAAACCGGTGCGATGTCGCTGTGCAGGTGGCGGCACACCGCCCGCTCGACCCGCTCTTCGCTCACAGGCAGAACGAGGGTGGACACCTCCCGCCGGCAGGTTGGCGCGGCATTTCGGGTACGGGCCAGTCCCAGTCGATGCTGCAGCCTCGGAATCAGGCGGGCGAGTTTCTGCGCGCCTGCCTCGCAGGCCGGCGTCGTGTGCGAGGCTGGCTCGCCAGCCGCAACCTGCGCGCCTTGCCTGCCGGCCACGGCTGCCTGTGCCAGTTCCAATGCCTGTTGCCAGCGTCCGGCGCGCTCCAGCACGCGGGCATGGCGATAAGTCGAGGCGGGTTCGGTGTTGTTGGCGTAGCAGGACAGCGCATCGTCCCACTGCCCTGCCCGCTCGGCTCGTTGTCCCAACACAAAACGCACGCGGTCGCGGCGTCGGGCAAGCCAGGCATTGGTACTGACCAGCGTATCCAGTGCCTGGCTGAGTTCAGCATGATCGACACCGTCGTCGACGCCTTCACGGCACAGCTGCAATGCCAGCCAGCAATCGATATCCCGGGAATGCGTGAAGGCACGCGCCTGGCGCGAAAGCGCAACGCGCTCGTACTTGAAGACGCCCAGGTCGGCCAGTACGAATTCAGACCACTGCTGATGCAGATTGCCGAAGAACATCAGGCGCAACCGCCTGCACAGTTCGGCCACCGTCACGCGCCAGGCGTCTTCCTGCGCTTGCGGCCACCAGTGGCGCCAGGGCTGCGCCGCGGGATATTGGGGATCGAGTTGTTCCAGCATGGCCGCACGGCGCGAGCCTGCCCAGCGACGCACGTGCCCCTCGCCATCGCGCGCAAACACCATCCGGATTTCGGCATTGCGTAACTGCGAACAGGCCTCGGCCAGCGTCATGGGCGCGTTGCCGTCCAGCCATCCCAGTTCCAGTAGCGGAGCCGCCGCGCTATGCACGCAACCGATTTCCTCGTAGACCAGCTTGCCGGTGCGAAAGATGTCGCCACGGCGCATGATCATGCGCACGAGCAGCGCTCGTGAGGCCTCCGGCAAGGCGGTGAATTCGCGCATGAACGACAGCTCGTGCGCCTGCAGCACGTCGGCATAGCGCGTTTGCAACCAGTCCAGTGCGACGTGGAAGTTCTGCAGATAATAGAAGCGGTGGGAATTCGAGACGTACACAGCCATTGCCTGTATATATATACAGGCATCATAACCGGATCAGGCACTCATTCGGGAGGGCGCAGGGGCCAGGGCGATTTCAAGATCGAGCGGCCCGCCGAGCAATGCGTGTGCCAGTTGCACCAGCGGGTCCGAAGCGCTGCTCGACACCAGACGGATCGATCCGGCCAACGGCGTCCCGGCTTCATGGATCGCACGAGTCGCAGCGATTGCCGGATCGGTCGATCCGGGCGATTCCGACGCTTCACAAGCGTTGGCCAGCAAGGTCTGCAGGCGGCTGGTGACGGCCTCGCCGGTCTGAACCAGCGTAAATCGATTGCCATACAAGCGCTCGATGGCTGGAATGAGCAGCGGAAAATGGGTGCACCCCAGCACCAGCGTGTCCACTCCCTGATCGGACATGGCGTCCAGATAGCGCGTCAACAAGGCATCCATGGCGGGCGTATCCCACTCACCGGCCTCGATCAGCGCCACCAGGCCATGTCCGGCCTGACAGACGAAACGGCAGTCCCGGGACTGCCGTTCGAGCAGCGCCTGAAACGACCGGTTCCTCAGGGTGGCCTGGGTGGCAAGCACCCCCACCACGCCGCTGCGCGATAGCGCTACCGCGGGCTTGACTCCCGGCTCCACGCCAACGATGGGCAAGTCGGGATAGTGCTCGCGCAAGGCGGCAATGGCGATGGTGGTGGCGGTATTGCAGGCGACCACCATCGCCTTGATGTGCTGTGCGGCGAGCCACTGCCCGAGCGCCAGCACCCGATCCAGGATCTCTCGCTCGGTGCGGTGTCCGTATGGCGCCCAACCACTGTCGGCGAAATAAATCAGCGCCTCGCCGGGCAAACGCTGGCGAATGTGCCGGGCGATCGACAGGCCACCCAACCCCGAGTCGAAGATGGCTATGGCGCGAGGAGCGTGGCTGGCGGCGGACATATATAAGGAAGAGCGGGATGAAAACAGAATTCTAGCGTTTCACGATTTTTTCACACTCGGCTCCCTAGAATCCGGCCTACCTCGTTAACAAATGGCAGGTCTTACTTGGTTCAAATCGACGAATCCATCGTTTCGCGCCCCATGCATCGCTCGCCTGCGCCGTCCACCGGCCTGCGCTTGCACAACTCGGCAACAACCGCCGTGCGGGCCAATCTTTCTTCCATGCAAGACATCGTCGTCTACATCCGCAGCATGCGCTTCCTGGGTGGCCAGATCGTCACCTGGCCATTGCTCTACGCGTTGCACCAGCACTATCCGCAGCACAATATCCGCATCGTGGCACGCGATGACGTGGGCCATCAGTACACGTGTCTTCCGTGGCCTGTCGAATTCGTACACGCACGAGGCTTCTGGGGCCTGCTGCGTGGCATGCGCCGGAACACGGCCATGATGCTGGCGCTGCACTATTCCAGCGAACGCTATGGTCTGTACGCCGCGCTCAAGCGC
>JAEYZR010000190.1 GCA_023427945.1 Pseudomonadota bacterium | reverse complement strand
GCCGAGCGCTTCCCCTTCGCCGAAGGTCGCGCCTACACCCCCCCTGATGCCCCCTTCGAGCAGTTGCACGCCTTGCACCGCCACCTGGGCATCGACCATGCCGTGATCGTCCAGGCGGCTTGCCACGGTCGGGACCATGCCGTGTTGATCGACGCGCTCATCCGCAGCGAGCAACGGTATCGCGGTGTGGCGCTCTGGTCCGATGACTGGCAGACCGGCGACCTGAAGCGGCTGGACGAAGCCGGTGTGCGCGCCATCCGGTTCAACTTCGTGCCGCATCTGGGCCAGCCGCCCAGTGTCGACCAGTTGAACCTCGCTGCTGCGCGCATCGCGCCCTTCGGCTGGCATATCTGCGTGCATGTCGACGACGCCTCTTTGCAGGCCTGGTTGCCTCATTTCACACGCTTGCCCGTGCCCTTCGTCATCGACCACATGGGTCGTATCCAGACCCGCGACGGGCTCGATGCCTCTGGGTTTCAGTCGCTGCTGGCCCTGGCCGACGTGCCGCATGCCTGGGTGAAGGTGTCAGGCATCGATCGAATTTCCACGGGGCAACGACCGTTCACCGACGGCCTGCCCTTCATGCACACCCTGATCGAGGCGCTGCCGGATCGCACGTTGTGGGGCACAGACTGGCCCCACCCCAACGTGCGCGGCGACATGCCCGACGATGGCGAAGTCGTCGACGCCCTGTTCCTGGCGTGCCCTTCGCCCGCAGCACGCGAGCGCCTGCTCGTACACAACCCGAAGCGGCTCTACGACCGCTGATCCCCTCATAAACCCCGGAGACAACCCATGAAACGCCGATTGTTCCTTTCTGCCATGACCAGCCTCGCCCTTGCTGGGGCCACCCCCGTCCTGGCGGCCTCCAGCGAGCCCGTGAAACTGGTGGTCGCCTTCACGCCGGGCGGACCGGTGGACACCATCGCACGCTCGATGAGCGAGCAACTGACGCGCGAACTCGGCCGCAACGTCATCGTCGAGAACCGCCCCGGCGCCAACGGCAACATCGCGGCCGGCTATGTCGCCGGCGCGCCCAAGGACGGTTCCGTGCTGTTTTTGACCAGCGTCGGCGCGGTCGCCATCAGCGGGGCACTCTACAACAGCTTGTCCTACGACCCGGTGAAGGATTTCGCCCCAGTCTCGCGCGTGGTCAACAACGCAACCGTGTTTGTGGTCAATGCCAACAACCCGGCCACCGATGCCGCAGATTTCGTCAGTCGCTCGAAAGCCGAGAAGCAGGCCTATGCCATCGGATCGTCGGGAATCGGCAGCATTCCCCATCTCACGCTGGAACTGTTCCAGGATGCCACAGGGGCAAATGTGATTCATGTGCCCTACAAAGGCGCCTCACAGGTCGTCAATGACGTGCTGGGCGGGCACGTGGACGGATTCTTCGGCGACCTCCCAGGTTTGATCAGCCAGATCCAGGCCGGCAGACTCAAGGCCCTGGGCGTGGCCGCCCCCGCACCCAGCCCACTGCTGAAGGATGTGAAAACGTTGGCAGACCAGGGCATCAAGGGGGTGGAGTCGAACAACTGGTATGGCCTGCTGGCCCCCGCGGGCACCCCGCCCGAGGTGATCACAAAGCTGAATCTGGCGATGCGCAACACCCTGGAAACCCCCGCCGTGCGTGAGCGTCTGGAAAGCATGGGCGCCGAGGTCGCACCGTCTTCACCCGAAGCCCTGAACGAACTGATCGTCGCAGACCGCGCGAAGTGGACCGACCTGATCAAGAGCAAGAACATCCAGCCGGAGTGATCACCATGAGTAGCCAACGCATTGCGGCCATCATCCCCGGCAGCCGCCCGGAACTGCAAACCATTGAAGCTCGCATCAGCGCGGCCCGCGGCCGGATCTCGCCACTCTATGGCGTGCTGCTCAACAGCCCCACCGTCGTTGACGGATGGGAGGCGCTGCTCACGGCCATCCGCCAGAAGACGGGCATCTCGGCGCGGCTGCGCGAGCTGACGATTCTGCGCGTGGCGGTGCTCAATCGCGCGCCCTACGAGTTCGAAGCACACATCTCGCACGCAAAGGCCGCGGGCATGACCGACGAGATGATCGAGGCGCTGCGCGCACCGGCAGACCCCGACGATATCGCCGGGATCGAACCGCTGGACCGCATCGTCCTGCGCTACACCGACAGCATGACCCGCGACATCCATGTTCCGGACGATGTCTATCAGGCCTTGCAGACCCACTTCGACGATCAGGCCATTGTCGAACTCACCGCCACGATCGCGGCCTACAACATGGTGTCGCGCTTCCTGTCGGCACTACGAATCGGACATTGACCATGGCGAGCAACGATACCTATCTCGTGCTGATCAAGCTGCCTGAGGTACGTGCGGACGCGGCGCTGGGCCAGCGGCTCATCGAGGCCATCGAGGCGGTCACCCCGCAGCACGACGGGTCAGTCCGTGTCCTGTGCGCGGTCGACCAATCGCTTACCTACCTCTACCTGCAGCGCACCACGCGCCCGGATGCCGCCTGCCTGGCCGACTGCCTGCAGGCCACCAGCGCAGCCGCCGCGACACCGGGCACCGTCGATCTGCTGCGCCTGCAGAACGATCTGCCCGGAGCCAGTGCCGGCGCCGCCGCACCATGGCACTACATCGTCGAAACCGACGTCGAACCCCGTGCAGAAGCGGACCTGAATGCCTGGTACGACACGGAACACCTGCCTGGCCTGGCCAGCGTGCCGGGCACCGTGCGAGCGCAACGCTACATGAACGAACAGGCCTCGCCGCGCTACCACGCCTGCTACGACCTGCAAACCCAGCAGACCTTCGGCAGCCCACCCTGGCTGGCCGTGCGTGCCACGGCATGGAGCGCACGCGTTCGACCGAACTTCCGCAATACCTTGCGCACCATGTTCAGCGTGGTGGCAACTGTCCACAAAGACAAGGAGACAACATGAGACAAACCCTGCTTGCCCTCACCCTGGGACTGACGCTGCACATCACCTCGGCCCCCGTGCTGGCCGCAGCACCCGAAGCGGCGGCCCGGCCGTCCGCCGACGCTGCCGCGCGTCAAACCGTGCTGGTCAAGCGCGACAACGTCACGATCGAAGTGATCGCCGAAGGCCAGGGACCCACACTGGTGCTGTTGCCCTCGCGTGGCCGCGGAGCGGAAGATTTCGACGAAGTAGCCGAAGGCTTTGCCCGGGCGGGCTATCGCGTGCTGCGACCCGAGCCGCGTGGCATCGGACGCAGCGTCGGCCCAATGGACAACATCACACTGCACGACTTCGCCGACGACGTGGCCATGACCATCCGTCATTTCGGCGGCCAGCCTGCTGTCGTCGTGGGGCATGCCTTCGGCAACTGGGTCGCTCGCACGACCGCTGTCGATCATCCCGACCTGGTGCGCGGCGTCGTCATCGTGGCTGCCGCCGCCAAGAACTATCCGGATGGCATGGCCGAGCACGTGGCCCGCAGCGCCGACCTGTCGCTGCCGGATGAAGAACGGCTCAAGTCCATCCAGTACGCTTTCTTCCTGCCCGGCAACGACGCTTCAGTCTGGCTGCATGGCTGGCACACCGACGTGAGTCGCAGCCAGCGCAAGGCCGGGCTGGCGATCAAGCAATCGGAATGGTGGTCGGGCGGCAACGTGCCCTTGCTCGACCTGCAAGCGGGCCGCGATCTTTTCAAACCGGAAGCCAGCCGCAACGAAGTGCGTGATGAATTTGGCGACCGGGTGACGATCAAGGTGATTCCCGACACCGGACACGCCTTGATTCCCGAAGCGCCGGACGCGGTGGTGGAAGCCATCGTGTCCTGGGAGAAGACGATTCGGTAGCATCACGCAGCCGTCAACGCTTTTTTCCATTTGGAGAGCCACCATCCATAGGGCTCAGGCCAGTTGGCGAACTCCGGATCCTCGCTGATTTCCTGGACGTAGTGCTGGAGCCAGAACGGGTTGAACAGCAACTGCCGCCCGATCGCAACCAGATCGGCCTTGCCATCTTGCAGGACTTGCTCGGCCTCGGCTCCGGTGCGAATCATGCCGACCGCCATCGTCGGCACTTCTGCCTTGCGGCGTACTTCTTCGGCAAAGGGCACTTGATACAGCGGTCCGCGCGCCAGGTTGGCGTTCGTCGCGCCCCTGAGCAGGTTTCCACCTGACGAGCAATCGACCAGATCGACGCCGGCGTCCTTCAACTGCGCGGCCAGGACCACGCTATCTTCCAGTGTCCAACCGCCGTCGATCCAATCCGTCGCAGAGATCCGAGCAAAGATCGGTGTATCTGCGGGCAAAGACGCACGCAGATCCCTGGCAATTTCCAAGGGCAGTCGCATCCGGTTTTCAAGCGAGCCACCATAGGCGTCCGTGCGCTTGTTTGCCACCGGCGAGAGGAAACTCTGCAATAAATAACCGTGTGCCAGATGCAGCTCTATGATGTCGAACCCAGCCCGCACCGCCAACAACGCCGTGTTGACGAACTCCTGGCGCAGCCGCTCGATTCGGGCCAACGTCATCGCTTCAGGTACGGGCCAGCCCGGTGAAAAAGGAAAATCCGAAGGGCCCTCGGGCTGCCAGAGTTCCTCGCCCCGTTCAATATCCTGTTCAGTCAACGCGCTGTTGCCTTGCCATGCGCGTTGGGCGCTGGCTTTGCGGCCGCCATGATTGATCTGGATCGCCGCCTTGCTGCCGAAACGATGAATCAGGTCGGTCAGGCGCTGAAAGGCAGGAAGCTGCTCTTCGTTCCAGAGCCCCAGGCAGCCGTTGCTGATTCTGCCTCGACGACAGACAGCGGTTTGCTCGACGACGACCAGGCCCACCCCGCCCATGGCGAACTTGCCGTAATGCGCGATGTGGAAATCGTTGACCGCCGCCTCTTCAGCGATATACATGGCCATCGGCGACAAGACCACCCGATTCGGCAAGGTCACGCCTCGGAAAGTGATCGGACTTAAAAGGAGATGCTTACTGGACATAGCGAATACTCATGAAAGGTACGCGTGACGAAGCGCATTAACGTGGCAAATTTCTCAAACTGGGATGGCAGCGCATATACGGATCGGCGACGCGCATATCACCCTTCAACGTCAGGCCGGCGTGCCAGCTCCAACGTGGGTTGAACAGCACACCGCGTCCGATGGCAATCAAATCGGCCTGTCCATCTGTCAATACACTGTTGGCCAGGCTCGGATCCGACAACATGCCGACCGCCATCACGGGAATGCCTGACTGTGCGCGCACCTGCGCCGCGGCGGGCACCTGGTAGCCCGGTCCAACAGTGATTCTTTGATCGGGAGAGACGCCGCCGCTCGAAATAGCGACATAGTCGCAACCCAGCGCTTTCAGACGTGTCGCGAACACCACTGAGGACGCCACGTCCCAGCCGCCTTCGACCCAATCAGTGACGGAAATGCGCACGCCCATGGCTTTCTGCTCAGGCCATGCTGCACGCAGACGACGGAATATCTCCAGCGGATAGCGCATTCGTCCCTCGATGTCCCCGCCCCACTGGTCGTCGCGAAAATTGCTCAACGGCGAAAGAAATGTGTTCAAGAAATAACCATGCGCGGCATGCAGCTCGACCAGGTCGAAACCTGCTTCGTCCGCCCTCCTCAGTGCAGCGAGGTAGCTTTGCGCGATGCTTTCCAAATCTGCCTCTGTCGGGCAGATGGGCTCGTCACGACCAGGGTAGGGAGTGGCCGAGGCCCCCCACATCTTCCATCCACCTTCTTGGTCAGACAGCGCCGCCCCCCCCTTCCAGGGCGCTGCCACCGAGGCCTTGCGCCCTGCATGGGCAAGCTGGATACCCATGAGGCTGGACGTGGGCCGCCTGGCAAAATCCACGATGCGTCGCAGACCTTCCACTTGCGCGTCATCCCACAGGCCCAGACAGTTGGGCGAGACACGGCCTTGTGGCACCACCGCCGTGGCCTCGAGAATGACGAGGCCTGCGCCAGACAGCGACAGATTGCCGTAATGAACGAGATGCCAATCCGTGGCGAGCCCGTCAGTAGTCGCCGAATATTGCGCCATCGGTGACACAACGATTCGATTTGGCAGTGTTAGCCCCCGCATAGCGTAAGGCTGAAACAGCGCATCGTTCATTCTTCCTCCTCTCCATCCTTCGATAGTTTTTATTTTCAGTGCTGTCTCATGACGACATCGCGCGGCAGGACTGACGTAGAACAAGCTCGGTTGGAATCTCGATCCTGACTGATTTTTGCAGCGGCGCCCGATTCTCTATCTGTTCGATCAGGTTTTCCGCCGCCATCCGGCCCAGGGCCAAGGCGTCGTATCGCACGGCGGTGATCTGCGGCGACATGATTCGCGCTATATCGTTGTCGTTGCCACAAATCAAGGACAGGTCATCCGGGATTTTTTTACCCAGCAACTGCAGGGCTTCCAGTACGCCAGGCAACAACCGCACCCCCAACGAGAGCAGCGCGGTCGGGGGCTCCTTCATGTTCATCAAGCGCTGGGTTTGCGAAAGGCCATACTCCGCCGCGTAGGAGTCCAGGCAAAACAGCGAACGATCAGGCTTGATTCCAGCCGCTTGCAGGGCCTCTTCCAGAGCGCGAATACGATCCCGTGCCACGCGCGTGCCCCGGCCGCCCGTAATCAAGGCAATGCGTCGATGACCCAGGCCCAGCAGATATTCCACGGCCTGACGGGTGCCCCGAAAATGGTCGGCCCCTATGGAAACCGAATTCACGGGAATCTCGCGCTCCATCATCACGTGGGGGATATCCCAATTGGTAATGGCAGACAGTACGTCGCTATTGTTCTCGTCCTGGATCGTCAAGATCATGCCGTCGGCACGGCGACGCTTGAAGAACTCTATCAGGGCGATTTCACGTGCCGGGTTACCGTCACTGCTCGATGTCACCAGCAGATAGCCCTTCGCATTCAGGAACTCCTCGGCACCCTTGGTCATGCTGGAGTAAAGCGAGTTGCGGATATCGGAGAATATGAATCCCACCATGCGCAGCGAGGGGGTCCGTATATTCTGTGCCGCGATGTTCGGACTCCAGCCCAACTCATCGATCGCCGCACGCACTTTCTGGGCGATCGCGGGCCTGACGCCAGGCACGTTGTTGACGACCCGAGACACCGAGCCGATCGATACGCCCGCGCGGTCGGCAACCTCTTGCACGGTGATCCTCGGGGACGATGTTTGCGACGGAGTTTTTCTTGTGAACGCCATATGGATGTTCCAATTCAGTGAGTTACGTCAAGGCATGACCACGGCGTTGCAAGCAGGTACGACTCGTCAACCAGCGGTCGCGGTGGATCGCGCAGGTTGGGAAATATCCCACACGCCTTCGATACCGGCAACGGCGGGGAATCGTTCGCGCAACTTGGGGTCATGCCCGGGTATGAGGTGATCAGGGGTAGCAGCCAAACGCTTGAGCAGCCCCAAACCGTTCATGTACTCCAGCACATTCACAATCACGGGATACGGGTTGCTCAGCAAGCCATTTGCGTAAAAATGCATGGCATCCGACGCAAGAATGACCTGCCCGCGCGCCGTGTTCACACTGACGATCTGCAGCCCGGGTGCGTGGCCGCCCACCGGCCGGATGATAATACCGGGCATTATCTCTTCAGTCTGATCGGTGAACGAGACGCGCCCCGCATACAACGCGCGCAATACGGTGCATACTTGATCGACGTCATACGGACGGCGAAGTGTTTCGTGGCACATTGCGCAGCCTGTGGCATGCTGCATTTCGGCCTTGTGAACATGAATCCGGGCGTTGGGAAACTTCTCCAGGTTACCCAGGTGATCCCAGTGCATATGCGTGACGATCACATCCGTAACCTGCTCGGGCGATACTCCCAGGTCACGCAATGCATCCGTAGGACAGCGATGAAAGGTATGGCCGCGACGCGTACACGTTTCCTCGTCGCATCCGCTATCTATCAGCACGACGCGGTCGTCTGATATCGCCACCCAGACGTAAAAATCCAATGGCATCGGCACATCGTGAAAATCCACTGCCGCCATGAAATTATGCTGGGCCCGCCGGTCTGCGGGGCTTGACGCGTAGTGCACCGTGAGTAACCGGTACTGCGTGTCATGCACTTGAGTATCGTTGGCCGGATTCACAGGTACTCCTCTGCAAGCGCTGCGCCGCGCAGCTCATCTACCGTGCCCTGGCGCAGGATGCGGCCCGCACGCATTACATAACCGCTCGTCGCCACCTTCAAGGCGGGCACGGCCATTTGCTCGGTCATCAATACCGTCACGCCTTCGGCGCGAAACGCACGAATCGCCTTGCTGATCTGCTCGGTCCAGACAGGCGCCAAGCCCAGAAACGGCTCGTCCAGAAGCAAAAGCCTGGGCGCCGCACTCATGGCCCGGGCGATCGCCACCATCTGCTGCTGACCACCGCTGAGAAAACCCGCGTAATCATTGGCACGCTCACGGAGCATGGGAAACAAATCGGCCAGCTTGTCGTAGATCGCGATTTGCGCCGTTCTGCCCAGTCGAGACGCGCCGGCGAGCACGTTGTCCCGAACGGTCATGGTGGGAAACACCCGGCGCCCTTCCGGCGAATAGCCGATTCCATGGCTGGCACGGTCGTAGGGTGCGATCTTGCCAAGATCGGTGCCATCCAGCACGATGCTGCCACCGCTGATCGGCACCACGCCTATGATCGCGTTGATCAGACTGGATTTTCCGGCACCGTTGGCGCCGAGCAGAATAACCGTCTCGCTCTTGGGTACCGTAATGGAAACGTCGTTCAAGGCAGAGATTCCGCCATAACGGACGACAAGATTGCGCACCTCAAGCATGAGCATGCTCCTCCTCTGAAGTCGTTCCAAGATAAGCGTCGATCACATCGCGCCTGGCCAGCACCTCGGCCGGTGGACCATCCGCAATCAGCACGCCGCCATCGAGCACGCAGACCCGAGGACACAGCCGCTTGACGAGATCCATGTCGTGCTCGACCAACAGCACGCAGCAGCCCATCTCCTGACGGGCGACCTGCACGTACCGGTCAATGAAGAAACGCTCCTCGGTTTCCAGGCCGGCGGCAGGCTCGTCCAGCAAGAGAATACGAGGATCGGTCACCAATGCCATGAGCAGGCCCAGCATCTTCTGCATACCGTAGGGCAGCGAATCGCTGAGTTGTTCCATCCGGCCCAACAAGTCTGCCGTGCGCAAAAGTTCGGTCAGAAAGGTCGCATCCAGCGACAGGCCGCGCTTGCTGAACAACTGCGCGCGATGCAGGTTCTCGTATATGGATGCCGACTTGAAGGTCTTGGTCTGTTGAAACGAGCGCACCAGCCCCATGGCACTACGGGCATGAAACAGCTTGTCGTTGATATTCTGGCCGTTGTAGAAGACGCGTCCGCTGGAGGGTGCGATCTGGCCCGACACCACATTGATCAGCGTGGTTTTACCCGCGCCGTTGGGCCCGATCACGCCCAGCACCTCACCGGCGTTCATGGACAGGCTGACATTATTGAAGACGCGGTTTCCCCCGAACTGCTTGGAGACGCCATCGACCTGCAGAATCGGACCAGAATGTACAGAAGTGTCGGTCATACAAACTCCTTTTCGGGTGTGTCCCCAGGCTGCGTACTGCCGCCGAGCTTGCGTGCGAACAACCGGCGTCCGAGCTGCTCGATCAGACCGATCAGGCCACCCTTGGCAAACACCACCGCCAGCATCAATACGATGCCGAACAATCCTTGCGAGATTTCGCCCTGCAAGCTGAAAAGATCGGCGGCCCACACCAGGAGGCCTGCGCCAAGCAACGGTCCCAGGATCGCACTTTGCCCGCCCACGATGGCGTACGCCACATAGTTGACCGACGACATGGCAGAGAACGAGGTCGGATGCGCGGTCATCAGCATTTCCACCAACGCGAACCCGGCCAGCCCGGCGATGCCGGAAGCAAAACAAAAGCCGATGATCTTGTAGCGTGCGATCGCCAGACCGACACTCTGCGCCAGGACTTCGTCTTCACGTATGGAGTCGAACTGCGACCTGAAATAACGGGTGAGTGCCACTGTCAATATCACTGCCAGCAGCGCCAGGCCTGTGGCCAACATCAGCACCGCATTATTGGTTTCAATCACATAGGCATCACCAAACACCGTGACGGCCGGCAACCCCGATATCCCATTGGAGCCCCCGGTGAATCCGGGGGTTTCAAACAAGATGAGCGGCATGATCTCTGCCAGCACGAAGGTCACCAGCACGAAGTACACACCCTTCATTCGCAAGACCAGCAGGCCCAGCGGAATCGCCAGCAGGAACGGCAACCCGAACGCGGTCAACGTCAGGACGAACAAGTCGGTGATGTCGTGACGTGCGCTCAGGATGGCCGCTGAATAACCGCCGATCGCCATGAAAGCAGGCACGGCAAAGAACATGAGATCCATGCGCAGCATGATGTAGACGCTAAGCGCACCCATCGCTGCGATCATGAAATGAGTCAGCACGGAAACAGCTGCGGCGTCGGTAATGAGACCAGGCAATGTCAGCCCGAATGCCATCACCGCCAGCGCGATCAGCTCCGCCCCTCCAATACGACTTATCAGATTATGTTTTTTCATGGCATCAGGCTCGACGAGTCGGGACACCCATGAGGCCGGTCGGCTTCACGAGCAAGACGATCAGCACCAGCACGAACAGCATCAACGCCCCCTTGGATCCACCAAGATAGACCGCTGAATAGGCTTCGACCAGTCCGACGAGAAAGGCTGCGATGGTCGCCCCGCCAAGGCTACCCAGCCCACCCAGAATGACCACCAGAAACGAAGCCGCCAGCACCGGGTCGCCGACATGGGGCGTGAGCGACAGGATGGGGGTGACCAGCGCCCCCGTCATTCCCGCCAGACCCGTGGCCAGTGCAAATGCCAGAGGAAACATCAGTCTGGCTCGAATGCCCAAGGCTATCGCCACCGTACGATCCTCGGACAACGCGCGCAGGCTGCGGCCGAAGTTCGTGCGGTACAACAACGCGTAAGTCACTCCGATGGCAGCAAAGCAGATCGCAAACACGATCAGGTTGGACAGTGGCAGATACACGCCGCCGAAGTGCAGGACGTCGTTGACGGGGAACTGGAACAGGGGTGCATCCGGCCCGAACACCACGACCACGGCCGTACAGATCACCAGATACAGTCCCAGTGTCAGGACCAGTGTTGCGAGGTGATTGTCGATCACCCGCTCGAGGAGCAAGAGTTCGAAGAGGTAGCCCAATGCCGCAGTGACCAGCGCGGCACATACGACCGCGAGGGGATACGGTATTGCGAACGAGGACACGCATACGTATGCCGTGTACCCCCCCAAAAGATAGAACCCCCCATGGGCAAAGTTCACCACGCCCAGGATGCCAAAAATCAGCGTGAATCCCAAGGCCAGGAGTGCATACTGAGCGCCAAGTGCGAGCCCTATCAGGCCTGCAGAAATAAAGCTTTCCACGATCTCGCCCCTCGTCCTGCGGATTAATTATCAACAGGAGCTTCGACCCGGATGACCGGCAGCTCTTTGCCATCACGAATCGTTCCGATACCGAACGGCAGTGACAACTCCTGATTGATCTTATAGGTCGCCTGGCCGATCCACTTGCCCTGGCCCAGGTTGGCGTCGACCACCTCCATCTTGCGCATCGCTTCGGCAACCTTCTCCGCATCGGTGTAGGTACCCGCATTCTCTATCGCCTGCACCAACGCGCGACCACCGGCGACAAACAGATAGAAGAAGTTGTTCTCGGGGGGCTCCGACTTCAACAGCGTCTTGTAGCTGCCCTGCAGTTGCTTGACGTTTTCGTCAATGAAAACAGGCTCGAACCAATAGAAATCGCGCAGCACATCCATGCCACCGGCAATACGCGATATCTCGGCGGTGCCTGGACCACCAAGGCGGCCGATCACACCCTTGTAACCAGCCTGGCGCAACTGCTTGACCAAAATACCGGCGTCACCGGGTGGCGTCGACACGGTGTCGACCGAGTCGGGATTCGCAGCCATGATGCGCGTGACAATAGGCGCAAAGTTGGTGGTTCCGCGCTGGTAGTACTCAAGCTTGGTCGGCACACCATTCTTTTCATACACACCTGCCACCACCTCGGCCACATCGGTGCCGGCCTGGTCGTTCGGTGCAATCGTCAGTGCATTCTTGATGCCAAAGGTCATCTTGGCATGCTTGACGAGCGGATCAGCCCAGGCAGCCGGGCCGGGGCCGACGTGGAAGGTCAGGGGCCAGCGCGGGCCGATGGCGTCGCGCGCATAACTGTCGCTCATCATGAGCATTTTGTTGCGCGTCGCAATGGGCTTCATGCCGGTGACCTCGGGCGAACCCATCGGCCCGAGGATGAACTTGACCCCTTGGCTCACGAAGTTGTTTGCTGCAGCAGCCGCGCCTTCTGCGGTGTACTTCGCATCGATCGCCACGACACGAAGCTGGCACGTTTCACTTCCCACCTTCACGCCACCTTTGGCGTTTGCCTCAGCGGCAACAAAGTCGGCCGCCCCCTTGATCGCCAGGCCCCACTGCGTAGCCGCGCCAGATAACGGACCGGTCGCGCCCAGTTTGATTTCACAGTTTGCAGCGGCCACACCGGGCACCGCGGCAATCATGCATGCAACCACCAGACCACTAAGCTTCTGTTTCATGTCGTCTCCTCAAAATCTCTCGATTGGCCATAATCAAGTTATGGTTGTTCTAAATACACGAAGCGAACCTGCCGCTTCATGGCCCTGCGTTTCGGTCAGTCTTTCAGGTATTCAGTACGCCTGGGCAAACAGTGCACGGAAATCCGCCGTGCTTGTCGTGCGCGGATTCCAGCGGTTGTAGTTGGCCTGCGTGCACAGCTCGGCGATTTCATCGAATTTGTCTTCGGTGGCGCCGACATCGCGCAGACGGGCCGGTATGGCCAGGTCGCGGCACAACGCCTCGATCGCATCGATCGCCAGACGGGCAGCATCCATCTCTGCAAGGCCGCGTACCGGGCGATCCATCGCAGCGGCGACGCGCGCGAACTTGCGTGGATTGGCCGATAGATTGAAACGCGCCACGTGAGGCAGGCACACCGCGTTGGACAGGCCATGGGACAAATGCCAATAGGCACCTACAAAACGTGCCATGCAGTGCACGTTGCCCAGCCCTGTTTGACCAAATGTGATGCCCGCCAGTGCCGAGCCGACCAACATATTGAGTCCAGCCTCCAGGTTGTCGCGGTTGGCGACGAACTGCCGGATATTGGCCGCGATCAGCTCGATGGCCTCGATGTTGATGGCGTCGGTCACGGGATTGGCCTGGCGCGAGATATACGACTCGAATGCATGCACGAAAGCATCCATCCCGGAGTGCGCAGCCACGTGCGCGGGCAACGTGCGCAAAGCGAGCGGATCAAGGATGGCGAATCGCGCCGGATTGAGCGCGGCATGGCGAATCGACATCTTCAGGTTCTTTTCGGTGTCCGTGATCACGCAGGATCCCGATACCTCTGAACCAGTCCCCGCCGTCGTGGGAATGGCGATCAGCGGCAACGGCGGCGTCTGGAATTTTTCGATTCCTTCATAGTCATGGATACGTCCGCCATTCGTGGCCAGAATACCGACCGCCTTGGCCACATCCATGGCGCTGCCACCGCCCACGGCCAACAGCGCGTTGGCCTGGTGTGCCTGACAGGCTGCGAAGGCGCGCTCAACAGTCACGGCGCTGGGATCAGGTTCGATCTCCGAGTAGCTGGCCACGGCAATGCCCAGGTCGTCCAGCATCGCACGAACGTTGCTATAGAACTCGCCGGCCAGCAGCGCGCCATCGATGACGACAAACAGTCGCTCGCATTTCTGCGCCTTCAGCAGGTCACCAAGCTTGCGGTGTGCTCCGATACCCATGTAGAGACGGGTCGGGCAAAAAAACGTGCTGATTTCAGAAACTGCCATGATGGTCCTTTCGTGTGTCACTGCGCGGCGAGCGCTTGATCGTTGCTATCCCGGCCTCGCGGCAGATCCGTTCGACGGACGCTATCGACGTCGAACGGTGCCTGGCCCCCGTGCGTTTGCTGGCTTCAGGGGTTGAAGACCACGAGGCGCTCTTCGGTCATTTCACGGATGGCGTAGGCCGGACCTTCCTTGCCAAAACCGCTATCTTTCACCCCGCCAAACGGCATCACATCAGAGCGCGCGCTTGAAGTTTCGTTGATCTGCACCGTCCCGAAACGCAACGTTGAGGCGGCCTGCAAGGCGCGGTCGATGTCCTGCGTGAATACCCCGGCCGACAACCCATAAGGCGTAGAGTTCGCGTCGCGAATGGCATCGTCGAAGTCATCGAACGGCCGCAACGCCAACAACGGCGCGAACGCTTCCTGGCACCACACCCGGCCACCATCGGGCGCCTGCGTGACAATTGCGGGTGTAATGACAGATCGCTCACGCTGGCCACCGCACAGCACCTTGGCTCCGCCCTGCTCGGCTTCACGCAACCAGCTCTCCGCACGCATTGCGGACTGCTCGCTGATCAATGGACCCACCTTGGTGGCAGGATCGCGCGGATCACCGGCCTTCAGTGTCGCCGCGAAGGCAACCAGACGCTGCCCGACTTCCTCGGCGATGTCGCGATGCACGTACAGCCGCTGCACGGAGGTGCAGACCTGACCGGCCTTGCGCAGCCCGGCATTCGCGATCTTCGGAATGGCGCGCTCCAGGTCGGCATCTGCGCACACGATCGTGCTGGCGATGCTGCCCAGTTCCATTTGCGTGCGGCGCAGACCCGCGGCCTGCTGAATGATGCGGCCCACTCGCGTGCTGCCGGTAAAGGTATAGAACGCGATGTCCTGCTCTTGCAGCAGCCATGTGCCCACGGTATCGCCCTCGCCCTGCAGCACGGAGAGGAAGGCCGGCGGCATGCCCGACTCCAGCAGTACTTCCGCAAGCAAGGCACTCGTCAATGGCGTGAAGGCCGACGGCTTGAGCACGACCGAATTGCCGGCGGCATACGCGGGTGCAACCTTGTGCAGCACCGTATTCAGCGGTGCGTTGAAAGGCGTAATTGCACAGACGACACCAATCGGGAATCGCTGAGTAAACCCCAGCCGACGGTGCGCCCCCGGACTCGCTGCGAACGGAATGACCTCGCCCACCAGGCGCAGCGCCTCATCTGCAGACAGGCTCAGTGTCACAGCGGCACGATCGATCTCTCCGTTGGCGTCAACGATGGTAAAGCCAGCCTCGGCCACCATGACGTCGACCAGACGCTGCCGGTAGGACTCGATCAACACGGCAGCGCGCCGCAATACCTGGGCGCGATCATGCGGTGGCGGCGGGCCACCATCGACTGCAGCCTTGGCAATGCGCACGGCCTGGGCGACCTGTTCGCGCGTCGCGCAGGCGACCTCGGCGATGGGTCGACCACTGAATTTGTCTTCGACGGTGAAGCGGGATTCGCCCCCCACCCACTGTCCGTTTATTAGTTGCCCCGTGGGGGGCAAGCCATCGATATGCAGAGTTGCCGCAGTCATTTGCCTCATTCCTGATGAAACGTTATTTGCGGAAATTTATCACCATTCCTGGGAGGTTTCAACAATCAACACATTTAAAATGAAATGCTTCACCGAAATGCCATGAAGAGATGTGCTGTCAAACGTCTGTATGTGGAAGAGGTGGATGGGATGAGATCGTGGCGTGCGGTCGCGGCACGACACCGATCAAACCGCAGGAAAAGCAAAAAGCCGCTCACTTGAGTGAGCGGCCTTCGGTCGTTACTTCGAGAGCAGAATCCTGAAAAGTTAAAAGAACTTCAGCTTTCCAGCTTTTGCATAAATACTTGGCGGACAGAGGGGGATTCGAACCCCCGATACGTTATTCACGTATACACGCTTTCCAGGCGTGCGCCTTCAACCGCTCGGCCACCTGTCCTGATTCAATTTCCCTGGGAAAATATCGCTACGCGAACGTTACGACATCCAAGGCAAGTCCGCGATTCTAGCAGATTCGATAAATGTCTGCCGAAAAATCCCGATCAGGATGCGACTGGACTACCCACTACAGCCATGCAACCCTACAGGTATGGCAAGCTGCCCCTGACACACACAACCCTACAGCGTACTCGCCTGCCACGGCGCCGGTGATCGCCCGGAGTACCTGCAGTCCTACAGCGCGGCAATCGCCCCTTCGCCCTTGCCGCCTCCACTGTTCACCATCCGCTCCACATATCGCGCAATCGTGTCGATCTCCAGATTCACCCGGCTGCCGGCCACGAGGTGACGCAGTGTGGTCACCTGCTGCGTATGCGGAATGATGTTGATGCTGATCTCGGTACCGTCGGACACGTCATCCACGCTGTTCACGGTCAGGCTTACGCCGTTCACCGTGATCGACCCCTTGTAGGCCAGATACCGGCCCAACGAAGGTGGGGCAAGAATGACCAGCGTATAAGACTCGCCGACGGGATCGAATCGCAACACCTTGCCCAGGCCGTCCACATGGCCCGACACAATGTGTCCGCCAAGCGGATCGCCCATGCGCAGCGCCTTCTCCAGGTTCACTTCCCCTTCCTGGTCCAGGCCTGCCGTCAGGGTCAGACTTTCACGTGACACGTCGACCTCAAAACGGTTGTCCGCAAGCGCCACGACCGTCATGCAGGCACCTTGAATGGAGATCGAGTCGCCCAGCGCCACGTTGCTCAAATCCAGCCGGTCCGTCTGGACGACCAGCCGCATGCCGCCCTGTTCGTCGTCAGCAATCAAGGGGCGGGTCTGCACGATACGGCCGACGTCGGCCACAATACCTGTGAACATAAAAACCTCTGCTAAATCTGATTGACGCAGTCTACTAGAGCGCCCCAACTGGAAGCGACACGCGCCCGCAGGCGAACATCTTCGCCCACCTGCGCAACATCGTTGAAGCTGTAGCGTTGCACGTCGTCCAGGTGTTCCAGCATGGGCAGGCGCGCCATGCCCAGCGCGTCACCCAACAGCACCGGCGCGACATACAGCAACAGTTCGTCGATCTGCCCTGCAGCAATCAACGCACCGGTAAGCCCTGCCCCTGCCTCGACGTGAACCTCGTTCACACCCTCATGCGCCAACCACCGCATGACGGCGGGAAGATCCACGCGCCCCGCCTGGGCCTCGGCCGGCAGCACGACCACCCGTGCATTGACCTTCGCCAGGGCCTGCGCACGATCGGGAAGGTCGGTGCAGGTGAACACGATCACTTCGCTGCCATCGAAGATTCTGGCCGATGGCGAAACGGACAGCGTACCGTCGATCAGCGCCTTGCGAGGTTGGCGCGGCGTCTGTACGGCACGCACATTGAGCTGCGGATCGTCCTTCAGGATGGTGCCCATCCCTGTCAGCACCACGCAGGCACGTGCCCGCCAGTGATGCCCATCGGCACGCGCAGCCGGACCGGTGATCCATTGTGAAACGCCGTTGTGCAAAGCGCTGCGCCCATCGAGCGAGGCCGCCATCTTGGCCCACACCCAGGGCCTGCCGCGATGCATGCGCGACACGAACCCGACATTCAACGCGAGGGCCTGCACTGCACACACCCCGCGCGTCACCTGGATGCCAGCAGCCGCCAGGCGCGCATATCCCTGGCCTGCGACCTGGGGATTGGGATCACCCATCGCCACCACCACACGCCCCACGCCGGCGGCGATCAGTGCATCGACGCAAGGCGGTGTGCGCCCAAAATGGCTGCAGGGTTCCAGCGTGACGTAGATCGTTGCACCGCGAACATCGTGGCCGTTGGCCTGCGCATCGCGCAAGGCCATGATTTCTGCATGCGGGCCGCCCGGGGGTTGTGTCGCGCCGCGCCCCAGTACACGTTCGTCACGCACGATCACGCTGCCGACGCGGGGATTGGGCGTCGTGACATAAAGCACGCTGGCAGCCTGCGCCAGTGCCTCGTTCATCCAATGCTCGTCGTGCGCCATCTGCCCCGCAGCCACGACACCTTGGCCATCGCAACACGAGGCGGGCCGATCGGAAGGCGCGGAATCAGTCACGGCGCGGCGGTAAGAGTGGGCCCTGCATTTCCCGGATGGCTTCGACGAATTCGCCGATGTCTTCGAAACTCTTGTAGACAGAGGCAAAACGCACGTAGGCGACCTTGTCCAGTTTCTTGAGTTCGTTCATGACCAGCTCACCCAGCTGACCCGAAGGCACTTCACGCATGCCGCTGGACAACAGGGCCTCTTCGATGCGCTGAACGGCAGCATCGACCGCATCGGTACCGACGGGTCGCTTGCGCAAGGCCAGAGCCAGGCTGGCGCGCAACTTGGCCGATGAAAAATCGCTGCGGCTGCCATTGCGCTTGACCACCACAGGCAACGTCAGTTCGACGCGCTCGTAGGTGGTGAAACGCCGCTCGCAGTCGTGGCAACGGCGGCGGCGACGTATGGTGTCGCCCTCTTCCGAGACCCGACTATCGACGACCTGAGTGTCGACGTGTCCGCAGAAAGGGCACTTCATGTGCCGCCCCCGAGATCGAACAGACGAAAGCAGGTCGCCGACATGATGGCCTCAGCGATAGACCGGCAGCGATGCCGTAAGCGCATTGACCTGCTCGCGCACCTTGGCAATGTTCGCCTCGTCGCGCGGATTGTCCAGCACGTCGGCAATCAGGTGTGCCGTCTTGCGGGTTTCTTCTTCCTTGAAACCACGCGTCGTGATGGCCGGGGTTCCCAGGCGGATGCCGCTGGTGACGAAGGGTTTTTCCGGGTCGTTCGGGATGGCGTTCTTGTTCACGGTGATGTGCGCCTCACCCAGCACGGCCTCGGCTTCCTTGCCCGTGATCTGCTTGGCACGCAGGTCGACCAGCATGACATGGCTTTCGGTGCGGCCGGACACGATGCGCACACCGCGGCTGACCAGCGTCTCGGCAAGCACACGTGCGTTGGCCACGACCTGCGCTGCGTGCTCCTTGAACGCGGGCTCCTGCGCTTCCTTGAAGGCCACGGCCTTGCCGGCGATGACGTGCATGAGCGGGCCGCCCTGGATGCCGGGGAAGATGGCCGAGTTGATGGCCTTTTCGTACTCCGCCTTCATCATGATGACGCCACCACGCGGGCCGCGCAGCGACTTGTGCGTCGTGGAGGTGACGAAATCGGCGAAAGGCACGGGGTTGGGATAGGCGCCACCCGCCACCAGACCGGCGTAGTGGGCGATGTCCACCATGAACAGGGCACCGTTGTCATGTGCGATACGCGCCATGCGCTCGAAGTCGATGCGCAGCGAATAGGCTGATGCACCTGCAACGATCAGCTTGGGCTTGTGTTCCTGGGCCAATGCCTCGACCTGACCATAGTCGAGCACTTCGTCGGCATCCAGGCCGTAGGACTTGAAGTTGTAGAGCTTGCCCGAGGCGTTGACCGAAGCACCGTGCGTGAGGTGACCGCCTTCGGCCAGGCTCATGCCCAGGACGGTATCGCCCGGCTTGAGCACGGCCATGTACACACCCTGGTTGGCCTGCGAACCCGAGTTCGGCTGTACGTTTGCCGCTTCGGCGCCGAAGATTTCCTTCAGGCGGTCGATGGCCAGTTGCTCCACGACGTCTACGTACTCGCAACCGCCGTAATACCGTTTACCGGGATAGCCTTCAGCGTACTTGTTGGTCAGCTGCGTGCCCTGGGCCTGCATGACGGCCGGGCTGGCGTAGTTTTCCGAAGCAATCAGCTCGATGTGCTGTTCCTGGCGAAGATTTTCCTTCTGGATGGCGTCCCAGACGGCGGGATCCACTTTGTCAAGCGTGCGGGTGCGGTCGAACATTTGAGGTCCTGGAGCAAAGGTTGATGTCGAATCTCCTTAGTTTAACCGGCCCCGCTGGTCAATCCGCGTGCAAGTGAGGCAAACGTCAGGGAATTTCCACATAAATGGCCAATTCGCCCAAGATGACAAAGGGCGCTCAACCGTTTGGTGAGCGCCCTTCACACAAGCCTGCCCGACCTTGCGAAAAATCTGGCCGAGGTCGGACCGATCTTCTTGGGGGCCAGCGCCTGATTGAGCGTATAGGTGCCACTCACGCTGGCCTGCGCGAGCACCTTGCCCTGCATGGCCTGCAGGACATCCTGGCCTGTGAAAGTGCCTTTGACGTCCAGCGTAGGGACACTCAGCGCATACAGCGTGAAGATGTAACGGTGGATACGCTTATCGTTCCATGGCGGGCAGGGGCCGTCATAGCCGAAGTACTCGCCGCTCATGTCGTGGTCGGCGGCAAACCACTTGGTGTAATCATTCACCCCTTGGCGCACATTGTTGGGCGCAAGCGGGCCGCCCTTGCCCCGCGGTGTCACGCCGCTGGAAAAAGCGCCTTCCTCGATGTCCCGGAGCGCTGCCGGCAGATCGATCAGCACCCAATGATAAAAATCCATACGGGGCAGATCTTCCGGCAGCTCCCGCCCCTCCTGGTTGACATCGTCGGGCTGGCTGGGCACGTCAGGGTCGTGGGCGAGCAGCACGAACGATTGCGTACCGTCGGGCACATCATCCCAGGAGAACTGAGGATTCAGATTTTCCGCCAGCGTCACGTGCGAATTGGGATCAATCCGGGCAAAGGCATAGCGGTGCGGGATCGCCTCGTTGTCGGCGAATGTCAGGCTTGCGAGCTTCATCTTGTCTCCTACTGAAAGAGATGCAATCCGGTTCACTTGACGGTAACACGGGCATAGCGGCGTTTACCTACCTGCACCACATAGATGCCACTATTCAGTTGCAACGATTTGTCTTCCACCTTCTGGCCATCGACTTTCACGCCACCCTGCTCGACGTTGCGCTGTGCCTCGGCCCCCGAGCTGACCAGCCCGGCTTCGCGCAGCAACTTCAGAATGCCCAGGGGACCCGGCCCCACCTGGACTTCGGGCAGATCGTCGGGCAACGCGCCATCGCGAAAGCGCGCCTCGAAATTGGCAAGCGCCTGTTCGGCGTCCTGCGCCGTGTGGAAGCGCGTGATGATTTCCTGCGCCAACATCACCTTGGCATCGCGCGGGTTGCGTCCGCCTTCAATTTCTTCACGCAAATTTGCAATGTCGGCCAGGGACTTGAATGAAAGCAGCTCGAAATAACGCCACATCAGCGTGTCCGAAATGGACATCAACTTACCGAACATGTTGTCCGGCGATTCCGAGATACCAATATAGTTGCCCTTGGACTTGGACATTTTTTCCACGCCGTCCAATCCTTCCAGCAAAGGCATGGTCAGCACGCACTGGGCTTCCTGGGCATACTCTTTCTGCAACTCACGCCCGACCAGCAGATTGAACTTCTGATCCGTTCCACCTAGCTCCAGATCAGACTTCAACGCAACCGAGTCGTATCCCTGAAGCAGCGGGTACAGGAACTCATGTACGGAGATCGGGATGCCGCCCTTGAAGCGCTTGGTGAAATCATCGCGCTCCATCATGCGGGCCACGGTATATCGCGAAGCCAGCTGAATCAGGCCGCGCGAACCCAGGGGGTCACACCATTCCGAGTTGTAGCGCACCTCGGTACGGGCAGGATCCAGCACCAGGCTGGCCTGCGCGTAATAAGTCTCGGCGTTGAACGTGATCTGCTCGCGCGTGAGCGGCGGGCGGGTCGAATTGCGGCCGCTGGGGTCGCCAATCATGGAGGTGAAGTCACCGATCAGGAAAATGACCGTGTGCCCGAGATCCTGCAACTGCCGCATCTTGTTCAAGACGACGGTGTGGCCAAGATGGATGTCGGGGGCCGTGGGATCCAGGCCCAGCTTGATTCGCAGGGGCACGCCTGTGGAGCGGCTGCGGGCGAGCTTTCTGGCGAACTCTGATTCGACTAACAATTCGTCGCAACCACGGCGTGCAACATCCAGATCGGCCTGAACTTCAGGGGTGACTTGTAATTCTGACTGCGACATGAGTGGCTTCCGCATAGGGCAAAACGCCCTAATAGCATGTAAAAACTACTGATCTGACCATAATTATTACGAACCCAGGTCAAAAATGTCTTTTTTACACTTAGTAAATCGTATAGGATACAGCCTCAATCATAGCAAGGGCCGGGCTACCTGGGCGTCACCGCTCCGCCCCCCTTGTGCCATCAAAGGTTTTCTACTCGATGACACGTGGGCTCCCTGACCCGACCAAACGCGCAATTTTTCCTGATCTGGACAGATTGGCCGCGCCACCGCCGCGTCGGGCACGCTCTCTGACCAAAATTGCAGCGGTCGCCGCAGTAGGCCTGTTTGGCGCAGCGGCCGCCATCGGCATGGTGCAGCAACCCGATCACCTGGCCCTGCCCCCGCAAACCCAGGTCGAAAGCATTCTTCCGTTTGACCAGACCAACTATCAGGTCAGCGAAACACCTGCCGCAAGCTACATCAACGAAACCCGCATCCGCCGTGGCGACACCCTGGCAGCCGTATTGCAGCGCCTGGATCTGGACGCCCCTGGCCTGCAGTCGTTCCTCACGCACGACCCGAGCGCGCGCAGTATCTATAAGTTGTACCCCGGGCGTTCGCTCCAGGCGGCCACCGATGACAGTGGCAAGCTCGCCTGGCTGCGTTATGTGCACACGCCCGGCAGCGAGACCGACGGTGAAGTCGTCACCAAGATGCTGGAAGTCCGTCCGGAAGGCACTGGCTATGTCGCCCAGGAACTGACGGAAAACACCAACCGCGAAGTTCGCGTCGCCGTGGGCACCATCCAGTCCTCGCTCTTTGGCGCCACCGACGCAGCGGGCATACCGGACGGCATCACGCTTCAGATGGCCGACGTCCTGAGCGCCAAGATCGATTTCCTGCGCGACCTGCGCCAGGGCGATCAATTCCGTGTCGTCTACGAAACCCGCAGCCATCAGGGCAGATTCGCAGGTTCCGGCCGCCTGCTCGCGGTAGAGTTCATCAACCAGGGCAAAAAGCACGACGCGGTCTGGTTCGAGGGCAAGGGCCGCGGCGCCTACTACGACTTCGAAGGTACCAACCTGCGGGGTACGTTCCTGCGCACCGCGCTTAAATTTTCGCGCATCAGCTCGACGTTCGGCATGCGCCAGCATCCCATCCACGGTCGCTGGATGGGACACAAAGGGGTGGACTACGCTGCACCCACAGGTACACCGATCCACAGTACGGCTGACGGGGTGGTCGAATTTGCCGGCACCCAGAGCGGCTACGGTAACGTAGTCATCGTCAAGCACTCGGACAAATACAGCACGCTCTATGCCCACCAGAGCCGGATCGCCGAAGGCGTTCGCAAAGGCACCCGTGTTGCCCAGGGCGAGTTGCTCGGTTACGTAGGCCAGACCGGCTGGGCCACCGGGCCGCATCTGCACTATGAGTTCCGGGTTGCCGGCCAACCGGTCGATCCGCTGGCTGCCGATCTGCCCATAGCGCGCACACAGGACGACGCCGAAATGCGCAGGTTCGAAGCGGCGGTCCAACCGTACAAGCAGCAGATCGCCATGCTCACGCAGTTGCAGACCACGCTGTCCGACGCGATGACAAACGTCGCGTCGCGCTAGAAGCAAAGCACGTCCGAGGGCGGCCCTGGTGTCCCGCATGCATCCACAGACCGCTGATGGACTCTACATTGGACTCATGTCGGGAACCAGCACGGACGGCGCCGATGCCGTTCTCGCTCGTTTCGCAAGCGGTGCCCCGGCAGAATTCCTGGCGACGGCATCGGTGGACATGCCCCTGGCCCTGCGCACAAGCCTGCTTGGGCTGAACAGCCCGGCTCACGACGAATTGCATCATGCCGCACTGGCGGCAAATGAACTGGCGGACGTCTACGCACAAGCGGTCCGACAGGTCCTGAGCGCGGCCTCGCTCTCTCCGGGCGACATTGTCGCCATCGGGTCCCACGGCCAGACCGTGCGCCATCGCCCTGAGCTGGGCTACACCCTGCAGCTCGACGCCCCTGCCCGGCTGGCCGAACTGACCGGCATTGCCGTGGTTTCCGACTTTCGCAGTCGCGACGTGGCGGCTGGCGGTCAGGGCGCACCTCTGGTGCCCGCCTTCCATGCCGCCCTGTTCAGCACAAACGAGACGCGCGTCATTCTGAACCTGGGCGGCATTGCCAATATCACCGTATTGACGCCAGGCGGCCCTGTGACGGGTTTTGATACGGGGCCAGCCAATGTATTGCTGGACGGCTGGTGCGCACACCACCTGAGCCGCCCCTATGACCACAACGGCGAATGGGCCGCCAGCGGTACATGCCACCCGGAATTGCTGGCGTTCCTGCTGGAAAGCGAACCCTGGCTGAACACGGCCCCTCCGAAATCGACGGGGCGCGACCTGTTCAACATGCCCTGGTTGCTTGCGCGACTGACAGCCTATGGCGAGCAGAACCCCGGCACATCACCCAGTCCGGCAGACGTGCAGGCCACGCTATCGATGTTCACCGCCAGAACGGTGGCACAGGCCATCACCCGATGGGCAAGCCATCCGGCAGGGGGTGTATGGGTAGCAGGAGGTGGCGCCTTCAATCCGACGCTCATGCGACACATTGAACAGGCCGTTGGCGTGGCAGCGGCACCGACCGACGCACTGGGCGTGCCGGCACAATCCTTGGAGGCCTATGCTTTCGCCTGGTTGGCCTATGCCCATTGCGCGCATCTGCCAGGCAATCGCCCGGAGGTCACAGGCGCACGCGGCCTGCGTATTCTTGGGCGCTATACACCCGCGTAGGCAGACCCACAGAAGCTGGATGCGCTATGTGCGCCCCTGACCAAGAAGATCTGCGCCCCTGACCGAAAGATCTGAACGTTCGATCGAGGGCGTGAATGCCCCACCGAAAGCAGCAATATTAAACAGCAACATTCGGCCCGAGGCGCGAACGTTCGACCGCTGCACTCCGGCCTGCGCGCAGATCAGACCGAAAAGGACGATCCGCAGCCACACGTGGTGCTGGCGTTGGGATTACGAATGACGAACTGAGCGCCCTCGATATCTTCCTTGTAGTCGATCTCGGCGCCCACAAGATACTGGAAGCTCATCGGATCGACCAGCAACTGTACGCCGTCTTTATCCAGTGCCGTGTCGTCTTCATTGATGACTTCGTCAAAAGTGAAACCATACTGAAAACCGGAACATCCGCCACCCTGCACGAAGACGCGCAACTTCAGGTCGGGATTACCTTCTTCGATCAACAGATCCTTCACCTTTGCAGCGGCAGCGTCGGTGAACACCAGCGGGGCAGGCGGGGCTTGCAGGTCAACGGATTCGGTCAGTGCATTCATTTCTAGACTCCTGGCGTCAAACGCCATGCAATTCGGGCGCAATAGCGCCCTGTATACCTTCAATATAGCCCAACGGGCGAGAAATACAAACCCGAAGCGACGGCAAGTCCTAAGGAGTGGGTTCTATCTGTCGACTGGCGCGCACAACGCTTCCTTCGAGCACGTTGAGCGTCACAGAGCGCACCTGAAAGCCCGCGGGAATGGCCAACAACCCCTGGCTGCGCTGATATTGCCCGAACTCCACCGCCAGAGTGTTTCCCGTATCCGGCGCCTGCGCCGCGGCATCGCCCACCGCAGGCGAGCCCTGCCCTGGCTGGCGCTGCGCTTCTGCCTGGGCACGCCTGTCAATATCAGACTGCCCGGCCGGCTCTTGGTTCCCTCCCGGCGCCTGATCGCCATTGCGGCCAGGCCCATTCTGATCTTGCCTGTCATCAGGCGCATCGCCTGACGTGGGCGTAGCAGAGACCACAAGAGGCTCCAGCGTCAACGTGCGCAGCTCACCATCCTGCATGCCCTCGGCCACAAACTGCAGGCTGCCCTTGAAGGCATCACCCGCCGGGCGACCACTGCGCATGAGCAACACACGATAACGCAAGAAATCGGGCGACGCAGTGAGTTCGAAGCCACGGATGCTGACCGTACCCGGTGGCCCGGAGGGCAGCAACTGCTCGTAGAACGCCAACTGCTCACGCAGGCCTGACAGTTCAGTATCCTTCTCCTGCACAC
>JAEYZR010000286.1 GCA_023427945.1 Pseudomonadota bacterium | reverse complement strand
GGCATCGGCGGTGATGTCGCCGCGGCTGGTCTGCGCGGCGACAATGTGACGGCCCTCGCGTTTGAGCCCAACCACGGCGTGGCCCATTTCGGCGCGGGCGCCAGGCAAGGACAGAAAGCGCTCGAACAGGCCCGAGGTGAAGGCGTGGCAATCGCCAGCCTCTTCGTCGGGAGTGTAGACCGCGCCTGCCAGAGCATCTTTCATGGCGCTGATGGCCGGTTCCACGGCGAGCGTCTCGTGCGCGTCCAGCACCTGCTGGCTGGTGCCGTGGGCCGATTGATATTGCACCAGCTCGCGTGCCCGCCGGATTTTGGCCGGGTCGCGATAGACGATCAGCTTGCCGTTGGTGACGTGATGGAAATCGACGGGCGTGTGGGCGAGCAGTCGATTCAGTTCATCGCGGCTCAAGTAGGACAGTGTCAGCATCTGCGCGGTGGACGTGCGTGCACTGGCGGCGTTGCTTGCCCGCGCGAACGCCAGGCTCCAGCGCCATTGCTGCACGTCGAGCCGCGGCGTCATGCGCAAGGGCGAATCCTTTTTGCACAACCACGCGGGCAGGTTGGTCCAGACGTCGGGTGCGGCCAGCGGTGCGACATAGCTGTAGCTGAGCTGCCCGCCATTGGCAAAGCTGGAGTGTTCGCCGGCTTGCTTGCGGCTGTCCAGCAGGGTGACGTCGTGCCCATCGCGGGCGAGTAGATAGGCTGATGTCACCCCGACAACGCCCGCTCCGATGACGCACACTTTCATGACTGGCCCTTTCATTCGAACTGTTGGCAGACCTCTACTGTAGACCAAGAGGCTGCGCGGGATTTGGATCACCCGCACAGCCTCCTGTAAGATCGACCTTCCATTTCCGTGACGATTGCTTCCATGACCAAACCTCTTGATTGCTCCCTGAACTATCCCTCGCGCAAGATGCCGTTGCTGGCAGCCAACGTGGTCAGCACGACGCAGCCGCTCGCCGCCCAGGCCGGTGTGCGCATGATGCTGGCAGGAGGCAACGCAGTGGATGCAGCCATCGCAACGGCCATCACGCTGACGGTCGTGGAGCCTGTCATGAACGGCATCGGCGGCGACATGTTCGCGCTGGTATGGCACGAGGGCGAACTGTACGGCCTGAACGCGTGTGGACGCTCTCCCGCCGCATGGACGCCGGAATTCTTCGCCGGCCACGATGCCATTCCTGCCCTGGGTTGGGGCACGGTCACCGTGCCTGGTGCGGTGTCGGGCTGGAAAGCGTTGTCCGACCGTTTTGGCGTCCTGCCATTTGCCAAACTCTTCGAGCCCGCCATCGAATATGCACGCAACGGCTTTCCGGTCTCGCCGACCGTGGCGCGTCAATGGGCCACGCAGGCGCCCAGGCTTGCCGACCAGCCGGGCTATGCCGATGCCTTCATGATCGACGGGCGTACGCCTGTGGCCGGCGAGATCTGGAAGTTCGAGGCCCAGGCCAGGACGTTGGAGTCCATTGCCGCTTCGGGCGGCGAGAGTTTCTATCGCGGTGAACTGGCCCAGCGCATCGCCGATTACGCCAAAGAGGGCGGTGGCGGACTGTCGGCGCAGGACCTGGCCAATCACAAGGCGGACTGGGTCCAGCCCATCTCGCAGTCGTTCGGCGATCTGCGCCTGCACGAGATCCCGCCCAGTGGTCAGGGTATTGCAGCCTTGCTCGCATTGGGCATGCTGGAGAAGTTCGACTTGGCCAGCATGGGACGCGACAGTGCCGACTACTATCATGTCTGCATCGAAGCCATGAAGCTGAGCTTTGCCGACCTGCACCAGCACATTGCCGATGAGGCGCACATGCAGGTGGATGCCGCAGCGCTGCTTGATCCGGAGTATCTGGCCGGTCGTGCCAAGGAGATCCGCATGGACGTGGCGTCCACGCCCAGCGCTGGCAGCCCCAGCACGGGCGGCACGGTGTACCTGACGGCGGCCGACGCGAAAGGCACGATGGTTTCGTTCATCCAGTCGAACTTCCACGGGTTCGGCTCAGGCGTCGTGGTGCCCGATACCGGCATCGCCCTGCACAATCGTGGGCGCGGTTTTGTTCTCACCCCTGGGCATGCGAACCAGGTCGCACCCAACAAGCGTCCTTTGCACACCATCATTCCCGGTTTCGTCACGCGGGCAGGCAAGCCGCTCATGTCGTTTGGCGTCATGGGGGGAAGCATGCAGGCGCAGGGCCATATGCAGATGGTCACGCGGCTCGGCGCATTTGGCCAGAATCCGCAGGACATGTGCGACGCGCCGCGCTTCAGGGTCGAAGCCGGCCCCGTCGTCAATGTCGAAGCGCACATGCCGCCTGCGGTCGTCGAGGCATTGCGCAGCCGCGGCCACAAGGTCGAGGTGGCCCCCCCCGACAGCCTGGAGTTCGGTTCCGCTCAGTTGATCTATCGCCAGGAAGGCGGTTATTTCGCGGCATCGGATGCGCGTCGCGACGGCCATCCCGTGGGCTTCTGACGCTGCCAGGGTCGCACATGGGGGCGCAAACCCCGATTGACGGCTATGACGCAGAAAACAATAATCGGCGGCTTGCCGATTGACCGGCATCTACTGCGGAGTATCCAATGAAGTTGAGTGCGACCCTCGCCACCACAGTCACCGCCGCGGGGATTGCATTGACCGCCACGGCGGGCTTTGCACAGTCCTTGACCATCGCGCTGTCTGCGGAGCCGACATCGGCAGATCCTAACTATCACAAGATGACGGCCAACGACGCGTTGGCCTCGCACATCTACAGTCCTCTCATTGCCCGCGATGCCCAGATGAATCTGATCCCGGCATTGGCATTGTCCTGGAAGACACTGGATGATCGGACCTGGGAATTCAAGCTGCGCCCGGACGTGAAATTCTCCAACGGTGCAACGTTCACCTCCGAGGATGTGCTGTTCACGATTTGCCGCACGTTGAACAACGAAACCAACGTGTCGGCCTCCTACACGGAAGTACCCAAGCGCTTTGCGGATGTGCAAACGCCTGACCCGCTGACCGTGATCATCAAGACACACGATCCGATGCCATTGCTGCCCGCCGAAATGGCGCGCTCGCTGCCCATCCTGTGGAACGGCATCGTCGAACATGGCCCCCTGAAGTTCAATCCCAAAGAGGGCTGCGGCGTCACCGGTCCGTGGCCGACCGCGGGCGACTTCAACACCGGCCGCATCAACGTAGGCTCCGGCCCCTACCTGCTCAAATCCTATGTGAAGGGTTCGGGCGTGGTGCTGACCCGCAACGATAGCTATTGGGGGCCCAAACCGGCATGGTCGGAAGTCCGGTTCGTGCCTGTGCCCAACGCCGGCCCGCGTCTGACCGGACTGCTGTCGGGCGATTTCGATGTGATCGAAAACCCCGCTGCGCGGGACCTGGGGCGCATCAAGGACAGCCCCAAGCTGTCCTTCGTGGCGACGCCGTCCACGCGTCTGATTTTCTTCCAACCCGATATCGGTCGTGATGCCAGCCCCCTGGTGAAGTCGGCCGATGGCAAGAACCCCTTGCAGGATCTGCGCGTACGCAAGGCAATTTCGATGGCCATCGATCGCAAGGCCATCACGGCACGCATCATGGATGGCATGGCGACGCCGGCTTACCAGTTCATGCCTGACGGCATGTTCGGCGCCTTGCCCAATGCCCCCGAGATCAAGTACGACCCTGAAGGTGCAAAAAAACTGCTGGCCGAGGCGGGCTATCCGAATGGCTTTGAAATGGCCATTTCTTCGCCCAACGATCGCTACGTGAACGACAGCCAGATCGCGCAGACGGTGGCTCAGTATCTGTCGCGTATCGGCATCAAGACCAACGTCGACGCCATGACGGCATCGATCTATTTCTCCAAGCGTGCCAAACGCGATTTCAGCTTCTCGATGGGGGGCTGGCCATCGGAGACGGGTGAGGCGTCGGCCTTGTTCCAGTTGTGGGTGGCCTCTACCGATGCGCCCAGGGGCATCGGAACCAGCAACTATGGGGCTTTCTCCAACGCTGAATTCGACAAGGTCTATCTCGAGGCGGCCGGAACAGTCGATCCTGACAAGCGTCGTGCCGGGCTTGAGAAAGCGACACAGATCGCGCTGGACAACGTGCCGCTCATTCCGCTGCATTTCGAAAGCACGATATGGGCTTTCCGCAACGACCTGAACTACGAAGGTCGGCGCGATCAGTACACCCTGGCGACGTCGGTCACCCCGGTCAAGAAGTAAGCCAGTCTGGCGCGCGGCCAGTGTCTGCGCCGTGCGCCGGCATGTCACATACGTAGGTACAGCCCGCGTGATGCAGCCGAATGGCCGTGTCACGCGGGCTGCGCTTCGTCCACGCTCGACTTGCAGGTCTCGTAGTTCCCGGAATTTCCCCAGGCCCGCTATTTGCTTGCCGGCTTTCGTCGCATTGATGCGGCATGCCAACAGATCGGGAGAAGTCCACATGAAAAGAATCACCACTCAGCTCGCATGTGTAACGGTTGCTGGTTTTATGCTGGCTGGTTGTGCGAACACGACGCCACAGCAACGCAACACCGCCGTCGGAACAGGAGCGGGCGCTGCCGTGGGTGCGGGCATCGGTGCGCTGATCGGCAAGGGCAAGGGCGCCGCCATCGGTGCGGGCATCGGTGCCGTCGCCGGAGGCGTGGCAGGCTATAACTGGAAGGTCGTCAAGGACGACGTGCAGGCCTCGGGCGCCTCGTCACTGGGTATCGATGTCGTCGAAATGCCTGATGGCAGCCTGAAGGTGAACATCCCCAGCAACGTATCGTTCGACACCGGTCGTGCCGACCTGAAACCCGCCTTGTTGCCCGTGCTCGACAGCGTCGCACGTTCGTTGCAGCAGCATCCCGAACTGCGCGTGAAGGCGGTCGGACATACCGACAGCACCGGTACGGCCGCCGTCAACCAGACCTTGTCGCAGCAACGCGCCACCAGCGTCACCAACTACCTGGGCAAGCAAGGCGTCGCGCCTGCGCGCATGACGATGGAAGGGCGTGGCGCGAACGATCCGATTGCCGACAACGGCACGAACGAGGGGCGTGCGCAGAACCGTCGCGTCGAAGTCTATCTCTATGCTGTGCAGTAACTGACGCACCCGGTTTTCAACGGGTTGCCAAGGGCTCGTGGAGCGATCTCCACGGGCCTTTTTTCATTCCACCATGACACCCCGCCGCTGTCGCGGCAATCGGGCGCTGGCCAGTGGCTACGCCAGCCACAGTGCTTACTCCACCGCATTCAGCAAGCGGTTCGGGCTGCCGCCGTCCGCATTTTCCGCGCATGGCAGGGCTTGGACACCGACTTGGGCATGCGTCCGTAATGGCGTTCGAACGCCGCGCTGAAGCTGGACAGATGTTGGTAGCCGATCCTGTAGGCGACGCTGGAAACGTGCAGGCCGGATTCCAGTAGTTCCCAGGCCTTCTTCATGCGGATGTCGACCAGCATGCGATGCGGGCTGGTGCCGAAGAGCTTGCGAAAACCCTGCTTGAGCTTGAACTCATTGACGCCGACGGCCGTGCACAGATACGGGATGGTCAGTTGCCTGTCGTACTGGCTCATCAGGATGTCGCGCGCACGCAGCATACGTGCCTCATCGTCCTCGCGCAGTTCGCTGGTTGCAACGATGGGCGTCTGGAACGCCCGGGTCTGTTCGGCCAGCAGGCCTAGTGCAGCGATCTGAAGATCGAGCACGCCGGCATCGCGGTGGTGCAGATGCTCCAGCGACAGGGCCATTCGCTGGACTGCAACGGCGCTTGGGCCGAAATGGATGTTGATGGCGCTGTGGTCGTGGCGTATGCCATCGAGCAGATGTTCAAGGCGATAGCGGCTGAGCAGCGTTTCGCTGGCGATCAGGCGCAATTGGCGAATCGACTGACCCGCCGGGAAGCGCCTCGCACCGCGCACGGTGGAAGAGGCTGCCAGGGTGCTGTGGCCCGCGACGAAGTCAAAGCGCTGGCCATTCACGCCCAGGGTGCTGGATTCACCTTCCAATCCGACCGTGATGATGAGCACATTGTCCTGCCTTTGCACGCAGCGATGTTCCATCAGGTCATGCCGGGGACGGTAGTGGGCGTAGGCAAGCGCCAGTCCGTCGTCGAGCAGGCACATGTCGTTCGTGCAATCCCCGAGATCGTCGGGCAGTCGTGATCGCAGCCAGATGCCCTGGCCGATGCGTATCGGTTCGGACATGTCTGTTTCCTCAAGACGGAAGGTCATGTGTAACCCCTTTGCACCGTAATGCCAAAGAAAGACTCCGGATTGCCTAAATAAAGAATGATAGTCATTCGCAACGGATGATTATAGTGACCCGAAGGCGGCTTGCGCTTCTTTCCTTCCTTCTTTCCTTTGGGTATCCGCATGAACGACACATTCACCGCGCCTCATGGCGCACGCTCACTTGCCGGGAGGCGATGACATGAGCGTCCCGACCCCGCATGCCCTGCAACCGTTCTGGAACATCGCAGCCGCACCCATCCAGGCGCAAGCCGTCGACCAGGCCATCGAGCATCGTCTGTTCGCGTTGCTGCACAAACCCAAAACTGCCGATGATCTTGCACGCACACTTGGGTTGAACCCAGTGGGCACTGCGATATGGCTCGATCTGTTGTGGGGACTCGACCTGCTCGTGCGGTCGGTGCCACCAGCCCAGCCATCAGAAGCCCAGTACACCACCTCGCCCGTGGCGAGCCGATTTTTCATGGAGGGTTCTGCGGAGAACTGCGCGCAAGCCTGGATGTACCGTGCCCGTTTTCTGGCGCGCTTCGCGGGAACGTGGGGAAAGCTTCTGCATCATGAGTCCGACCCTCAAACCGAGGCGGCTCCCAAGGGCAGTTGGGCGCAGGCGGCACGCGGGCAGATCGGGCAGGAGCAGCGCGCGGTCACGGTCCCGGCCGTGCTGAATCTGCTGGACAGGCTGCCTGCTTTGCCTGCCACAGGACGATTGCTCGATCTGGGTGGCGGTCCGGGCCATGTGGGCATCGCGTTGGCTCAGCGTCTGCCAGGCTGGCAGGCCGTGCTGTGCGATCAGCCGGAAACTGCGCAGGTCGCGCAGGAGAACATCGAGCAGGCGGGATTGTCGGCGCGCGCCCAGGCGCTGGGCTGCGATCTGGATGTCGACGCCATCGGCCATGGTTACGACTTGATCTGGTGCTCTAGCGTCCTGCACTTTTTGAACGATCCCCAGCGTGCCGTACGCAAAATGTTCGATGCGCTCAATCCTGGAGGTCTGCTGCTGTTGGCGCACGCCGAATGCACCAACGACAAGAGTCTGTCCGCACGTGTGATGCCGTTCTACAGCTCGCTGGTAGTACGCGGCCACTTGCTGCCGCGCACAGGTGAGCTGGCACGCATGATGGCCCATGCAGGCTTCGCCGAGATTTGCGCGTTGGGCCATATCGACTTTCCGATGGCTCCGGTCTGGGTTCACAGGGGGCGCAAGGCATGAACCGAGCGTTGCTGTGGATCGGCTTCGTGCTGGTGTCGCTGAACCTGCGCCTGATATTCGCCACGGTCGGGCCCTTGATGAACAAGCTGGAACTCGGTGTGACTTCGACGATGCTGGTGACGGCGTTGCCTCTGGCCCTGCTTGGCGTCTTCTCCATCCCGGGCGTCCATCTGCGGCGCAAGCTGGGTGAAGAACGTGCCTTGTTCCTGGCGTTGTTCTTGCTGTGCGTGGGTGCGGTATTGGGAGCTAGCGGTTCTTTTCCGTTGTTCGTGTGGATGGGCGGTGATAGGCATGCGGCCTATCGAACGCTGGCGCTCTGGGCCGTTCCCGCCGGGCTGGCGATGCGATGGCACAGACCGTGGGTTATCTGATTGCGCTCGTCGGGCCTCTGTTGGTGGGTGCGATCTATCACCACACAGGAGATTGGAACATACCCATCCTCATCCTGGCGTCCATTCTGGTTTTCGAGTTGATCGTTGCCCTGCCAGCGGGGCGCAATGTCCGGATATGAAAGCAGGCCGGGTCAGCCCCTGGGCGCGGGAGGGTAGAATGGCCACCTCCTTCCCGCGTTACGGATGTCTATCTATGCTCGTCAAAGCCTTGCGTACTGGTTTGGGACAGTTGATCGTGTTGGGCGATACCCTGTCGCGGCCGCGCCCACAGCAACGGTCTGCGCAGGGCCAGGCCAGTGTGCAGGAACAGGCCCGCTCACTCGGCCTTTATCAGTTTCACGCCTGCCCATTCTGCGTCAAGACCCGTCGTGCCATGCACAAGCTGAATGTGCCGGTCGCACTGCACGATGCCAAGAACGACCCGCAGGCGCGCCAACAACTGCAGGAAGGGGGTGGCAAGGTGAAGGTGCCCTGTCTTCGGATAGAGGAGGCGGGCGGCACGCGGTGGCTGTATGAGTCCAACGACATCATCGCCTATCTCGAAAAGCGCTTCGCTCACATTGCCTGAGCGGCACACGTTGCGGATTTCGCGCACTTAACCGGCCCTCTGACTCGTGATCACGCGAACCTGTCGTCTCGCCCTCGTGTGCTGCACGATGGCCGTGCTGGCAGCATGTGATCAAGCGCTGCCCGAGCCATCGGCAGGCTCCGGTTTGACCCCCGAGACGATTGCGACGCGAGACACCCCGCCGGAGCAGACGTTCAAAGGCATGTTGCAGGGCAAGCCCGTTCACCTGATCGTGAACGACTGCAAAGTCTACAAGG
>JAEYZR010000157.1 GCA_023427945.1 Pseudomonadota bacterium | reverse complement strand
CCCCGGCCCTTCGCCCCATACGGCCTGCGTCGCGTGCTGGCCGATCGGACAGTCGCGACAGGACTGCACCGCGCGCCTGATGTCCTCATGCCGCACTGGCGCAGACTGCGTATCGTCATGGTGGGCCAGCGTGCCCTGCGCATCCCCGCTTCGGGTGTGTGCCCCGCCAGCCAGGCGGTCGGCCTGAACCAGCGGCACGATGCGCCGCGCCGGCACGGTAGGGGCGGCCTGCACCATCTGCGCCGTGCGCACATGGGACTCACCGGCGAGCTGACTGATCAAGCGGGCTTCGGGCAGGTTGTGCCAATACTTGCGCGGCATTTCCTTGCGCATCATGTTCATCTTCAGCCGAGCCGGATTGAAAATGTGCGAGTAGTAAGTCAACCACAGCGATTCGCCCGCATCTGCAGGTGGCGCATCGTCGCGCACGGCACCCGGCCCGAAAATCAGCGACTGGCCATCCCAGCGCACGCTTTGTCGCGGCGTGAGAATGGCCCATTGCATGGCGGTGAAACGGTCGCGAAAGAACGGTGCCGTTGCAGCCACGATGTGATGTTCAGGCTCGAACCAGGCGACATGCAGCGGATCGGCGTCACGACGCTGGATGAGACGAAAACGCACGAACGCTTTCATCTTGTGCATGTCCCTGTGCACCGCCCGCGCCATGCCCTGAGCCTGCATCATCTGCGCATCCAGCGGATCGTGGCGCAGGCCCGGCTCACGCTGCATGCGCCACAGCAACTGATAGACCAGATCGAAACGCGAACGGTCTTCGTGCAAGACCACCGATTCAGCCATCGATAGAAACGCGCGGCTGACGGTGGGTGCGGCATCTGCCTCGTACAAGGCCTGCCCAGCATCGGGTGGCATGTCGTCCACATCATCGTCGAACAGGCCGCCCTCGCCTCCGCGCACGCGCCAGTGCAATGCCTCAGGCGGCGTCGACCGGCGCAGATGCTCGCGGGCAGCGTCGCGAAAGCCGGTCCAGTCTGCTTCACTTTCAAGGTAAATGGTTGGCATGTCGTGCGCGCCGAATCTAGAACAGGCTGGCCTGCTGGGGCGCCGACGCACCCACCTTCCCGGTCAGGTCGCTGGCCTGCAGGGCGCGGCTGGGGCGGTAGTCGGCCAGCACCACGAAGGGCATGATCTTCTGTAGCGGAATACGTAAACGCCTGAGGTCATCGCTGCGCAGTTTGCGTACCCGCCTGGCCGCATCCAGCTTCTCCACGGTACGCACGCCCAGACCTGGCACACGCAACATCATCTCGCGTGGCGCCACGTTCAGATCGATCGGAAAATGCTGGCGATTACCCAGCGCCCAGGCAAGCTTGGGATCGATATCCAGCGCCAGCATGCCGGCCTGTGCAGGCGGCACGATCTCGTCGTGCGAGAACCCATAGAAACGCATCAGCCAGTCGGCCTGGTAGAGGCGGTGTTCGCGCACCAGAGGCGCTGCGGCCAACGGCAAGGACGAAGGCGCATCGGGGATGGGGCTGAATGCGGAGTAATAGACACGCTTGAGGCGATAGCTGCCGTAGAGCGTGGCGCTGGTGGCCAGAATGCTGCGGTCATCGGAGGCATCGGCGCCTATGATCATCTGTGTACTTTGGCCGCCCGGCGCAAAACGCGGCGCCTTGGCCCGGCGCACGGAAGCCTTGGGCATGGACACGATTTGTGTGCCGCGGCGTTCATCCTGCCTGGCCTGGCGTGCATCTTCGATATGCACCGCCATGCGCGCCATCGAGCGGCGAATGGCCGGGCCGTCCTTCTCCGGCGCCAGAGCGACCAGGCTTTCCTGATTCGGCAACTCGATATTGATGCTCAGGCGATCGGCATAGCGTCCGGCGCGCTCCATCAGTTCGGGCGAAGCATCCGGAATGGTCTTCAAGTGGATATAGCCACGGAAGTCGTGATCTTCCCGCAGACAACGCGCCACCTCGACGACTTGCTCCATCGTGTAGTCGGGATTCTGGATGATGCCACTGGAAAGAAACAGTCCTTCGATGCAGTTGCGCCGATAGAAATCCAGCGTCAGATCGACTACTTCCTGCACGGTAAAACGCGCCCGCGGCACGTTGCTGGTGACGCGATTCACGCAGTACAGGCAGTCATACTGGCAAAAATTGGTCAGCAGGATCTTCAATAGCGAAATACACCGACCATCCGGTGTATAGCTGTGGCAGATGCCGGCGCCTTCTGTCGACCCTATGCCTTTTCCGCCCACGGAATTGCGCCGCTCGCTGCCGCTGGAGGCACAGGAGGCGTCGTATTTGGCGGCATCTGCCAGGATCGCGAGTTTGCTTTGAATATCCACTGTATAAATATACAGTTATTTGCCAATTCGCGCATGGGCCCTGCGCAACCTCACTGAATCTTCCTTTTCGCATCACGAGGTAGCCAAAGCGGAAGTTGGCCTCCTATTACTTCGCAATGAGTGCAGCGGGTCGGCAAATGAAACATGGCTACACATGACGAAACTTGCTAGGTGCCGTGGGCAGCCTTCACCATGGGCGTTCACTGAAACAGACCAGGAGGTTTCATGCAGAAATCGACACACGCATTCATCTCAGCCGCAATACTCGCAGCAGGCATGTCTGGCGCCGCCGTCATGGCACAATCTGCAGCGACTCAAGGGCCTGCACAGCAAGGCGCCCCCATGACCGAGCAAGCTGCACCGCCCGCGCCGGCAGCCATCACGCCATCGGACGACCAGCTTGAGAAATTCGCCGGCGCCTCACAAAAGGTGGCCGTACTGGCGGAAGAATATCGTCCCAAGCTGCAGGCCGCGCCCGACGACAACGCCCGTCAGTCGATCTATCGCGAAGCGGACGAAAAGATGGTGAAGGTCGTGCGAGCAGATGGATTGAGCGTGGACGAATTCAATGGCATCGGCCAGGCAGTCCAGCAAGACCCGCAACTGCAGCAGAAGCTGCGCAGCATGGTGGGCGAATCTGGTCAGCCCATGCCGCAATAATGACGAGCGCCGTACCTGTATGGCGCCCCGCTAACAGCATGCGGGGTTGCCGGCAGGCGCGAGTCAGTAAAGTCTTGATCGGGTTTCACACCATCGGGCGCTACGCCAGGATCATCTGACGAGTGGCCTGAAACAGAGCGCTGTCGGGTGTTCCCAGTTCGAACAACAAACTGAAGTGATCGCAATCGGGCGCATCGACCTGGTGCACCGTGAGTCCGTGCGACTGCCAGGTCTGCCACATGGCCTGGGTCTGATTCTTGAAGCCCTGCGTTTCACGTCCGCCCACGGCCAGTATCAGCGGCCCGGATCGTGCGGGCACATACTGGATCGGACTGAGCGCCAGCGCCTGGGTTTCGGTCAACTGCAACCAGCTGTTGACCACGGTCGTGCAGAGCGGACGTAAATCGAACAGACCGCTGAGCGCCACTGCGCCCTTGATCACGTCATCAGGCAAGCCATACCGGGCAGGCCAGTCCGGCGCCATCAACATCGCGGCCAGATGACCGCCAGCCGAACTTCCGCTCACGAACAACCGGTCTGCATCCAGGCCGTAGTGTGATCCGTGTCGATGCAGCCAGGCGAGGGCCGATCGCATCTCGCGCACCACCTCAGCGAGCGTGGCTTCGGGCACCAGGGTGTATTCCACGATGACGACAGCGATGCCCGCTTGCGTGTAGGCCGGCACGAAACTGCACATGTCTTCCTTGCGCTGTGCGCGCCAGTATCCACCGTGTATGAATACCAGTACGGGTGCGGGCGCAGCACGGGCCACCGGCAGGAAGATGTCCAGCCGTTCTGCGATGCCCGGCCCGTATGCGATGTCGAGCAGGGCGGGATGCCCGGTACGGACTGTTTCCGAACGCTCGGCATACTCACGCATGTAGCCTGCGAAATCGGCCACCGAAGCGCGCGCATCATATTGCATCTCGCGCTCGGCCTGCGAGTCGAACAGAAGCTCCACGCTCATCGCTCAGAGCCAGGAATGACAGCTGTGGCCTCGATCTCGACCAGGGCACGGTCTTCCACCAGATCGGCCACCTGAACCGCTGTCATCGCGGGAAAGTGGCGACCGATAGTCGCACGGTAATGCTTGCCGATTTCCGGATAGGCGCGCACGTAGGCGTGCTTGTCTTTCACATACCATGTCAGGCGAACAATGTGTTCGGGGCCGGCACCGCCGGCTGCGAGCGTGGCGACGATATTCTCCAGCGCCACGCGCACCTGCCCGGCCAGATCGTCGGTTTCGAACTGCTGTTGTGCGTTCCACCCTATCATTCCGGCCACACTGATCAGCTTGCTGCCGACGGTCAGTTCGACCGCCGTGCCATTGGCATAGCCTCGGGGTTCGATCCAGTCGGGGGGTTGAAGAATTTCCATCATGTGTCCTGTCTGTCAGAGAATGAGCCCGAAGCCGGTGGCGGCGGGTCGATAAGATAACGCGTCATGCCGGCGCGCAAAGAATCGGGAATACGGCGCGAGCGCATGGTCTGCAGATCGATGGTCACCACCGTCATTCGCCCCGACAGGCGCAGACTGCCGTCCTCGCCCGTGAATGCAAACGCCAGGTTCACCGATGCGCCACCCAGGCGTTGCACGTGAAGGTGCTGGATCAATATATCGTTCCAGCGGCTCGGGGCGGCAAAATCGCACTGCACGGATGCCGTGGGCGTACCAATGCCGCCCTGCGTATGCAAGGCATGAAACGACGCCCCCAGGGCCTGATCGAACCACGCTTCGACAAAATCATTGATCATCTCGAAATAACGCGGATAGAACACAATGCCAGCGGGATCGCAGTGCCGGAAAAGAACGGTCTCGCGCACGGTGAACACACGCGGATCGGGGCCGTTCGCCAGCCAGTCGGGCAGGTTCATCGTGCCGCCTCCTCGCGCAGGCTGTAGCGCTTGAGCTTGCCAGTCTCGGTGCGCGGCAGCGTCTTGACGAACTCGATCGCACGCGGGTATTTGTATGGCGCGACCGTACGCTTGACGAAGTCCTGCAGTTGCGTGGCCATCGCGGGATCGGCCGTATAGCCGGCGCGCAGCACCACGAATGCCTTGACGATCTGGCCGCGTTCCTCGTCGGGTACACCCACGACGCCACACTCGGCCACGGCTTCGTGCTGCAGCAGACCATCCTCGACTTCAGGACCGGCAATGTTGTAGCCCGCGGAGATGATCATGTCGTCATTGCGCCCCTGGTAATAGAAATAGCCGTCGGCATCCTGGATGAACACATCGCCCGGGATGTTCCAGCCTTGTTGCACGAACTTGGTTTGCCGTTCGTCATCCATGTAGCGGCAACCCGTGGGCCCTTTGAGTGCCAGCCTGCCGGGCACACCGGCGGGCACCGGTTGCATGTGTTCGTCCACCACGCACGCCACATAACCTGGCACCACGCGCCCCACGGCGCCGGGACGTACGTCGCCCCCCGCCGCAGCGATGAACACATGGATCATCTCTGTCCCGCCAATGCCATCCACCATTTCCAGGCCAGTGGTCTGGCGCCACAAGGTGCGCGTGGCATCGGGCAAGGCTTCGCCCGCCGACACGCTCAGGCGCAACGAACGCAGATCGTAGTGCGTCGCCAGCGCGGCCATCTGCCGATAGAACGTGGGCGCGGTAAAGACAATGGTGGCGCCGAAATCCTGGATGGTCTGCAGCAGCGAATCCGGGGTCATTTTTTCACCCAGTACGGCGCATGCCCCCACGCGCAAGGGGAAACACAGCAGTCCGCCCAGGCCGAAGGTGAATGCCAGCGGCGGCGTACCGCAGAACACATCGTCACGCGAGGTCTTGAGAACGTGCCGGGGAAAAAGATCGCACATGGCCAGCACGTCGCGATGAAAGTGCATGCAGCCTTTGGGTTTGCCCGTCGTGCCGCTGGTGAACGCGATCAGGCAGACGTCGTCGTCAGCGGTGTCGCACGGCTCGAAGACGGACGACTTGCCGGCGCAAAGCGTGTCCAGGGCTTGCGGCGCATCGTCATTGAAATAACGCACCTGTTTCAGGTCCGGGCAGAATTGTGCATGCCCGGCATCCATGCATGCAGCGAGCTCGTCTTTCAGACGGATATCGCACAGCGCAGCGGCGATCTGGGCGCGGTCGATCACCTGCTTGAGTTCCTTGGCACGCAGCAAAGGCATGGTGGGCACCGTCACCAGTCCGGCCTTGACGGCGGCCAGCCACGATGCCGCCATCATCAGGTTGTTCGGACCCCGCAACAAGATGCGGTTGCCCGGCACCAGCCCCATGTCTTCCACCAGAACATGTGCAATCCGGTTGGTCAGTGCCAGCAGTTCGGCGTAGGTGGCCGTGTGCAGGCTGTCACCGGAACGCCAGCGCAGTGCCGGCCGGTCACCATCGCCCTGGGCGACCCGCTCGTCCACCAATGCCGCCGCACAATTGAGCCGTTGCGGATACGTCGTGTCGGGGCCGGACAGCATTTCCGGCCAGAGCGCCTGATCGGGCAGGCGATCGTGCGAAAAAGTGTCGATATGTGCGGAATGCGCCATGATTTTCCCCTTGATGGTCGCGTGTGCATGAATCAGTTCTTCAGCAATTCCCTGGCAATGATGAGTTTCTGCACTTCGGTGGCGCCTTCGTAGATGCGCAGCGCACGAATCTCACGATAGAGTTTTTCAACCGGCGCGCCCGACACCACCCCTGCGCCGCCGAACATCTGCACGGCCCGGTCGATCACCCGTTGCGCCGATTCTGTCGCGGCCATCTTGGCCATCGCCGCCGCACTGGTCGTGCGGGCTTTCTGCACATCGCGCATCCACGCAGCGCGATAGGTCAACAATGCGGCCGCGTCGATTTCCGTTGCCATCTCACCCAACGCAGCCTGCGTCAGTTGAAGGTCGCCCAAGGTCTGGCCGAACATGCTGCGCGAGCGGGCTCGACCCAATCCTTCGGACAAGGCACGCCGTGCCAGGCCCAGCGCTGCCGCAGCCACCGATGCGCGGAAAATATCCAGCGTCATCATTGCCAGCTTGAAGCCCTGTCCGGGCTCGCCCAGGCGATGGGTGACGGGAACCCGGCATCCGGAAAAGGACAGGCGCGCCAGAGGATGCGGCGCAATCACGTCGATACGCTCGGCGATCTGCAACCCAGGTGTGTGGGCATCGACCACGAAACCCGTGATGCCGCGAGCACCGGGCGCTTCGCCCGTGCGTGCGAACACGCAATAGAAGTCGGCGATGCCACCGTTGGAGATCCAGGTTTTCTCGCCATTCAGCACGTAATGATCGCCGTCCAGACGCGCCGAGCACGCCAGCGCGGCGACATCGGAACCGGCATCCGGTTCAGACAGCGCGAAGGCAGCAATGGCCTCGCCCTGCGCCACACGGGGCAGATAGTGAGCGCGCAGCGCATCCGATCCCCCCAGGCTGATGGCACCGCTGCCCAGCCCTTGCATGGCAAACGAAAAATCGGCCAGCGCATCGTGGCGCGCGAGCGTCTCGCGCAACAGGCACACGGCGCGCGAATCGACGTCTGCCAGTCGCCCGCCCCATGCGCCATCGGGCCCGGCCGGTACGCAGTAACGCAACCAGCCCGCCTGCCCCAGCCGGCGCACCCACTGGCGGCATTCGGCATCCACGTCGTGCTCGGCCTTCCCGCCCCCGGCGTCACCGAACGGGGCGCACCACTGCTCCAGATCGCGCAGCAGCTTGCGGTGACTCTCGTCGAAAAAGGGCCAGTCGTGCCAGGTGGTATCGATCATCCAGGTCTCCCGATCAATTGCCTTCGAACACAGGCTTGCGCTTGGCCACGAAGGCCTCGTAGGCCCGGTGGAAATCCTGCGTCTGCATGCAGACCGCCTGCGCCTGAGCCTCGGCATCAATGGCTTCGTCCACGCCCATCGCCCACTCCATGTGCAGCAGATTCTTGGTCACACCGTGCGCGAAGGTCGGTCCAGCGGCAATCTGGCCCGCCAGCTCGGCGGCCGCCGCCTGCAGTGCCTGCGGCTCGTGCAGGGCATTGAAGAATCCCCATGCCAGACCTTCCTGGGCGCTCATGGCACGGCCCGTGTAAAGCAGCTCCGATGCGCGGCCTTGCCCGATCATGCGCGGCAACAAGGTGCAGGCACCCATGTCGGCACCGGCCAGGCCGACGCGGGTGAAGAGAAATGCGGTGCGTGCGGCCGGCGTGCCCAGTCGCATGTCCGACGCCAGCGCCACCATCGCGCCGGCGCCCGCGCATATGCCGTCCACGGCAGAAACGATAGGCTGGGGGCAGGCGCGCATGGCCTTGATCAGGTCGCCCGTCATGCGCGTGAAGGCCAGTAGTTGCGGCATCGCCATGCGCGTGAGTGGGCCGATGATCTCGTGGACATCGCCCCCCGAACAGAAATTCCCGCCTGCACCGGTCACTACGATTACCTTCACATCCGAGGCATATTTCAGATCACGAAACAGGTCACGCAGTTCGGCGTAGGATTCGAAGGTCAATGGATTCTTGCGCTCGGGGCGATTGAGCGTGAGCGTTGCCACGCGCCCGTCGGCACTCACGTCCCACAGGAACGTGCGCGGACGATGGCCCGCAAAGGCACGGCTGTGCCCGTCCATGTTGTGTGCTGGCGAGGCAGTCGGGCTTGATGGATCTGTCATGTCGGTTCTCTCCTGAGGTATGGTTGAGTGCGATGGGCCAGCGCGCAAGGGTCAGCGCGAACCGGCCAGCTCTCCACCGTCGACCGCAATGGTCTGACCATTGATCGAGGCTGCCTGCGGCTGGCACAGCCAGACCACCATGGCGGCCACTTCATCGGGCTGTACCAGCCGTCCCTGCGGGTTATGCCGCATCAGACTGGCCTGGGCCTGCCCGGATGACTGGCCTGTCTTGTCGGCGATGTTCTGCACTGCAGTGCGCACGATGTCCGTTTCGGTGAAGCCGGGGCAGATCGCATTGACGGTCACGCCCTGCATGGCCACTTCCTGCGCCAGGGCGCGCGTCAGGCCCACCACGCCATGCTTGGCGGCGCAATATGCACTCACATAGGCATAGCCGGTCAGGCCGGCGGTACTAGCCACATTGACGATACGCCCCCACTTGCGCGCCACCATGTCGCCCAGTGCGGCCTGGGTGCAATGGAACACTCCCCCGAGATTGACGTCGAGCATGGTCTGCCACACGTCTTCATCCATGCGATCAAAGCGCTGGCTTTGTGCCTGACCGGCGTTGTTGACCAGGACATCGATGGGGCCATGCCTGCTGCGCGCCTGCTCGAAGGCATGAACGACCGAGGCACGCTGGGAAACATCGGCCACCACGGCATACACGCGGTCGGGCTGGCCTAATTCGGGCTTGCCCAATCCGGGCTGGCCCAATTCTTCCTGAGCCTGATCGAGCGCCTGTGCGTTGCGCGCGACGAGGGTCACGCGGTAATCCTGTTGCAGCAACTGCCGGGCAATCGCCAGGCCAATCCCGCGCGAGCCACCCGTGATCAAAGCATGACGTGTGGTGTTCATGAGGTTCCTCCTGGTGTCTGCGCACGCTCGAACAAGGTTTCCAACTGGCGGCGGCCTGCCTCGTATTGAGGTGGCCAGGCGGGCGTGTGCACGCCCATGCGCGCTGCTTCGCGCAATGTCCAGCTGGCGTCGGCCAGATGCGGCCGTGCCAGCGCGCACAGGTCGGCACGGCCCGAAGTGATGATGCCGTTGACCTGATCAGCCTCGGTGATCGCGCCTACGGCCATGGTGGCAATGCCGGCCTCGTTGCGTATGCGGTCGGCAAACGGCGCCTGGTACATGCGTCCATAGACCGGGCGCTGATCCGGACTGACCTGCCCACTCGAACAATCGATCATGTCGGCGCCCGCCTGCTTGAACAGACGCGCAATCGCCACCGCATCGTCTCCGGTGATGCCGCCCTCCACCCAGTCGTGCGCCGAGATACGCACCGAAATCGGAAGATGCCCGGGCCAGGCCGTACGGACGGCTGCAAACACCTCCAGCGGAAAGCGCAACCGGTTCTCCAGGGAGCCGCCGTATTCGTCTTCGCGCAGGTTCGTCAACGGTGAAATGAAACTGGACAACAGATAGCCGTGCGCGCAATGCAGCTCCAGCCAGTCGAAGCCGCTTTGTGCAGCGCGCACCGTGCTGGCCACGAAGTCTTCGATCACGCGATCCATGTCGGCACGGGTCATCGCTGTGGGCACCTGCGAGACCCCGTCCAGATAGGGCAGTGCCGAGGCCGAGATCAGCGGCCAGTTGTCTTGCGGCAAGGGGTGGTCGGGCTGTTCCCAGCCCACCTGCGTCGACCCCTTTCTTCCCGCATGGCCGAGCTGAATACCGATCTTCGCCGATCCACAGCCATGCACGAACCTCACGATGTGTGCAAAGGCGTGCATCTGTTCGTCGTTCCACAGCCCCGGGCACCCCGGCGTAATCCGTGCATCGGGCGAGACGCAGGTCATTTCGACCATCACCAGCCCCGCCCCTCCCAGTGCACGGGCGCCCAGATGCACAAGATGAAAATCGCCGGGCACACCGTCCACGCATGAATACATGGCCATCGGTGACACCACGATGCGGTTGGACAACCGGGTGGCGCGCATCGTCCAGGGTGTGAACATGGGTTGTACGGGCGGTTGTCCTGCCAGGCTATCCAGCCCGGCACGCTGGGCGATCTGCGCCTCGACGTGCTGCAGCCATGTCGCGTCGCGCAGTCGAAGATTCTCGTGCGAGATGCGCTGTGAACGTGTCAGCAAGGAATAGGCGAACTGCTCTGGCGGCAGGTCGGCATAGCGGGCGACGTTCTCGAACCATTCGGTCGAGTTGCGCGCAGCATTCTGGATCTTCAGCACCTCGACCGAACGGGTGGCTTCGTAATGCGCAAGCGCCTCTGGCATGGCGTGCCGGGGTTGCGCCTTCAGGCAGGCCGCCAGCTCAATCGCGTCCTCCAGCGCCAGCTTGGTGCCCGAGCCTATCGAGAAATGCGCGGTGTGCGCCGCGTCGCCCATGAGGACCACAGGCACGCCGTCCTCTGTCGTATGCACCCATTTCTTGCAGATGACCCTGGGAAACTTGATCCAGATTGCCGAACCGCGCACGTGCTTCGCGTTGTTCATCAAACCATGCCCATCCAGCCAGGGCGCAAAGAGCGACTCGCAATAGGCGATGCCCTCTTCCTGGCTCATCTGGTCCAGCCCGGCTGCACGCCAGGTGGCATCGGGCGTTTCGACGATGAAGGTGGACAGTCCGCCCTCGAAGCGATAGGCGTGGGCCTGAAACCACCCGTGAGGCGTCTGCACGAAAGCAAAGGTGAACGCATCGAACACCTTGCGTGTCCCCAGCCAGACGAAACGGCAGTCGCGCAACTGCACATCGGGTTTGAAGACATCGGCGTACCGATTGCGGATGCGGCTGTTGGCACCATCACTCGCAATCACCAGATCGGCGCTGTAGCGCCGGGCCAACTCACGATCATCCTGGATATCGGTTTCGAACACGAGATCGACACCGACCTCTTCGCAACGCGCCTGCAGAATATTCAGCAGGTGCTTGCGTCCGATGCCGATGAATCCATGCCCCGAGCTGCGCATGCGCGTGCCCTTGAAATGAATGTCGATATCGTGCCAGTGATTGAATGCGTCGCTGATCGTCTGCGCCGACACCGGGTCGCAGGCGCGCAGATTGCCCATGGTCGCATCGGAAAAGACGACCCCCCAGCCGAAGGTGTCATAGGGCTTGTTGCGCTCGACGACCGTCACCTGATGCGAAGCATCCTGCAGCTTCATCAGTAACCCGAAATACAACCCGGCAGGACCACCACCCATGCAGACTATGTTCATCGTCTTGCTCCGCTGCCCCGAACCGGCGACCGAAATCGACCGTGGATCAGTGCCTTCGATAATAGTTTAGGCCTAAACTAAATGGACCAGAAAAAACCCGGACTCGCGCGCTCACACACCCAGGTAACGATGCCACAACGCACGATCCTCATCCAGCGCTGCCGAGTCGCCCTGCCACACTACGCGCCCACGCTCCAGAATGACGTGACGGTCGGCCAGCCCCAGCAGTCGTTCAACGTATTTGTCGATCACCAGGATGGTCTGGCCTTCGTTGCGCAGACTGGCCAGGCAATTCCAGATTTCCTCGCGTACCTTGGGCGCCAGCCCTTCGGTGGCTTCGTCCAGGATCAGCAGCCGGGGGTTGGTCACCAGGGCGCGGCCGATGGCCAGCATCTGTTGCTCGCCCCCCGACAACTGATTGCCCATGTTGCCCGCACGCTCACGCAGCCTGGGAAAGAAATCGAAGACACGTTCGGGCGTCCACGGATCGCGCAGATCGGCGTTGCGATGCGCACTGAATGCACTCAGGTGTTCCCGTACCGACAGGTTGGGAAAGCACTGGCGCCCTTCGGGCACGATCGCCAGACCCAGGCGCGCAATCCGATCGACAGAAAAACCGCCGATGTCCTGGCCTGCAAACCTCATCGTGCCCTTGCGCAACGCAATCTGTCCAAACAGCGTTCGCAGCAACGTGGTCTTGCCCATCCCGTTGCGCCCCAGCAAGGTGACCACCTCGCCTGCACCAATGGAAAGATCCACGCCGAACAGGACCTGGCTGCTGCCGTAGCCACTCTCGACATTCTTCAATTCAAGCATGATCGACCTCGCCCGTGGTCGCCGGCACAGGATCGTCGTCGCCCAGATAAGCCTGGCGCACTGCCGGGTCGGCGCGTATCTGCGCGGGAGTGCCCGTTGCGATGATGCGCCCATAGACCAGCACGGATATGCGGTCGGCGAGATGAAACACCGCCTGCATGTCGTGTTCCACCAGCAGCATGGCGGCTTCCCCGCGCATGGCGTCGATGAGTTCGGTCAGACGCACGGTCTCGTCAGGCCCCATGCCGGCCATGGGTTCGTCCAGCAGCAACGCCACCGGGCGCGCTGCCAGTGCCAGCGCAAATTCCAGCTTGCGCTGTTCGCCATGAGGCAAGGTGCCCGCCACACGATCGAGCAGCGCGGCATCGATGGCACAACGCGAAGCAAGATTGCGCGCCGACTCCTGAAGTTCGACTTCGTCTGCGCGTGCGCGCCAGAATCTGAAACTGCTACCCGCATGGGCCTGCACGGCCAGCAGCAGATTGTCCATCACTGTCATGGACTTGAAGATATTCGTGATCTGGAACGAGCGCGAAAGCCCTGCCGCCACACGCTCGTGCGCCGCAAGGCCGGTCACATCACGGCCGTTGAGTTCAAGCGTGCCCGCATCGGGGGCCACGCTGCCTGAGAGCACATGGATGAGCGTGGACTTGCCTGCACCGTTGGGACCGATGAGCGCATGAATCTCGCCGGGAAAAAGCGTGAGCGAAACCTCGTCGGTGGCGCGCAGCGCACCGAAGCGCTTCACCAGGCCACGGGCCTGCAGTACCGGTGCGCTCGTCATGCCCGCTCCTTGCGAATGAACAGTCCGGCCAGCCCGCGCGGCGCAAACAGCACCACGCCCAGCAACAGCACGCCCAACGGCATGTGCCAGTAATCGGTCCACTGGCGCAGGAACTCTTCCAGCAGCAACATGGTGGCCGCGCCCGCCACACCGCCCAATCGCAAGCCGATTCCGCCCACCAGCACCATGATCAGCAGGTTGGCCGACTGGGTCCAGTGCATGAGCGAGGGCGATACGAAAAGGTTGTGGTTGGCCAGCAATGCGCCAGCCAGACCGGCCAGTGCGCCACTGAGCACAAAGGCCGCCAGCTTGATGCGATACACCGGATAACCTAGCGCCTGCATGCGCGATTCATTCTCGCGTACGCCTTGCAGCGCCTGGCCGAAGCGCGAGTTCACCAGGCGGCTCATGCCCAGGCACACCAGACCGAAAATGACCAGCACCACATAATAGAACGAGAGGTCATTGGCCAGATCCACGCCCGGCAAGGTCGAGTGGCCCGCCATGTTCAATCCATCCTCGCCGCCGTACTGGCGCAGGGAAATGAACACGTAATAGACCATCTGCGCAAAGGCCAGCGTAATCATGATGAAGTACACACCACGCGTGCGCAGCGACACGGCACCGGTGATCAGGGCCAGCACGGCGGCAACGCCGATCGCAACCGACCATCCCACGAAAGCGGAAGTCACCCCCGCCACGCCCAGGATGGCCACCATGTAGGCGCCGGCGCCAAAGAACGCAGCATGTCCGAGCGCCACCATGCCACCGTAGCCCAGCACCAGATTCAGGCTGGTTGCCGCCAGCGCGAAGATCAGCACACGACGAACGAACGAGACGTAGAACTCCAGCCCGAGGGCGGGCGCGACCAGCGGGAATGCCGCCAGCACCAGCAGCAGCCCCGTCGTGAACCAGCCATAACGTGTCATCGTCAGCCCCTCGCCGGAAAGAGGCCGGCCGGGCGGAACACCAGCACGGCCGCCATCAGCACATAGATGGCGATGGCCGCCAGGGTGGGCCCTACGCTCGCTGCCGTGGCGGGCGACACGAACTCGCGCAGCAAGGCGGGAAGAAAGGCCCGACCCGCGGTATCGACCATGCCCACCATCAGCGCACCGACAAACGCGCCCCGCACCGATCCAATGCCGCCGATGACGATGCACACCAGCACCAGAATCAGAATATCTTCACCCATGCCGATCTGTACGGCAGTGATGGGCCCCAGCAAGGCGCCGGCCACCCCCGCCAACATGGCACCCAGCACGAACACGCCCATGAACAGCAGCGGCACGCGCACGCCCATCAGCGTGGCCATCGCCCGATTGGAGGCGCCCGCGCGCACCAGCACGCCCGCGCGGGTGCGGGTCACGAACCAGTACAGGCCAAGCGCGCTGGCCAGGCCAAACACGATCAGCATCAGGCGATAGGCGGGATAGAGCAGGTCGGGCAGCAGTTGCACCGGCCCGGAGAGCGCCGGCGGCATGCTGAGCATCTGGGGTGCGGGCCCCCAGATCATCTTGATGGCGTCGCCTGCGATGAGAATGATGGCGTAGGTACCCAACACCTGAGCCAGGTGATCGCGCACCGCGAGGCGGCGGATCAGCACGACCTCCAGCACCAGCGCCACGACGCCGGTGATCACGGCAGCCATCAGCACCGCGGCCGTGAACGAGCCTGTGCGCTGCATGGTTTCGGCAGCGACATAAGCCCCCGCCATATACAGCGAACCATGCGCGAGGTTCATGATGTCCATGATGCCAAAGACCAGTGTCAGGCCCGCGGCGATCAGAAAAAGCATCAACCCGAACTGCAGACCGTTGAGCAACTGCTCGATGACTAGCGTGGACGTCATAGGGTCACATCAGCGTTTGCATTCGTTGACGTAGACATCCTGGTAATTGTCGAACACCTTGTCCACCAACTTGTTGGTCAGCTTGCCATCGGGTGCTTTTTCGACCACGCGCAGGTAGTAGTTCTGGATCGGGTAGTGATTCTTGCCATAGGTGTAGTTACCCCGCACCGACGGGTAATCGGCTTTTTCCAGAGCGGCCACCAGTGCCGGCCTGTCGTTCACCTTGCCCCCGGTTGCCTTGACAGCAGCATCGATGGACATGATGACCTCGTAGGCCTGCATGGCGTACATCGACGGATTGCGCCCGCCGTATTCCTTGCGGAAGGCATCGACGAAATTCTTGTTCGCCGCATTATCCAGGTCGTGCGCCCATTGCGCCGTGTTGAACATGCCGATCATGGGATCGCCTACGGCCTGGATGACATCCTCGTCGGCGGAAAAGCCCGGGCCGATCAGGGTGATGTCGCGGTTCAGGCCGGCGGACACGAACTGTTTGACGAAGTTGATGCCCATGCCGCCCGGCAGGAAGA
>JAEYZR010000153.1 GCA_023427945.1 Pseudomonadota bacterium | reverse complement strand
TGTGTGAACGTCAAGGCCAAGACCAACGAGCATCTGGGCTATCTGGGACGCAAGGAGGGCATCAATGCCACGGTGGTGGTGCTGATCGCACAAGCCTGAGATGTCGGTTCTGACGTCTATTTGCCTTGTGCCGCCAGAGCCAGCGCAGCCGCGTTGACCACTGCGGCGATACGCCCGGCATCGCGCAACTGTTCGGTCGTGTAGCCCTCTTTCTTCAGCAGGTCGTAGTGCGATTTCACGCAGAAATGGCATTTCCCGATGATCGAGGCGCCCAGGGCGAAAAGTTCGAACCGTTTCTTCTCCACCCCACCGTGTGTGGCGTAGGCGTTCATGCGCAGTTGCGCCGGCATGTTCTTGAGCTGTTCGTCGCCCGCCATCTCGCCGTAGGGATACCAGACATTGTTCATGCCCATCAATGCCGCGGCAGTCAGCGACGCGTTGGCATCGGTTTGCGACAGTCCGCTCTTGAACTGTTCGACCAGGTAGGCGCTCTTGGCGGCATAGGCGCAAGCCAGGGCTGTGGCGTCCGCATCCTCGGGCTTCAGCGTGGATCGTGCAATGACGCCGTCCAGATTGAGGCGGATGTCCTTGGCCCAGTCGGGAAGTTGAGACTTGATCGTTGCTAGAAATTCCATAGTTTTTGCCTATAGATTGACGGGTGAAAAGCCCGGAACGGGTCCGGGCTTCTGAAGTACTTTAGAGCGTTGCGCCGCCGGCAGCCCGGTTGCACGGGCACAGCTCGTCCGTCTGCAAACCGTCCAGCACACGCAGGACTTCTTCGGGATTGCGACCCACGTTCAGGTTGTTCACCGATACATGCTGAATGACGTTGTCGGGATCGATGATGAAGGTGGCACGCAAGGCAACGCCCGCGCTTTTTTCCCGAATGCCCAACTGATCGATCAGTGCACCAGTGGTGTCGCCGAACTGGTAGTGCGCCAGCTTGGAGAGGTCGGGGTGCTCACGGCGCCAGGCCAGTTTGACGAATTCGTTGTCGCTGGAGCCGCCCAGAAGCACGGCATCGCGGTCTTCGAAGTCCTGGGCCAGCGCGTTGAAGCCTACGATTTCCGTCGGGCACACGAAGGTGAAGTCCTTGGGATAGAAGTAAATGACTTTCCACTTCCCGGGAAACGAGCTTTCGGTGATGTCTTCAAATGCCGATACGCCGTTTTCTTCGTGGTGGTTGAAGCCAGGCTTGACGCCAGCAACCTTGAACGATTCGAGTTTGTCGCCAACAGTTTTCATGTGGACTCCATGTCAGGGGTTGGATTAAGAGCAACTTCGCAGTGGTGCGTTAAGCGTTGTCGCTGTCAGATTGATAATTCCTATTTTTCGCCTTCGGTACCACCATGCGTGCCGTGAGGCCGTTGTTTTGCCCAGGCACCAGGACAAGGTGGCCGTCCACGTGCTTGAGCAGCCGTTCGACGATAGCCAGACCCAGCCCGGCGCCACTGACGCCGGTGCGTGCCGTTTCCCCGCGCGAAAAGGGCCTGAGCAGGCGCGGGATATCCTGTTCCGGAATGCCTTTGCCCTGGTCGCTCACGTCTATCACGAGATTCGGACCATCCGCATGTAACGAGAGGGACAGGCGCAGCACGCCATCGCTGCTGCGACCATACCGACGGGCATTTTCTATCAAGTTTGTGACAATACGCTTGAAATCGAGTGCGGTCATACGTGCCCGCTGGTCGGGCTCGATATCGATATCCAGCACACCGTTCTGCGCAATCAATTGATAACGTTCCCGATCGGCCAGTTCCTGCAATACTGCGGAAATATCGGTCGCCATTTGTGGCGGCGTGCCGGCAGGACGAGCATACTCCATCAATTGGCCAATGCTGTGATCGATCTGGCCGAGATCCTCGTCGATGGCCTGGCGAGCATCGTCAGACACGCCGCTCATCTCGATTTCCAGGCGCATGCGGGCCAGCGGCGTGCGCAGATCGTGCGAAATTCCCGCCAGCATCAACTCGCGATCCGCCTCGGTCTGGCGCAGATCGCGAGCCATGCGATTGAACGACGCGTTCAGATCGCGGATTTCACGCGGGCCATTTTCCGGCAAGGGCGGCGGTGATTCACCCCGCGAGACGATCTGCGCAGCACGTGCCAGACGGGAGAGCGGCCGATTGACGAAACCTACGCTCACGGCCGCTCCGATCAGGGAAAGCAGCAGGGCCGTGGCGCCCCAGCCCAGCCATTCGATTCCTCCGGTCAGCCCGACGCGCTCGCGTTCGAAAGCCAGCCAGTACAGGTCGTCTTCGATGCTGAAGCTCACCCACAATCCCGGCACCTGGTTGACACTCCAGGCGACCTGAGTATCGGGACCATATCGAAAGCGAATCACTTCGGCCACACGCTGCCAGTAGCGATCATTCGGGACTGCTTCGGCCAGATCGGTGAGTTCGCGGGGATAGACCTGAATGCCTTCGTTGGTGGCCAGGTCAAGCAGCAAGCGGCTGCGTTCGTCGGATTGGGCGTAGACCAGTGCAGTGCGGGTGATGTTCACCGCTGTCACGACGCGCTGCGCCATCTGGGCTGCCCGAGGACCGAGTTCCATGCTGAAGAACACCTGCAACCAGGCGCCCAGGCTGACGAGCATCAGCGCGGCGAGCAGCAGGAACGTGCGGCCAAAAAGGCCTGGTCTGGGTCGGGCAATCACTGGAAGAGGTCGCTAGATGGATGCGCCGTGGCGGTGCATCCCAAGTGGCCGATCAACTGCCCCCGTCGGGCACGAACACGTAACCCAGGCCCCAGACGGTCTGTATGAACACCGGTTTGGAAGGATTGGGTTCGATCAGCTTGCGCAAGCGCGAGATCTGCACGTCCAGGCTGCGGTCGAATGCTTCGTACTCGCGGCCACGCGCCAGTTCCATCAGTTTGTCACGCGACAGCGGAATCTTGGGGTGGCGTGCGAACACCTTCAGCACCGAGAATTCACCGGTGGTGATGGGCACCTGTTCGCCATTGCGCGTCAACGTGCGCGTGGACAGATTCAGGGTGTAGGGGCCGAACGCAATCGATTCGTTTTCCTGGCTGGGCGCACCAGGGTGCTCCTCAGTGCCACGGCGGCGAAGAATCGCATTGATGCGCGCCAGTAGTTCACGGGGGTTGAAGGGCTTGGACAGATAGTCGTCAGCACCCATTTCCAGGCCGACGATACGATCGATCTCTTCAGCCTTGGCCGTAAGCATGATGATGGGTGTGTTGTCGTGTCCACCACGCAGTCGACGGCAAATCGACAGACCATCCTCTCCGGGCAGCATCAGATCCAGCACGAGCAGATCGAAATGCTCGCGTTGCCAGAGCTTGCCCATCTCCTTGGCATCTTCAGAAACGAAGACATTGAAACCCTGTTCCGACAGGTAGCGCCGCAAAAGGTCGCGCAAGCGCGGATCGTCGTCGACGACAAGGATTTTGCGAGTGGGAGTGGTGTTTTGTGTGTTCATGGCGGCAAATGTAACAGTGACTTGTGTGGGCGGATAGTGGTTATTCACAAGATATTACATCTTGCCCGTCCGGGTGATTGCGACTTGCATTCTTATGGGGCGCCGGCCCATATGAAGGCGCCTGTTTTCCGTACAATTCGTGCTCCAGGAGCCCGACTTTTCATGAGCCACATTCTTTTAGCCCTAGAGACTTCCGGCACTCGCTGCGGGATTGCCCTGTTGCAGGGGGATCGTCAAAGCGCAAGCGTCATTCTCGACCATCACGACGGCACGCAGCAGCATGCCGAACGCCTGCTTCCCATGGTGGCGGGCCTGCTCGCGCAGGCCAACCTCACTCAGGCCGACATTCAAGCGGTGGCGTTTGGCCAGGGCCCAGGCGGCTTCACCGGCTTGCGGGTGGCCTGTGCCGTGGCGCAAGGCATGGCGCTGGCCCTTGATATCGGCGTGATTCCGGTCGGGTCGCTCGACGCCATCGCACACGACGTGGCACGCCGTGACCGTCCAACCGTCGTTGCCGTGGTGATGGATGCCCGAATGGGTGAAGCCTATGCTGCGTTGTTCATCCTGGCGCCGGGCAAGCCGTCCGGCGATGCGGATGCACCGGTTGTCGTGCAGGCGCCTGTGCTGCTGGCGGGGGGCGACCTGCCGGCATGGCTGCAAGACGCCGAGGCTCAGGCGCAACGGGTCCTGGTCGAACATGCGTACGATTCGACGCGTTGTGCCTGGGTCGTGGCCGGGGATGGCTGGGCCGCCCACGCTGGGCAGCAGGCACCGGCCGCGCCCTGGGAAATCGACCCTGTCGATCGTCCCAGCGCGCATGCGGTGGCTCGATTGGGCGTGCAGGCCCTGATCGAGGGCAAGACGATCGATGCCGCCCATGCCCAACCTCTTTATGTGCGCGACAAGGTTGCGTTCACGACTGCCGAGCGTGCTGGCGGTCTGGGCGGCAATCCCAAGGCTGGCGCCCACCTCAGGTCAGGAGGCCAATCGTGACACCCCAGGTCATGCGACAGGATGACGTCATGGAAGTCGCGGAGCTGGAGCGGCAGGTGCAGGCGTTTCCCTGGACTGCGGGCCACTTTTCCGACGCGCTGAAGGCCGGCTACGACGCCTGGGTGCTGCGCGGCGATGATGGCGAATTGTTGGCGTTCTGTCTGTTGATGAACGCGCCAGATGTACTCCATCTACTGGTCATTGCTGTGCGCCGTTCCCAGCATCGGCGGGGGCTGGGCACTATTTTGTTGCAGTGGTGCGAAGCGCGCGCCCGTGCGCTGAATGTGCCGGGGCTGTTGCTGGAGGTGCGGCCTTCCAACGCGAACGCATTGGCGTTCTATGCTAAACATGGGTTTCAACGAATCGGTGTGCGGCGCAATTACTATCCCGCTCCCTACGGCGAGCGCGAAGACGCTTTCGTCATGAAAAAAGAGATTTCCTTGGAAAACACGCCTTATGTCTGAGGCAGGACGTACGGGCGCCACTGCCGTTGCTGGCGTCGCAGCGAGGCCTGTGCAGATCAATGCGCTGCAGGCGGCCTGGCTGCGCGAGATCGGCTTGCCCCGGGCGTTGCTGCCGCAGTCCGAGAATGCGGCGCAGGCACCTGCGCCTGCGCTCGAGGCTGACGCCGCGCGTGTCGCTGAAACAACGACCGTCTCTGGCGTGCCCGGCCCTCTGCCGCAGGCGCACTCTGCCAAGGCTCAGGATGAGCCTGCAGAAGTTTCCAACGCTCATGAAGCAAGCCCGCCCACGTCCAGGCCTGCACGGCCAGGAGCGCCTGCGCGTCCTCAACCGGTGGCCCAACCGGAGGCGTTCGTGGCGCTGGCTCGCGATCCTGCTGACATCGAAGGTGCCGATTTGCAGAGCCTGCGCCAGCAGGTGGATGTCTGTGGTGCGTGTGCCTTGTCCACTTCGCGCCAGCACGCGGTGTTCGGATCGGGGGCCACGCCCGCGCAATGGATGATCGTCGGTGAAGCGCCGGGAGAGCAGGAGGACGTCCAGGGCCTGCCTTTCGTGGGCAAGTCAGGCGAGCTGCTGACCGAGATGCTGCGAGCCATGGGCATCGATCGCGAGCGCGATGTGTTTGTGGCGAATGTCATCAAATGCCGGCCGCCAGGCAATCGCAATCCCAGGCCGGACGAAATCGAGGCCTGCAAGCCATTCCTGTTGCGCCAGATTCAGCTCGTGCAGCCCGAGCGCCTTTTGGTGGTGGGCAGGTTCGCTGCGCAGGTTCTGCTGGGGTCCAGCGCCAACCTGAACAGCCTGCGTGGTCGCATTCATGCGTTCGACGACGGTACCGGGCGCATGGTCCCGCTGGTGGTCAGCTATCACCCGGCCTATCTGTTGCGCAGCCCGCAGGAAAAGGCGCGCGCCTGGCGTGATCTGGCGCTGGCAGCCCAGGCGGCCAAAGCCGACCGGTCTGCCTAGGCCCCTGCTTCAGCGCTTCACGCACCAGCGGGGCCCGGCGTTTCATCATCAGTGCTTATCGACCTGATGCAGCGCCTCGCCGTGGCCTTCCTTGCCGATCAGGTCCAGCAGGCCAGGGTTGCGTTTCAGGTTCAGGTGGCTCCAGCGGATGAGTACCAGCATCAGGGAGCACACCAGCGAACCGAAGATCACGATGATCGTGTTGATGGGCATGTCCAGCCAGAGCATCAGGGTGTACATGGCCACCATCACCAGGATGTTCAACTGTTCGTTGAAATTCTGGACGGCAATGGAATGTCCGGCCGAGAGCAGCACGTGCCCGCGATGCTGCAGCAGTGCATTCATGGGCACGACGAAGAAGCCGGCCAGCGCGCCGATCAGGAACAGCAAGGTGTAGACGCTCCATGTCGCCTGCACCAGGGGCATGGCCATGACGACCAGCCCCATGGCCGCACCCAGCGGCAGTACGTAAATGGCCTTGCGCAGCGGAATCCGACCGGCCAGTATCGACCCCACGACCGTGCCGACGGCAGAGACGCCCATCAGCACCGATGCTTCGTCCAGCCGATAACCCAGATGGCTGCGGCCCCATTCGATGACGATCAGCTGCAGCGTGGCCCCTGCGCCCCAGAACAGCGTGGTCACTGCCAGCGAAATCTGGCCGAGCTTGTCGCGCCACAGCACCCGCACATAGCCGCTGAAAGCCTTGCACAGCTTGACCGGGTTGGTTTGTTGGGACGGGTAGCGCACATGCGTATCCGGAATCAGCAGATTGCAGGCGGCGGCGATCAGGTACACGAATGCGATGACCAGAATGGCGGCTTCCGCAGGCGTGCGCACCAGCGTTCGAAGGATGTCGTGAGAGAGCAGCCAGCTGGAGACTGCCGGGGAGATGAGAGCCCCGCCCAGGACGATGCCCAGAATGATGGAGAATACCGTCAGGCCTTCGATCCAGCTATTGCCCTTGACCAGCAAGGCCGGGGGCAGCATTTCGGTGACGATGCCGTATTTGGCCGGCGAGTAGGCGGCGGCGCCGATACCCACCACAGCATAGGCGCCGCAGACCAGATAAGCCTGGTAGGCGGGATCGACGCCCACACTGGCATAGGCGAACATCAGCAGACAGCCGCCGACCTTCAGTGCGTTGGTCGCGAACATGACGCGGCCCTTGGGGAACGTGTCAGCGAAGGCTCCCACGAAGGCCGCCAGCAACACGTAGGAGAGCGCAAACGTCCACTTCATGGCCGGCCCCAGCCATTCGGGGCCCTGCAATTCGTGGATGAGTGCGAGTGCTGCAATGAAAAGAGCGTTGTCGGCCAGGGAGGAAAACCCTTGCGCCGCCATCACCAGATAAAAACCTCGTTTCAAATGTGTCCCCGATGTCCGGTTTGACCGGTTGTCTCAAAACTGCTTGCAATCGAGGCGCGCATAAGCGGTTGCCTGCAAATTTGGTCGTCAACTGACTGCTTGCGAGTATAGCGTCGTAATTCCAACCCGCGAGCGGCGTGTGAGATGCGAACAGAGCTGGGTCGATTCACGTGCTGGGGTATCATACGACGCACATCTGACCGGCCGTTCCGGCCGTCGCTACCCGGTCTCGATAAACAACAGTGCGTCTTACCCAACTCAAACTTGCCGGCTTCAAATCCTTCGTGGAGCCCACCGTCATTCCCGTCCCCAGCCAACTGGTAGGGGTCGTGGGGCCGAACGGATGCGGTAAGTCGAACATCATCGACGCCGTTCGCTGGGTGCTGGGCG
>JAEYZR010000278.1 GCA_023427945.1 Pseudomonadota bacterium | reverse complement strand
GGGTATGGGCGGCGCGGGGGACCATTTTTTTTGCCAGGCGTGCCAGACGTCGCATGGGTCCGGTCAGGCGCCACGACGAACTCGACATCAATTCGTGGACACGGTGTTCTGCCTGGGTCGTTCGGTCCCTCGCCCTGGCAAGTTCTTCCGCACTTTCGCGCTGCAGGCGGGTGAGTTCCTGCTCGAGTTGTCTGGTGTTCTGTTCAAGCAGCTGCTCGTTTTTTTCGAGCTGTTGCACGCGCTGCACGAGTGACGTCTGAACGGTTTCTGCCTGTTGGAGTTCGGTCTGCAGTTCTTCCTGCCGTGCCTGCTGCGACTGCTCGAGTTCCAGAGCCTGTTCCAGGCGGCTTTGCGCTTCAGCATGCTTGATGCGCGCCTCGTGCGTGTCGCTTGAAATGTAGTGATCGAACGGATTGGGAGGGGCATCGAACGCCGTTTTCAGTTCGGCGTGTTCCTGTGCAAGATAATAGCGGTTCAGACCATCGAAATAGATCGGCTCGTAACGCTCGGCAAGCAACAGGCCTTCCCACTCTTCGTGAACCTGTTTCTGCGAGAGGGGGACGGTCGCTTCGACCACGACGATCCAGGGGCGCCAGCGCTGGAAATCCATGCCGGAGATGACATCGAGTTCAGCACCTTCGACGTCGATCTTCAGGAAGTGAATCGGCCCCTTGACGTGTTCCTCGCAGATCTGCGCCAGCGTGCGCACGTTCATCTGTTGCGGCTCGACATGCCAGCCGGCTTCGCGGTGGGAGCGGGCGATGGCCGGGTCCGAGGTGGCCAGGCCTGATTCCGGAATGTTGAAGAGCTCCAGTGTGCCCTCGACAGCACCTGCGCCCAGGCACAGATTGATGTCCCGGGGCCGTGCGGTCTGCAGGAGATCGAAATACTCGCGCACCGGCTCGATGTTGATGCCATGCCAGTTGGCATCGTAGAAAGCCTTGGTGACCGACAGCTCGTCGGGGTCATTTGCGCCCACGTCGATGTAGAAGCCGTCCTCGACATGGTTGAGGGCGCGCCACAGCATGACGTCTTCAAAATTCTGTGCGTATGAAATGAAGCTCATAGATCGCGGGCCCTCCATTTAGTGTGAAAGTATAGCTTTGCGGCGAGTTCGGGCTGGATCAAATGTCGCCCGCTGTAACCGGGAGTGTGTCAATTTTCCACAGATAGCTCATGCCGCCGGGTGTAGACTAGTGGGTTGCGTGATAACTCAGCTTAGGAGCCCGCCAGGGCGGTCTATCGGGCTACATAGTCCTCCCACGGGTGTTGGAACATTTCATGACAGTCGCGAATAAAAAGGCAGTGATATCGGGCGTAACAGGACAGGATGGTGCCTACCTGACGGGCCTCCTCCTGGAAAAAGGCTACGAGGTGATCGGCACGTACCGCCGCACCAGTTCCGTGAATTTCTGGCGCCTGAAGGAACTCGGCGTGGCTGACCATCCCCGTCTGAGCCTGGTGGAGTATGACCTGACCGATCTGAGCGCCAGTATCCGCCTGATGCAGGTTGAAGGCATCACAGAGGTTTACAACCTTGCAGCCCAGAGCTTCGTGGGTGTGTCGTTCGAGCAGCCGATCACGACGGCGGAAATCACCGGCGTTGGGGCCGTCCATCTTCTGGAAGCCATTCGTATCGTCAATCCCAAGATTCGCTACTATCAGGCCTCCACTTCCGAAATGTTCGGCAAGGTGCAAGCTGTTCCGCAGAAGGAAGACACGCCTTTCTACCCGCGCAGCCCGTACGGCGTGGCCAAGCTGTATGCGCACTGGATGACGATCAACTACCGCGAGTCCTACGGCATTTTTGGTTCCAGCGGCATTCTGTTCAACCACGAGTCGCCCTTGCGTGGGCGAGAGTTCGTCACCCGCAAGATCACTGATTCGGTTGCGAAAATTCACCTGGGTCAGCTCGATACGCTGGAATTGGGTAACATGGACGCCAAGCGTGACTGGGGCTATGCCAAGGAATATGTCGAAGGCATGTGGCGCATGTTGCAGGCCGACGAACCCGACACCTTCGTGTTGGCGACCAACCGTACAGTCACCGTGCGCGACTTCGTCACGATGGCCTTCAAGGGTGTGGACGTCGACCTGGAATGGTCCGGCAGTGCCGAAAACGAAACGGCCAGATGCGCCCGTTCCGGCAAGACGCTGGTGCGCGTCAATCCCAAGTTCTATCGCCCGGCCGAGGTCGAGCTGTTGATCGGCGACCCCAGCCATGCCCAGGCCAAGCTGGGCTGGAAGCCCGAAACGAATCTCGAGGCGTTGTGCAAGATGATGGTCGAGGCCGATCTGGGCCGCAATAAAATCGGTTTCTCTTTTTAACGCAACAAGGTCAACTCGATGGTGTCTTCTGCGCTCGAATCGTCCGGCGGTCGCTGCCTGATTACCGGCATGCTCGGCTTCACCGGAATGTACGTCGAGCGGGAGTTGCGCAAGGCAGGCTACGAGGTGTTCGGCCTGGCTTCGTCTGCCATGACATCTTCGTTGCCCGACCACGTGCTGGCAGCCGATCTTACCGATCTGCAGTCCGTGCGCCGTGTCGTCGAGCAGGTCAGGCCCGATGTGGTGATCCATCTCGCGGCCATCGCCTTTGTCGCGCACGGCGATGTAGACACCATTTACCGTACCAACGTCGTGGGCACGCGCAATTTGTTGCAGGCGCTGTCCGAGGCACAGGTGACGCCCCGTGCCGTGCTGCTGGCCAGCAGTGCCAACATTTACGGCAACGTCGAAAGCGATGCCATCGGTGAAGACACCCGGCCCCTGCCCGAGAATGACTATGCGGTCAGCAAACTCGCCATGGAGTACATGGCGCGTCTTTGGCAGAACAAGCTGCCCATCACGGTCGTGCGGCCTTTCAACTACACTGGCGTCGGACAAAGCCTGAACTTCCTGATTCCCAAGATCGTCGACCATTTCCGACGTCGTGCGCCGGAGATCGAACTGGGCAATCTCGATGTTGCACGCGATTTCTCGGATGTGCGTGTCGTGGCGGCCGCCTATTGCCGGCTTCTGGAAAAACCGGCTGATGGCCAGGTGTTCAACATTTGCTCCGGGCACGCACACTCACTGGGTGATGTGATCGCCATGCTGCAGGAGCAGGCGGGCTACACGATCGAAGTCAAGGTCAACCCCGCCTTCGTGCGTGCCAACGAGGTCAAACGGCTGTGCGGCAGCAACGCTCGACTAATATCTGCTGTAGGTGAACTGCCGGCCATTTCCCTGGCCGACACCCTTCAGTGGATGTATCACGCCTGAAGGCGATCGTGAATTCATGCGCATTCTGATTGTTCGTACATCTTCGCTTGGCGACCTGGTGCATATGCTCCCGGCGATCAGCGACATCGTGGCGCACGTGCCGGATGCTCGCATCGACTGGCTGGTCGAAGAGTCCTTTGCAGACATTCCCACCTGGCACCCGGGCGTTGCGCAGGCCATCGTGGTTGCGCACCGGCGCTGGCGGCGCAACTGGTGGAGCGAGCAGACCCGCAAGGAGCGGCAAGCCTTGCGCCAGCGACTGGCCGCCGAACGCTACGATATCGTGCTGGACATGCAGGCGCTGATGAAGTCGGCATGGCTGGTGCGCCAGACGCACGGCGTGCGTCATGGCCTGGACTGGAAGTCGGCGCGAGAGCCCTTGGCTTCGCTGTTCTACGACGTGCGCCACAGGGTGGCGTTCTGGCAACCGGCCGTGATTCGTCAACGCCAGTTGGCCGAGCAGACTTTCGGTTATCGCGCCACGGGCAACCCCGATTTTGGCCTGTCCCGTTTCGAGGGTGTGAACCGCGAGTCGCCTTATGTGGTGATCATGCCTTCGGCCAGCCGTGACGACAAGCTCTGGCCGGCAGACGATTGGCGAGAAGTCATGCGCGGACTGCGCCGCGATGGCCTGGGCCTGAAGGTGCTCGCGGGCAACGCAGCGGAAACACAGCGCGCCCAGGCACTGATCGAAGGCATCGACGGTGCGCAGGTCATGCCTCGCATGGGGTTGAGCGAGGTCATGCACGTGCTGGCCGGCGCCACCATCATGGTTGGCCTGGACAGCGGGCTGACGCATCTGTCGGCTGCCCTGGGGCGCCCGACGATCGGCATCTACAAGGCGTCCACGCCCGTACGCACGCCGTTGACCGGTGCGGGTCTGAACTTCAGCATGGGTGATCGGGGGGCATCACCGTCCCTGAACGCCGTGCTCGCGGCCATCGATCAGGCGCGGGCTGCAGCCTGAGCGGACCGCGTCATGGCCCTCACGCCTGCAGCGAACCTCTCATGAACCGCACCGGCTATACCCTGCTGTTGCGTGGGCTGGCACCTTTCATCTGGGCCGGCATGGCCTGGTCGGCCCGCCGATCACGCACCGAGTGGGCGGTGCTCTCGCGTGAGCGTTTCGGCCACACCGACGATTCTTCCGGCAAGTCTTCTGATGCCACCGCGCGGTGGCATGCGCGCTCGCCGGTCTGGGTGCATGCCGTCAGCGTGGGCGAGACACGCGCTGCCGAACCCCTGGTTCGTGCCTTGCTCGCCCAGGGCGATACGGTCTTGCTGACCCACACCACGCCTACAGGACGACACACCGGGCAGACCC
>JAEYZR010000276.1 GCA_023427945.1 Pseudomonadota bacterium | reverse complement strand
CACCAAGCCCTTCGACCTGCCCGAGCTGGCCGCACGCGTGCGCGTGTTCGCACGCCGCCGCACCGGACAGGTTCAACCGCTCATCGAGGTCGGTCCGCTGGTGTTCGATACCGTCGGGCGCGAAGTGCGTGTCAGTGGCAATCGGCTGAATCTTTCGGTGCGCGAACTGTCTGTGCTGGAAATGCTCATGGCTCGGGTTTCGCGGGTCGTCACCAAACGGCAGATCGTCAATTCCTTGTCGGCATGGGATGCCGATTTCAGTGAAAACGCGGTCGAAGTCTACGTCTACCGTCTGCGTAAACGGCTGGAAGGTACCGGCGCCTCCATCCAGACCGTGCGCGGCTTTGGATACATGCTTGAAGTGGATCCCGCTTGAAGAAGGCATCGCGCACCATCGCGCCTGCAGCATTCCTGTCGGCCGGCTCGCTGGGGCGCTACCTGGTCGTCCATCTGCTTCCCGCCATTTTTCTTCTGGTCCTGCTCGACCTGTCCGCTACCTGGGTGCTCACCCACAAGCTTGACCTGGACACCTGGGTACTCGAAGACTTCTTCTGGTTCATGGTTGGCGGCCAGGTCCTGCTCATCTTTTTGTTCGCCTGGCTGGTCGTACGTGGCGTACGCGCAGGCCTGATGTCGGTGAGCCGGCTGGCAGAAGAAATCAGACAGCGTTCCATCGACGACATGCAGCCTCTGGATGTCGCGGGCGTTCCCACCGAAATCCAGCCGCTGATCACCCACACCAACGACCTGTTGGCGCGACTGGACGATGCCATCGTGGCGCAACGCCGTTTTGTCGGGCATGCCGCGCATCAACTGCGCACGCCGTTGGCAGGGTTGAAGCTTGAGTCGGAACTGATGCTGGCACGGCCATTGCCCGACGACGTGCGTGCGCGCGCCGAACGCATCAAGGCGGCCAGCGACCGCATGATCCGGCTCGGTCAGCAGTTGCTGGTGCTGGCGCGTGCCGATCCCAATGCACGTCCGCAGGATAGTTTCGTGCGGGTCGACCTGTGCGACTGGGTGCGCATGTCAGGCGCCGAATGGGTGCCGCGTGCGCGCGCAGCACAGGTCGAAATCGATCTTTCTGCACCGGATGATGCCGTGTGGATCGACGCCGATCCACTGCTCATGGACGAGTTGTTGGGCAATCTGATCGACAATGCGATGAAGTACGGCGCCCATCCGGGCAATATCAGTCTGAGTGTGTCGCCCAACCCGCCGTCGCTGACCGTGCAGGACGATGGTCCGGGCATCAGTGCAGAGCAATGCGAGCGTGTATTCGAAGCGTTCTACCGTGCGCCCGAGGCGACGGCAGGCGGTTCAGGGCTGGGCCTGGCCATCGTGCGCGAAATCGCGCATGCCCACGGTGCGGGCTGGAAGCTGACCAGTCGTCCCGAGTTTCCCGGCACGCGTATTTCCATCGTGTTTCCGGGCCCCCGCAAGGGCGCCCGGTTGTCCCGCCAGGACGGGCGGGGCATCTTGAATGGTGTTCGCTAGTCAGACCTGGCCGAGCAGCAGGAACTCCATCAATGCTTTTTGCACGTGCAGGCGATTTTCCGCTTCGTCCCAGACTACGCTTTGCGGGCCATCGATGACTTCGCCAGTCACTTCTTCTCCACGGTGTGCAGGCAGGCAGTGCATGAACAGTGCCTGCGGGTCGGCGCAAGCCATCATGTCGGAGTCGACGCACCAATCGGCGAAGGCGCGGCGACGGGCTTCGTTTTCATCTTCATAGCCCATGCTGGTCCACACGTCGGTGGTGACGAGATGGGCGCCCGCGCATGCCTGGGCAGGATCGTCGAACTGCTTGAGCACGCCTTCCTTGACGGCACCAATACGTGCCTGGTCCAGCGTATAGCCTGCCGGGGCCGAGATATGCAGCGTGAAACCCAGCATTTCGGCCGCCTGGAGCCAGGTGTAGGCCATGTTGTTTGCATCGCCCACCCAGGCTACGGTCTTACCCTGGATCGGGCCCTTATGCTCGATGAAGGTGAAGATGTCGGCCAGGATCTGGCAGGGGTGAAATTCGTTGGTGAGGCCGTTGATGACCGGCACACGCGAATGAGCCGCAAAACGTTCGATGCGCGTCTGCTCGAAGGTTCGTATCATGACGATGTCGACCATGCGCGAGATGACTCGCGAGGTATCTTCGATCGGCTCGGAGCGACCGAGTTGGGAGTCGTTGGTGGTCAGGTGGATGACCGAACCGCCGAGCTGGTACATGCCAGCCTCGAACGAGACTCGGGTGCGGGTGCTGGCTTTTTCAAAAACCATCGCGAGGGTGCGATCATGCAGAGTCAAGTGAGGTTCGTAACGCTTGAACTTATCCTTGATCAGCTGGGCGCGCGCAAGCACATAGTGCAGTTCCTGGGTCGTGAGATCCCGCATTTGCAGGAAGTGGCGCAGGGGTCCGTTCTTGGGCGTAGGGGGTGTCATAGGCTCAGCGATCACGTCTAAAAGATCAATCATATACAATCCGCGGCGCAGGTCGCAGTTTTTAGCGCGGCATGTTTATTTGGCAAAAGCCGAGTGCACGCAACCGGAACACTATGACAAGTGGCGTTAAACAATTCGTTATTCATGGCGTAACACTGGAAGGCGCACGCTTTCGACCCAGTGACTGGGCAGAGCGCCTGGCGGGAGTGATGGCACAGTTTCGTCCACCAGGCTCGGCGCGCAGCCATCTGACGTACTCACCCTACGTATTGCCGCTGGTCATCGATGGTGTCAGGGGGATCGTGGTCGACGAGCGTCTGCGCGATCTGGAGCCCCTGGCCTGGAAATTCGTTGTCGATTTTGCCAACGACAACCATTTGAAGACCGAAACGCGCGAGGTCTGATCGCGCATGCGCACGCCAGAGCATTTCACTCTGGCGCCGCCAGGCAATCAACTAATGGGGGTGATCACTTTGCCCGTCTTGAAATAGGCTTGCACGTTCTCAAGCATCAGGTCTTCCATATCGAGACGGGTTTCGTTGGTCGCGCTACCGATGTGGGGTAGCAGCAGCGCCTGGTCGCTCTGGGTAAAGGCCTGGGGTACCTTGGGTTCGTGTTCGAATACGTCCAGCCCCGCGCCGCCCACCAGTCCTTGTTCCAGCAGCTCGACCAGCGCCTGTTCGTCGATCACAGTGCCGCGAGCGATGTTCACCACGATGCCCTTGGGCCCCAGCGCCTGCAGCACTTCACGCGAAACCAGATGGTGCGTCGAGGGGCCTCCCACCGTTGCGATCACCAGGAAGTCGCTCCAGCGGGCCAGTTCGACCAGGGACGCCTCGTAGGTATAAGGCGACTCGGTGCGCTGGCGGCGGCTGTGATAGCGCACCTCCATGTCAAAGCCGGTGCCGCGACGCGCAATTGCCTCGCCGATACGGCCCAGCCCCACGATACCCAGTTTTTTGCCGCTGACCCGTGTGCCCAGCGGAATGCTGCCATGCACCTGGCCCCAGTGGCCGCCGCGCACGAAACGCTCGCCCTGACCTATGCGGCGGGCCGTACCGATCATCAGGCCCCAGGCCAGGTCAGCCACGCAGTCGGTCAGCACGTCGGGCGTGTTGCTGGCCTGAATCTGGCGGGCCTTGACGGCATCCACGTCCAGCTTGTCATAGCCGACGCCCCAGCTACACACGGCCTTCAGGTCGGGCAGGGCATTGATGAGCGCCGCATCGGCACCCATGTTGGCCGAGGTGACCACGACTTCTACGCCTTTGCCGTGTTCGGCCAGGGCAGCCGCTCTATCCTGATGCTTCCAGAGTTCGAACACGTCGTATTGCTCGGCCAGTCGCTCGTTTGCGCTGGGGGAGCCGGCGAAAGAGCCGACCTGAATAATGCGTGGCTTGGTAGTCATTGCGTTGATTTAGGTGGGTTAAAAAAGGAATACTACAAGATACACCGTGCCAGCCAGCCTTTATTCGAGCTGAATGCCGCTTTGGCGAATGACATCGCTCCAGCGCTTGACCTCTTCGCGTTGAAACGCGGTGAAGGCCTCTGGCGAATTGCCGACGACCTCGAAACCCAGGCCTTGAAGCGAAGCTTTCACCTGTGGCACTTGCATGGCCTTGCGCAGGGCATCGCTCAGTATCTTGACCGTGCTGGCCGGAGTGCCCTTGGGAACGGCGAAGCCCTGCCATGAATACACCACCATGTCCTTGATGCCGGCTTCCGCCATCGTGGGGACGTCGGGAAGGTCGGGTGTGCGCGCATCGCCTGTCACGGCCAGCGCGACCAGTTTGCCCCCCTTGATGTGGGTGAGCACCGCGCCCAGGTTCTGGAACGAAACATCCACCTGCGCTCCCATCAGATCGGTGATGGCGGCGGCTCCTCCACGGTAGGGCACGTCCACGCCGGTCGTGTTCGTCTTCTGGCGGAAAAGAACGGCGGACAGATGGTCAGACGAGCCCGTTCCTGAAGAGGCATAGGAGACTTTGTCGGGGTTCTTCTTGGCGCGGTCGATCAGGCCGGCCACATCCTTGATGCCCAGATTGGGGGAGGCCACGAGAACGTTGGGGTTGCGTACCGCCTGGGTCAGATAGGTGAAGTCTTCGCTGGGGTTGTACGGGAGGCTGCGATAGAGCGCCTGATTGATGGAGAAGGTGCCGATGGAGCCGACCATCATGGTATAGCCGTCAGGAGCCGATTTCTGCAGTGCCTGCGCTGCTATGGCGCCATTGGCACCGGGCCTGTTTTCGACGACGAATGTCTGTTTGAGCAACTTGCTGACTTCGGGCGCTATGCTGCGGGCCGTGATGTCGGAGGAGCCTCCTGGCACGAAAGGCACCAGAATATTGACGGGCTTGTTGGGGAAATTCGAAGCAGCAGCATGGGCGCCGAATGCGGGCAGCATGACGGCGGCGGCAACCAACAGATTCCTGATCTCGACCTTGCGCATAGTGTCTCCTTGCCGCTGAAGCGGCATATATGTTGACTTGCGCTGTTAGTATTTAGTCGTCATATATCATATGTCAATCAAAAAAGTCCTTTTCCCTCATCGAAAGAGCGCCGCTATGTCATCACCTTTACCGAATTTGTTCCGTCAACGTATCCTGGCTGCCGAAAAGCAGATCGGCTTCTGGTCTGGCATGAGCAGCCCCATCAGTGTGGAGCTGGCCGGGATGGGAGGCTTTGACTGGATTCTGCTGGACGGCGAACATGCGCCCACCGACATTCCTGTGTTCGTGCAGCTGTTGCAGGCTTTGCAAGGCACCAGCAGTGCGATCGTGGGACGTCCGAGTGCGAACGACGCGGTGCAGATCAAGCAGATGCTGGACATCGGCTTCTACAACCTGCTGATTCCATTCATTGAGTCGGGGGAGGAAGCTGCGCGTGCCGTGGCTGCCACACGCTATCCGCCTCAGGGCATTCGTGGTGTGTCGATGATGAGCCGCAGCAATCGTTACGGCAATGTGCCTGACTACTTCACGACGATCAACGACAACATCTGCGTTTTACTGCAAATCGAGAGCGAGGCGGGGATTGCCGCTGTGGACGACATCGCTGCAACCGAAGGCGTGGACGGCATCTTCATCGGCCCCTCGGATCTGGCGGCAGCCCTGGGCCATCTGGGCAATCCGGGCCATCCCGTTGTTCAGGACGCCATCAGGCATTTGTACACGCGTGCACGCGCACACGGCAAGGCGGTAGGGACGCTGGCCCCGGTGCGTGACCATGCGAAGCGTTACCTGGAGATGGGCATGCACTTCGTGGCAGTGGGAACCGATCACGGTATCTTCAAGCAGGGGCTGACCGAGTTGCGTGCGGCGTTCTGAGGCAGGCATGAAAAAGCCTCCGTCATGACGGAGGCTTTATTTTGCCGAATCTTGTTCCGCCAGAGGCGGAACAATCATTTCTTCAGGCGGCAAGCGCCTTGATGGCGGCAGCCAGGCGGCTCTTGTGGCGAGCAGCCTTGTTCTTGTGAATGATGTTCTTGTCGGCGACGCGATCGATGACGCTGGTCGTCTTGCGGAAAACGTCGTTTGCGGCAGCCTGGTCACCGGCATCGATGGCCTGGCGAACACGCTTGATCGACGTGCGCAGCATCGAGCGCAGGCTGGAATTGTGTTTGTTGAGCTCAACCGATTGGCGAGCACGTTTGCGAGCTTGGGCAGTATTGGCCATGTCTTTAGTCTGAAATGAATTCGGCAAAGACTATAAGTATAGCGTGAGAGTCGCGAAATGCAAGCTTTGTGTGCATGTAATCAGGCGGGGCGTACCAGGTGCCGCTTTCTGAGGCCCATTGCGAACAGTGTGCCGAAATACGCGATTGCGCATGCGGCCAGGGTTCCCACCAGCCATGCCACGCGCAGCCAGGGGTAGCGTCCCAGGGCAGCCCAGTCCAGCTGGTGATCGACCCACAAAAGCACCGCAGCCATCACGCATAGTGCGATGGCGATTCTGGCCAGGAAGGCGCCCCAGCCTCGCTCGAAGTGGTAAAGCCCGCGCCGGCGCAGGCCGACGAGCAGGGCCAGCGCATTGGCCGTGGCGGCAATCCCGATGGCCAGTGCGAGCCCGGCGTGTGCAAATTGCGGTACCAGCACGAGGTTGAGCAACTGCGTGAAGATCAATACGCAGATCGCGATTTTCACGGGTGTGCGAATATCCTGCTTGGCGTAGAAGCCAGGCGCAAGAATTTTCACGGCCAGCATTCCCACCAGACCTACCGAATAGGCCATCACCGCCAGGCGCGTCTGGGCGACATCAGCCGTCGAGAACTTGCCGTAGTTGAACAGTGTCGCCACCAGACCGTCGGCCAGCAGGACCATGCCCAGTGCGGCAGGCAGACCCAGCAGCAGCGTCAGTTTCAAGCCCCAGTCGAGCAGTTCGCGGTAACGTGGGCCGTCCTGGCGGGCATGGGCAGCCGACAGACTGGGCAGCAGCACCGTTCCCAATGCAACGCCCAGCAGGGCCGTGGGGAACTCCATCAGACGATCGGCGTAAGACAGCCAGGTGACGCTGCCCGGGGCGAGCC
>JAEYZR010000083.1 GCA_023427945.1 Pseudomonadota bacterium | reverse complement strand
GGCTCGAACACTCGACCTACGGATTAAGAGTCCGCTGCTCTACCAACTGAGCTAACAACCCAAATCACATTTTTTGCGCCCAACCATCAGCACATAAAAACATGACAGTCCGCTACTATAGCACTATTCATCCAGCAATGTGCAACTCTTTACGCCACTCAAGTAACAGCCGGTCGCATTTCGTCAAAAAAGTTAGAATGCGTACAAGGTGCCCAGAAGGCGCCTCACCGCCGATACTGAACAGACAGGTTGAGTCAATGTTTCGCGTGGACCTGCGCCGTTTGATTATCGCGCTCTGTCTATTTTCTACTTTGCTCGCAGCGGCCACATTCATGTTGGCCAGCTATCTCGTTCAGCGCGAGCAACTGGTGTCGACTGCGATGGAAAGTCATCGTGTCTATGCACTCAAGCTGGCCAAGCTGACAGACTCCCTACTGACTCAATCCCGTAAAACGCTTGCCTACGTTGCACAGGCTTCGGCCGATCCTTCCCTGACACCCGAGCAACGGCAGACACTGCTGACCAACGTCTACAACCAGACCTCCTACTTCAACTCCATGGCCTTGCTTGGCAAGGACAACACGGTGGTTGCCGAGGCGCCAGCGAGCGTCGGCATGCTCGGTACCGCCGTGAACAGCGAGCGCTGCAAGGCTGTCCTGCAGCGGCACCAGGCGACCATCACTGAGCCTTATGTGGCCAGCACGGGGCGCATGGTGCTGTCTCATCTCATGCCTGTTCCCGCGCCAGATGGTCAGTACCAAGGGTATGTCATTGGCACGCTTTATCTTCATCAAGACAATGAACTGCGCAGTCTGCTGGGCGAACACTATTTCATGGACGGCAGCTATACCTATGTGCTTGACCAGCAAGGCAACGTCGTCCTTCACACCGACGCTCGGTGGGTGGCCAAACCCGCTCCGCACAAGGAGGTCGTCGAGGCATTGAGGGATGCGGCATATGGCAAGATGACTATCCAGAATGCCGACGGCCTGACCCTGTTGGCCGGGTTTGCGAAGGCCGACACGAGCGGCTGGGGTGTCGTGGTGGTACGTCCGCAGGCTGACGTTCTGATGCGGCTGAACGAGCTCACGCTGCGCACGCTACTAACGGCTGCGCCGCTGGTGTTGCTGTCGCTGATTTTGATCGCTTGGCTGGCGACGCATATCGTCAGGCCGTTGCGCACATTGGCGGACTTGGCGCGCACGATGGAGGATCCGCAAACGACCGCGCGGTTGCGCAAGACCCCGGCCTGGTATTTCGAAGCAGTGGAGTTGAAGCACGCCCTCCTCAATGGATTGTCGGCCATCAATCACAAGATCAGAAACCTGCATCACGAAAGCAAGACCGACATGTTGAGTGGCCTGCTCAACAGGCGCGGTTTGCGGGCGGCGCTGGATGAGTTGAGCGCGAATCGCACGCCAACGGCAATCATCGTCCTGGACATCGATCACTTCAAGCGCGTCAACGACACGCTGGGTCACGACAGTGGCGACACCATCATCCGGATGATGGCGGACCGCATGCGTATTGCCGCGCGTACGGGCGACATCACGGCGCGCAGCGGAGGCGAGGAGTTTGTGATGCTGCTGCCGGACACCACAGCTGCCGAAGCGTGGCATATTGCTGAACAATTGCGACGCGATATACACGAAACACCGACGACGGCATCAATGCCGATCACGGTATCTTGCGGAATTGCGCAAAGCCCGGAAATCGGGCGCGACCTTGACGAAGCGTGGCAACTCGCCGACAAGGCGCTCTATCGCGCCAAGCGGTCAGGGCGAGACTGCAGTTTTGTGGCAGAGAAGGGGCATGAGTCCAACGCCTGAGTCGACCTGGACTTGAACCGGTGGCCGCCGGCGGCCTCATTTGCCACAGCCACCAGACGTTCACCTACATCGGTGTGCCCTGCCCGATCAGCGGCCACCCTGACGAGGCGCGGTGGCCTTGACCGGCTGTTTTTTCAGTTGCTCCAGCATGGCACCGCACTGATTGTCGTCGTCGCCGGCGCTAGGCGCCACCAGGGCCAGCACGCCGGCCACAGGCGTCAACAGCGCACCCAGGGCGACCATGCCCGCACCACGTGCAGCCAGAGGCAGCACCTGAACCCCGGCATCCGGATTCTTGAACGTGCCCTTCACATACAGGGGCGAGCGCAGCGAGAACACACGGAAGCCCTTGCTTTTGGGCGTGATGTCCAGGTCCAGCGCTTCGTTCTTGAAGTTGGCCGTGCCGTCGATGGTGACCAGCGCATTTTCGGTATCGAAAACGAAAGCATTGGTACGCAACAGACCGTTCTTGATATTGAGGTCGGCGGCACCGCAATTGATCTGAACTTCGTCGTCGCCGAACAGTTTGCTGATCACGTAGTTGCCGACGTTCAGACCTGCAATTTCCATCAGACTGCGACTGATGACCCCGTCGTTGACGAGCATTTTGACTTCGCCATTGGAGGTCGCCATGAGCGCCGCGACGGAATTGCCGACGCCCGCAAGCGCAACGTCTCCGTTGATCTGACCCAGGCTTTTTTGCATGACGGTGGCATCGGCGAACAACTGCTTCAGGCGCAACTGCCGTGCACTGATCTTCGCACGTCCCTGCATCGGCGTCACGCCGCCGTTCAAACTGATGGTCGATGCAATCGAGCCACCGGCCATGCCGAACCGCAGGGGATCCAGCGTCAACCGGCCATTGTCCATGATGGCATGGACGTTGAGGTCCGACAGCGGAAGCTTGGCGCTATGCACGATGCGCTTCGCGCTCAGACGCACGTTTGCATCCATGACATCCCAACGGTCGGTGCGAAATTCGCTGACGGGCAAGGCCTTGTTGGCGGGCTGCTTCTTGTCGCCATCACCCGGCGGTTCGGCGCCGCCCGATTGCACGCCGACGAGCGGCCCCAGATCATCCAGCCGAAGCTGATTGGAGCGCAGATTGCCCGTCAGTTTGGGACGCGGCATGCCGGCAGAAAAAGTCAGATTGCCGTGCAGATCGCTCTTGCCGACGGCGCCATTGAAATTGCGGTATTCAAACAGCGCGCCCTCGGGACGCCGCAACTCGGCGATGAGGCGACCGTCGGTCGAATACGGCGGCGTGTCCGGCAGCGTCACCCCAATCAAGGGGAAGAGGTCGGCCATGTTGGAACCCGCCAGCTTCAACGTGAGATCCAGGCCACCGAAGTTCAGGGGCTCGGTGACCGTACCGGTGATGGCCGCCCGTGTGTTGCCCACACGCACATTGGCCTGTACGGGGAACGGTGTGCGGCTGTCGCGCAGGGTCAGCATGCCGCCGATCTTGCCGTCGCCGGACAGTTTCTGCGCGTTGTACTTACCCGCGACCTTCCAGCCGAAAACGTAGTCGCCAACAGGCTGGCTGCGATCAGGCTCGGCCACCCTAGGCGCGTCATCGCTGTCCTTGTTCTCCGATTCAGCTCCCTTGGCATCAGGCTTGTCGTCCTTGGAACTTGACTGCTTGACGCCCGTCTTGCCATCCTTGGTGTCCGACTGAACACTCTTGGCCTGAGTCTTGTCGCCTCCGGAATCGGCTTTGCCGCCCTTTTCCTCGCTTCCTTCTTTCGCCTGGCCCTCACCTCCGCCGACGATCTCCTCATACGGAACGGGTTTGCCCAAAGGATCGATCAGGACTTCAAGATCGGCCTTCAAGGTCTCGTCGGCAAACCCGACGCGCCCTTGATCGAAGCCGACGGCGTTGATGTCGATAAGCCATTTGGAAGGCTCACCCGAACTATCCATGGCGAACTCCCAGTTCGCCCGACCATCTTTCAAACGCTGCAGGTCAGCCCAGGGCTTGGTCAGTTGTATATCGCGGATCACGACACGCTGAGCCAGCAAGGGCAACGGCGAGAGGCTGAAATAAGCGGACTCCAGCGTGGCAAATTGCGGGGCGCGGGCCCAGTCCGGATTGCCCAGGGTGATGTCGTTGGCTGTCACATGAGGCCAGGGTACCCAGCGTCGCCATCCCGACTCCGTATCGGAACGCGCCCACTTCACGCTTAGATCGCCGTTGATGGCAAATGGCCGACCCAGCGCATCGGACGCTTTCTCGTTGATCGTGGGTTTCAACCGGTTCCAGTCGAATGTCGCAATCACGATCACCAGGACCGCGATCAGCACCACAAATAACGCCAGCAAGCCAGTGACAACTTTTTTTGCGCGAGTCATACTCAGCATCCTGATTCAACAGACTTGCCGCAACGTGCTGCAAGCGATCGTCGGTTAAGCAAGACTGATGCCGGGCCTCTCACCTACAGGGAGGAACAGCAGCCGATCAATTTGTACTGGATGGCAGATGCAACACCCAACTGCCCTCTCCGGAATGCAGCGCCCAACCGTAATGAGCCGCCAACGCCTCGCATGCCTGAAGCGTGATGAGCGGCTGGGCAGCCACTTCCGATGGCCGGATGATGCTCGAACCTGCGCCGGGGGTCAGCACGGCACGGACACTCGTATTGGAAACACAGGTAATACGCAACTCGCTGCCATCGGGCGCCTGCTCCACCAGGAACAGCAACCAGCAAAGCATCACGTAACGACCTGCAAAAAGAGGAATACGCGGGCATTCCCCCTCGTGCTGGACGACGACCTTCTTGCCCGAGAGCAGCAGTTCGGTGAAAAGCAGCTTCGCGCAGTCACGCGCCAGAGTATCCACGGCGACCAGCTTGTCGGAATCAGACAGCCAGTCGGCCAACTGACGAACGGTATCTACGCCTTCGTCCAGCATGAAATCGATATCTGCCAACAACTGTTGCGAGCGTTCGCCTGCGTGCTCGAACGTGTCATCACTATTGCGCTGCATCATGGCAGCGGCAAGTTTGGCATTGGAGATGGGTTTGAGTGCGTCGTGGCGTAACACGGGAAACGCGCGCGCCAGCACATTGAACTGAATCCCCTGCGCGATGAGCCCGTTACGTTGTGTGGCGTCCGACATGCTTACTCCCGAGTCTAGGCAGATTCTCATTCGCCGACGAGCAGCGATTCGAGCGTATCGAGATCTGCAGGTTTCTCAAGCCATGTGTCAAAGAGCGAATGATCGCCACGACGCATGTTTTTTGGCAACCCGCTCAATGCAATGATTTTCATCGAAGCGGCAACCTCCTGTCTGAGCGCAGATGCCAGCGCGTACCCGTCCATATCGGGCAAGACGATATCCACGATGCAGACATCGGGCACAGCCGAGCGCGCCGCGTCCAGCGCTGTCTGTCCAGAGTGGGCGATGGCAACAACGTGCCCTGACATTTCGAGAAACTCACCCAGCAGTTCCGAAGCCATTTCGTTGTCGTCCACGATCAGGACGCGTTTACTCGTAGCCGTCATACCCTGTACTCAATGGTCGGTTCAACCGCATGTATGTTCATCTTCTTACCTATTCCTTCGTAGTAAATGGCCGCGGTCCCTGGGTCGGCAGCACAACGGTAAACCGGACCGTACCCTCCTCGCATACCACCTCGATCTCGCCACCGTGGCTGATCACAATTTGATGGGCGATATACAGACCCAGGCCTAGTCCGCTGCGATTGCGCGACTGGCCCAACGATTGCGACTTGAATGGCGCAAACAACTGTTCACGCTGTGCCGGGTTGATCGCCTCGCCGCCGTTGATCACGCTTATCCTGACCAGGCCGGTCACGGCATGAGCTGTCACCGTAATGGGCATGTCCGGGGTACCGTGCCGACAGGCATTGCTCAGCAGATTGGAAATCACTTGAGCGACCCGGTCGCTATCGGCGAGCAGGTCCAACCTGCCATCGATCTGCGCCTCTAGCCTCGCACCGGGATGAGCCAGCCGCGCTTCGTCGATGAGTTCCTCGATGATAGGTACAAGATCACCTTGCACCGGCACGATCCCCAGCCCCAAGCCGCCTTGCAGCCGGGAAAGATCGAGCACCTGCGAAATCAGCCGCTGCATGCGTTGGCTGGACGTGCGTATGCGCTCACCCATCTTCGCGCCCTTGTCGTCCGAGCGGGCCAACATCTGGGCGGCCACCGAGATGGATTGCAAAGGATCACGCAAATCGTGACCCAGCATGGCAAGCAGTGCGGTACGTGCCCGGTTGGTGTCGGCCGTGCGCGAGTTGGAGATCTGCGCCAGTTCATCCCGCAGATTCTCTGCGGCACTCAACTCTGCGGGCAACCATTGTGTGCACGTATTACGCACGACCTCGCGCCACTCTGCGAATGAACCCCGTGGCGTGAGCCTGGGACCCAACGCACCGATCGTGTAATGTTTTTCCGGCTTGCCGCCCCAGACGACGGTCTCGATCTGTTCGCGGCGCAACCAGACCAGCCAGCCATCGTTAGTGGAGTCGAACCGGCATGCGAGCATGCCTGCATAAGGCACCAGCAGGCTCTGAAACTCCGGAAACTCCTTGGCGATGTTATTGCAGGCAATCGTCTGGCGTTTGGTTTCCGTCAGGGCCCGAGCCACCTCGCGCAAGTCGCCACGTGGTGCCACACCGCCGCATACCGTGACCCCTCCCCCCCAGAGACAGAGGCAGGCACCATGATTGATCAGCTCGGCCGGCGTGGGGCTGGCCTGCGACAGCGCGGCGAGCATGTCCTCATCGTTCCAGACGCGCAACAGGATGCGATTGATGATCAACATGCTGGCTTGCGCATTCTCGGCACGCGCATCTGACTCGAAGCTGGCGATGGTCGTGGACAGGATCTGCGCGATGACCTCACAAGCCATGCGTACGCTGTAGGGCACGCGCATCGTGGCCAGGTGGTGGCAGGCAACCATGCCCCACAGCTTCCCGCCTATCACGATGGAAATACTCATGGACGCTCGTACGCCCATATTGGCCATGTACTCCAGATGAATCGGCGATACGCTGCGCAATACGCTCGCACTCATGTCCAGCGGCATGGCCGCGAGCATCGGTCCCGCGTGCACGGGTATGGGGAGATACTGCGCATCGGCAATCAGGCGCAGCGTGTTCTTGATATAGAGCCTGCGCGCTTGTGCGGGAATATCGCTGGCCGGATAGCGTCGCCCTTCCCAGTCATCGAGGTCTTCGCGCCGCGCTTCCCGAACGATCTCGCCGCTTTCATCCGCGTGAAAGCGATAGGCCATGACGCGATCAAAGCCGGTGACACCACGCAATTCGTGGACGGCTACGCTGAGCAATCCCTCGATCGACCGCTGGCGGCGCAGTTTTTCGATGACCTGGTAGGCTCGCCCCAGCGCCGAAGCCAGGGTCGAAGGCGACTCAGCGACCAGCTCGAATTCGACGACCAACATGTCGTCGACATTGCGGTGCGCAATGACGTCATACACAAGGCCCACGAGCTCGACGGAAAACGGCTCGAAATCCGGGTCGCACTCCTTGAGCCAGGGCTCCAGACGCTGCCTGAGGGCAACGTTCAGCCCGCCTGCATCGAAAAGCGCGCCCAGCACCAACGGCATGCCCAGCACATCAGGCGCGTTGGCACTGGCGTAACCCAGCACACCATGACGATCGATGGCGATCAATGCACCGTTGGGCTGAATCGCGCCAGGAATATGAATAGGCTCGCTATCGCAATTCTGGAGCGTGACGGCAGCAGATGTCGGCGCGGTCGGGGCCATCATGAGGCGATGGACTCCGAGACCGCTCGACGAGCGCAATGGCGATTGCGCCCAACTTGGATGAGGATAACAACAGGCAAACGCATTACCAGCGATTTCAATTTAATAGAACTCGTTAACCAGCAAACCTCATGCCCGGCTAATCAGAATTGACAACTTACGTTGGAATTCTTGCAGACCCCATGGCAGCTTGCCTTGCAGGCCGGTTCAACAAGCGATTTTGATAATCTTTCTCAAGTTAACCATTCACTACGGCCAACCACAAGGTGTTGCGATAACTTTCAGCAAAAACATCCTCTTACGAGCGCGTCATTGCCACGAGTCGCTCCAGAATGCGCTTGCGCTGATCACTATCCAGGCCATAGGTGCCATACAAATCGGACGACCACATGCCATCTGCCGCCAGGCGGGCGATCGTTGTATAGACTGGATCACTGGTTTCCGTCGCATCGATGGCGAGCGCTTTTGACACGCCGTCGCGCCAGATGTGCAGAAGCGACATGTCGGAAACGAATGCAGCGCTCATGGCAGAAAAATGCTCGTAGTCCGCCTTGGACTGTCCTGCTATGGCCTGAATATAAGCGCGCGCTGCACGCCCCTTGGGGTCCGGGTCGCGGCTCATCAGGTCGTTGCAGGCATTGCTGAATTGTTCGACCAGCTCGCGAACCATTCCTTCAACCAGCAGTTTCTTGGTTGGAAAGTGATGCAAGAGCGCGCCCTTGCTGACACCAGCACGCGCCGCCACGGCCTCCAGAGTAAAGTTGATCGCACCGAACTCGGCCACGATCTCACGCGCGGAGCCAAGTAACGCCTTGCGTGTCACCTCTGCCTGCCTTTTCATACTTTTTTCGCTACATGAATGAGAATCTGTGAATCCGACCTGTCGGTTCCAGGACGCCGACATCGAACTAATTGTAACGCCTTAGAACAGGGCTCGCAGCGACAGGCATCACCACTACTCATGCGAAGCAGTCATTGGGCAACAGCATCTTGACGCTGGGAAAGTCGTCCCTCTACCATCCTGGCCCTCAAGCGTGTCTGGTCGACGCACTTCATCAACGCACTTCATCAGTGCATCTAACCAGTGCCTCCAACCAGTGCCTCTAAACCAACCTAATCAGTGCCTCTAAACCAACCTAATCAGTGCCTCTTAACCAACGCATCTAATCAACGCATCTAATCAAAGCATCTAATCAGCATTCTTCGGCAAATAACGATGTCCTGCCACGGCTGAAAAAAGAAAAAGCCACCTGCTTTGCGGCAAGGTGGCTTTTTACAAGGAGGGCCTTTGAGCCCCCTTAAGAATGCGGTTGGTGGGGCGTGCGGGACTCGAACCCACGACCAATTGATTAAAAGTCAACTGCTCTACCAACTGAGCTAACGCCCCAACCGAAGCCAAAGATTATGAACTATTTTTTAAGCGAGGTCAAACGAAAATAGCTTACCAGGCCGTCACAACAGCGCCTTTGTACTTCTCGTTGATGAAATCCTTCACAGCCTGGCTGTGATAGCTTTCCACGAGCGTCTGAAACACCGGCTCATCCTTGCGCTTTTCCTGCACGACCAACACGTTGGCGTAGGGCGAGTCGGGCGACTCCTGCTTGATGGCATCCTTGCGGGGATCCAGACCCGCCTCAATCGCAAAGTTGGTGTTCACGGCCGACGCATCGGTGTCGTCCAGCGAACGCGGCAACTGGGCAGCATCCAGTTCAACGAAGCGCAGTTTCTTGGGGTTGTCCGTCACGTCGATGGGCGTGGCTTTCAAGCCAGCGTCCTTGCTCACCTTGATAAGGCCAGCCGTCTGCAGCAGCAGCAAAGCACGCCCACCGTTGGTCGGATCATTCGGAATGCCAATGCGTGCACCTTCCTTCAGTTCATCGAGCGACTTGACCTTCTTGCTGTAGATACCGATCGGGAAAATCACGGTCTTGGCAATGCTGGTCAGCTTGTAGCCGCGATCGGCATTGG
>JAEYZR010000397.1 GCA_023427945.1 Pseudomonadota bacterium | reverse complement strand
GTCGTGGACATCTCCTTGCCATCGGCCTGCGTGGCGAACCTGCCCCACTGCTCGACGGAGGGCGCCGCAAGCCGGGGCGCGCTCGCGGTGCGCCGCGGCAGGTAACCCCCCAAGGCCTCGCGTCTGGCACGCAGGTATTTTCCTTCGACACTATCAGGGGCAAAACGATGGAATCTCAGCGCGGCGCAGTCGGCATCCGAAATGGGTAGATCGAACCGGTCGCGAAAAGCAAGCAAGGCATCGACATCGAGCTTTTTCTGCTGATGGGTCGTCATTTTTCCCTGGCCGGCGTCGCCCATGCCAAAGCCTTTCTTCGTCTGCGCCAGAATGACCGTGGGCTGCCCGGTGTGACTTGCTGCGTGCTGGTAAGCGGCGTAGATCTTGACGATGTCGTGACCACCCCGCTTGAGCTGATCGATCTCGGCATCGGACCATTGCGCCACCAGCGCGGCAAGCTCCTCGTTCTGGCCAAAGAAGTGCTTGCGGTTGTAGTCGCCATTCTTCGCTGCAAAAGTCTGGAACTGTCCATCCACCGTCTTGCCAAAAGCGGTGGCCAGTGCCCCCGTGTGGTCTTGCTCGAACAGCTCATCCCAGTCGCTGCCCCACAGCAGCTTGATCACGTTCCATCCCGCACCGCCATACAGCGTCTCGAGTTCATCGACGATGCGGCCATTGCCTCGCACCGGTCCATCAAGCCGCTGCAGGTTGCAGTTCACGACGAACACCAGGTTGTCCAGCTTCTCGCGGGCGGCCAGCGTCAAGGCCGCCACCGATTCGGGCTCGTCCATCTCGCCATCGCCAATGATCGCCCAGACCTTGCGTTTTGCCGCCGGGACCTGATCGCGGTGCTCCAGATAACGCATGAAGCGCGCCTGGTAGATGGCATTGATCGGACCGATGCCCATCGATCCCGTCGGGAACTGCCAGAAGTCGGGCATCAGCCACGGGTGGGGGTAAGAAGACAGGCCGCGCAAGCCCTGTGACGATGCCGCGATTTCCCGGCGGTAGTGCGACAGATCGTCTTCCGACAGGAAACCCTCGAGATAGGCACGGGCATAGATGCCGGGTGCCGAGTGGGCCTGCATGAAGACCAGATCCCCCGGCGCGTCAGGTGTGCCGGCTCGGAAAAAATGATTGAATCCCACCTCGAAGAGATCAGCAGCCGAAGCGTAGCTGGCGATATGCCCGCCCAGTTCGCCATGCGCCTGGTTGGCACGCACCACCATGGCAAGCGCGTTCCAGCGGTTGATCGACGCGATGCGTTTCTCGATGGCCAGGTCTCCCGGAAAACGCGGCTGCGCCTTGACGGCAATCGTATTCAGATAGGCCGTCTGATAATCGCGGCGAGGCCGCACGCCCAGCACCTGGCTGTGATTGAGCACCTGGTTCAACACGAACTCGGCACGCCGTGCGCCATCGGCCTGAAAAAGCGATTGCAGGGCATGTCGCCATTCGTCGGTCTCTTGAGGATCCAGGTCGATGACACCGGAATCCGACTGCTCACTTCTACGAGGGATCGCGTCAGACATATTCATCTCCGAAAGATGGATATGCTAGCGACGAACCCGCCGCACAGGTATTCAAAATCCATGCGCGCCGAAGCGCCAAACAGCATAAAATTCGTCAAATCTCATTTTTTTCGGCACGATATGCCGGACATTGGCGGAGTTATAAGAATGGATGCCATAGACAGACGTATCCTCGAGGTGCTTCAGCAAGACAGCAACATCACCAATGTCGAACTGGCGCGACGTGTCCATCTCTCACCCTCGCCCTGTCTGGCCAGGGTCAACGCCCTGGAGGCGGCGGGCATCATCAGGGGATACGTGGCGCTGGCCGATCCGCTGCGCCTGGGACTCAGCCTGAACGTCTTCATCCAGGTCAGTCTGGAAAAACAGATCGAGCCGGAACTTGAACGCTTTCAAGAAGAGATGGCGGACTGTCCCGAGGTGATGGAGTGCTATCTGATGTCGGGTGACTCCGATTATCTGTTGCGAGTGGTGGTGGCCGACATGCAGGGACTGGAGAACTTCATCGTCAAGCGGCTCTCGCGCGTACCGGGCGTGCGCAATATCCGCTCGGGATTCGCGCTGAAACAGGTGAAATATCAAACGGCGCTGCCGATGACATCGGCGCCTGCGCCCTAACTGCGCTGCTGCACCCATACGGTCGTGGCGTCGTCGGAAGGCGACATGAGCATCCGGATGGAAAACCGGTCTGCGCGATACCATCCTTCCAGCAATTGCACTGTCCGACCCGATTTGTCCTGGACCGAGCGACTGAGCCGCAGCACCGACTCATGGGCGGCGATCTTCAGCGCCTTGGCAATGTTGGCCGGCGCGCTGGCCGCCTCTATCGTCTGGTCGGCCGCGCCGATACGCACACCGGCCTCCATCAGCAACTCCACCATCGCCTTGCGCTCCAGCGCCGATCGGGACATGGCGACCGCATGCGCGAGCGCGACATAGGCAATGGTGTAGGTCAGAGGCGACTGAGCGTCCCAGCGCAGGCGCACCACTTTCAGAACCTGCGTGCCCGGGGGCACGCCCAGCGCCTGGGCAATCGCGGCCTGCGCCCCGATACGCGAGTAGGCCAGCACACGGCGATGATCCTGGCGGCCACGGTCCAGAAACTTGTCCACCCTGTCGCGCAGCAAACGCCTGGGCGACGTCCCGAAATCCCCCGTCGGCACCAGCGGACCGTGCGCCTGCAACCGCACCACCACGCCGTCATCCAGCAGGCGTTGCAGCGCAGACCTGATGGTCACCCTGGCCACCTTGAACTGCTGTGCGAGTTCGCGCTCACCGGGCAACACCGCACCGGCATACGTGCCAAGACGGATCCGGTCTCGAAGCGCCTGCTCGACCTGATGGTACTTGAGAGACGATGCCGCCGACGCCATGAACACATCCTCCAATCGGGATCTGAGACCAGTGGTTCTATTGTATTGATGGGATCGCAAATACAAAATCGCCATCATCACGAAGGGCTGGTCTTGCGCGACGGTCATCGTGACGCCCCTAGAAATGGTCGATAGCCACGCGCACGAGCAGTCCCAGAACAAGAGGTATGGCAGCACCATGTTCCAGCACAGCCAAACAGGGAGCCCAGGCGTACCCGTGACGGCCCCCTCCCATGACGATCCGTTTCTCCAGACCTATGACGCCACGGATGTGCACGGCCGTCATTTCTCCGTGCCGGCGTTTGCGGCACATCACAAGCTGGATGTGCGGCAGCTGCCCTACGTCGCCCGGGTGTTGATCGAAAACGCACTACGTCGTGAAACGGCGCCCGATCACCAGCGCCCGCTCGCTCGGGCCCTGCTCGCCCACTACCACCCTGCGCTTGAAAAGAATGCCCAGCCGGCCGACGTCTGGCTGTATCCGACACGCGTGCTGGCCCAGGATGTCAGCGGCATTCCCAGCCTGATCGACCTGGCCGCCATGCGCGACGTGATCCAGGCCAATGGTGCCGACCCGCGCTGCATCAACCCGCATATTCCCGTGGATCTGATCGTCGATCATTCCCTGATTGCCGAGCATGCGGGCCACGCAGGCGCCCAGGCGGAAAACGAAACCCTGGAGTACGCGCAGAACCGCGAGCGCTATACCTTCCTGAAATGGGCACAAGGGGCATTCGACAATCTGCGTCTGGTGCCGCCTGGCAAAGGCATCCTGCACCAGATCAACATCGAGTATCTCGCCGAGATCGCCGCGCAGCGCACCACCGGGCAAGGCGTTTGCATCACCTGTCCCGATACCCTGGTGGGCACCGACAGCCACACCAGCATGGTCAATGCCCTGGGCGTGCTGGGCTGGGGCGTGGGCGGCATCGAAGCCGAAGCGGCCATGCTGGGCGAGGCGCTCATCCTGCGAGCACCGCAAGTCATAGGTGTGCGCCTGCACAATCGCGCACAGGCTGGCGTCACGGCCACCGATATCGTGCTGAACCTGACGCGCATCCTGCGCCAGGCCAATGTCGTCGAGCAATTCGTCGAATTCACCGGTGATGCGCTGGATCACGGCCTGTCTCTGGAAGACCGCGCCACCCTGTCGAACATGGCGCCGGAATTCGGCTGTACCTGCGCCTATTTCCCCATCGATCAGGAAACCCTGGCCTATCTGGAGCGTACCGGACGCACGCCCGAGCGCATCGGCGCAGTGGCACGCTATGCAAAGGCTGCCGGACTGTGGCGCGCCGCTGGCGCGCCTGCACCGGCATACAGTCGCATCGTGGATGTGGATCTGTCGACAGTCAGACGCTCGGCTGCCGGGCCCGCCAAGCCGCACGATCGGATCGGCCTGGCCGACATGCCGTTGACGTTTCGACGGGCGACCGCGTCGCTGGCGGCGCCCGCCAGCGAAACGCTGCCGGAAGGCGCAGTCGTGCTGGCCGCAATCACCAGTTGCACCAACACGTCCAACCCGCGTCTGATGCTTGCCGCAGGCATGCTGGCACGCAAGGCACTCGACGCCGGCCTGCGCGTGGCGCCCTGGACCAAGACGTCGTTGACGCCGGGTTCGCGCGTCGTGGCCGACTACCTGAAGAACAGCGGGCTGCAACCGGCGCTGGATGCCCTGGGCTTCAACATCGCAGGCTTCGGATGCGCCAGCTGTGCCGGCCTGTCCGGGTCGCTGTCGCCCGCGGTCGAACAGGCGATCACGCACAACCCCAGGGTGGCCGCCGTGCTCTCGGGCAATCGAAACTTTCCCGGGCGCATCCATCCGCTGTCGCGCGCCAACTATCTGGTGTCACCGCCCCTGGTGGTGGCCTATGCGCTGGCGGGCACCGTGTTGCGCGATCTCGAAACCGAGCCCGTGGGCTGGGCCGCCGACGGGCAGGCCATCCATCTCGCCCAGCTCTGGCCCACCGAGGCCGAGATCGATGCGCTCATCGCCCGCCACGTGCAGCCCACGCTATTCACCGAACAGTACCGGCATGTTTTCGAGGGCGAGCCGGCCTGGCTGCAACTGCCCGAACGCGGCAGCGACTGCTACGCCTGGGAGCCGGACAGCCTCTATCTTCGCCGCCCTCCTTACCTGGACGTTGCGCAGCAGGAAGGCGCGCTCGAACTGAAGCACGCGCGGGCCTTGTTGATCCTGGGCGATGGAGTGACCACCGACCACATTTCGCCCGCCGGCGACATTCCCGCACAGTCCAGCGCCGGCCGCTATCTGGTATCGCTGGGCGTGGACACCGCCGATCTGCACACCTATCTGGCGCGCCGCGGCAATCACGACGTGATGATGCGCGCCACGTTCGCCCAACCGACGCTGGTCAACGAACTGTTGCGCGACGGGCCGCCCGGGCACACACGCCATCGCCCCGACAATCGCATCATGACCATCCATGACGCAGCCATGCGCTATCGCGATGACAATGTGCCGCTGGTGGTGATCGCGGGCAAGGATTATGGAACCGGTTCGTCGCGTGACTGGGCGGCCAAAGGCACACGCCTGCTGGGCGTGCGCGCGGTGATAGCCGAAGGGTTCGAACGTATCCACCGCTCCAACCTCGTCAACATGGGTGTCCTGCCGATCCAGTTCCCGCAAGGCGTGTCCCGATCGACGCTGGGGCTGGACGGCAGCGAAACCTACGATCTCGACATTGCGGCCGACCTTGGCCCGCGCAGCCTGATCCCGTGCAGGATCCGGCGGGAAGGCCACACCCAGGCCGTTTTGCTGACCTGCCGGCTGGATAATGATCACGAAGTCGGTATCTGGCGGGCAGGCGGCATCCTGCCCGCAGTATTGAGGCAGGCACTGGCCGATTCCGGCGAGTCGTCAGGCCCGTTCACATGAAGTTTGCAGTGAAAAACAGAGGAGACAACCATGTCCAAGAAAAGTCTTTACGCAATACTCCGTTCGATGGTGCTGGGCATCGGGGTGCTCGGCATGACATCGGTAGCGGCTCAAACAGCACAGTGGCCAACCAAGCCGATCAAGCTGGTCGTCCCGTTTTCCGCCGGGGGTCAGCTGGATGCCATGACGCGCATTTTTGCCGGCGGCCTGTCCGATCATCTGAAGCAGCCCGTGGTGGTGGAGAACCGCCCTGGCGCCGGTGGTGTGATCGGATCCGATGTGGTCGTGCGTAGTGAACCCGATGGCTACACGTTCCTGGTCGCCGGCAACGGTGCCATCACCAACAAGCTGCTGCGTAACAACATGCCTTACGCGGACTCGGATCTCGTTCCGGTGGGCATTCTGTTCGAAAGTTCGTCGATCATCGTGGTGAGCGCCAAGAGCGATATCCACACGTTGACCGACTGGCAGAAAAAAGCGGCTGCGGGCGGCCATCCCATTCTCTTTGCCACCGCAGGTACCGGCAGCACCGGCCACTTCGTGGGCGAAATGCTGGGGCAGGCACTGAAAGTGCCGGTCACCATCGTGCCCTACAAAAGCGGCTCGGAAAGCGCCGCCGCCCTGATGGGTGGCCAGGTGGATGCCGCCTCGGAGGCCAGCGTGTCGGTGCGCAACTACGTGTCGTCCGGCCGCATGCGCGCCCTTGCCGCCACCGCGGACCATCGTTCGCCCATCATGCCCGATACCGCCACGACGGCCGAGCAGGGTTTCCCGGCCATCAATATCACGCACTGGGGCGGTATGTACGCCGCCAAGGACACGCCGCCTGACATCATCCAGGCCATGAATCGCGCCATCGACGAGGTCATGAAGATTCCCGGCGTGAAAAAACAGCTGAACGACGCCGGCTACGAGCCCATGCCCGGCACCATCGAGCACTTCAAAACGTTCATAGACGCAGAAAACAGACGCCTGGGCAACATCGTCAAGACTGCCAACATGAAGGCAGACTGACACCTGCCGATACGTCTGAGGATGCGCCCTGGAGCGGCGCATCCGTGTGGCCCATCAAGCCTGCCCTGCGCAATTTTCAAGCCGACGCCAGCGCGGTACAGGGCCGGTAATGTTTTGCTTTGGAACGCTTCAAAATGTCCGCATCGTGTCGTCCAACATCAAATAAAAAATAACTTTCAATTTCGTTTGTTTCCCATCAAAGTATGTGGACATCACAACGGAACGAACTTGAAGGTTGGGCAATGGCATTGGCGGAAAGTGACGAAAGTGAGCGTCTGGAAACGCTCCACTCCCTGGGGCTGCTTGATACCGCGAAATCAGAGGATTTCGATCAGATCACGCGGCTGACTGCGTTTTGCCTGAAGACACCCATTGCCTTGATTTCGCTGGTTGACCGCGACCGTCAGCAATTCCTGTCAGAGGTTGGCCTGGGCTTGCGCGAGACCACACGCGAATCGGCAATCTGTGCGCACGCGATCGAGCACGAGGGCATATTCGAAGTGGCCAACCTGGCCGAGGATGCTCGGTTTCGCGACAACCCTCTGGTTTCCCATACACCCTTTCTGCGCTTTTACGCAGGCACGCCCCTGCGCACTGGCTCCGGTCATGCCATTGGTGCCCTGTGCGTGCTCGGCCCTGTGCCTCGTACGCTCACGCTTGAAGAGCGTCACCAGCTGGAGGCGCTGGGGCGCCTGGTGATGGACCGGATATCGCTGCGGCAGTCTCTCGGTCGAAAAGACGCGGTCAGTGGGCTGCCCAACCGCCACCAACTGATGTCGGACCTGGAATCACTGAGCGCCATCGCGCACGGGGAGAACAAGGTTTTCGTGCTTCTGGAAGTCATGGGCTTGAGCCAGGCGCATGAAATCGCTCAGGCCGCAGGCGTTGGGGTCATCGACTCGCTCATTCACAATGCCGCCCATCGCACGCTGAGCCTGTTGCCCAAAGGCGTGACGCTCTACCACGTCGGCGTGACGCGTTTCGGCTTCTCGCTGGAGCCCGATGGCGCCCTGGAAATCGTCCAGCAATTGATCCGGGCGGTGCGCGAACCGATCATGGCGGAGGGCGTACTCATGCAGCTGCGTGCGCGCGCAGGACTCGTCGCCTACGCGCTGGGCGTGTTGCCAGCTGGCGATCTGCTCAGGCAGGCCATGACGGCGATGAATGTTGCGCTGAAGAAAGACATGGTGTGGGCGCAGTACGACGCGCATGAAGATGCCAAGCTGCAGCGCCGCTACAGACTGGTTCAGGACATCGAGAACGCGATCGCCAACGAAGAGTTCCATCTCGTCTTCCAGCCCAGAATAGACGTGGTCTCCAAAAAAACATGCTCGGTGGAGGCCCTGATCCGCTGGCGCCATCCCAGCCTGGGAAGCATCTCGCCGGCAGAATTCATTCCCATCGTGGAAAAAACCGCCCTGATGCAATCGTTGACCTTCTGGGTGATAAAGACCAGCCTGAACTATCTCAGCGAATGGCGCAAACAGCGCCTGGATATCACGGTCTCGATCAACCTGTCGGCGCGCGATTTCGACAACGGCACCCTTGTTGCACAGATCGAGCGCGAATGTGCCGCGCACGCCATCGATGCATCGTGCCTGGAGTTCGAAGTCACCGAAGGCGAGTGGCTACGAGGCGCAGAATGGATCTGCGACCAGCTTCGACATATCCGGCAATTGGGGGCATCGGTGGCCATCGATGACTTCGGTACCGGATACAGCAACTTCGCCTACATGAACCAGATTCCGGCCACGACATTGAAGATCGATCAGTCGCTGATCACGACGATCGAACAGAACGAACGTCACCGCATCATGGTGGCCGCTATCCTGAAGCTTGCCAGGCAGCTGGGATACCGTACGGTCGCCGAAGGTGTGGAAACGCACAAGACCTATTGTCTGATATCCAACTGGGGATGTGATGAACTGCAGGGCTACCTGTTTTCACGCCCCCTCGATCCGGCGCTGATTCCGGGATTCGTATCCGGGTTTCAGTTGCCCGACTGCGACGTCTGACAAAAAAAAGGAGGACGAGCTTGGTGTCGACAACAGCGAATACGGACTCTGAGGCGATACGCCTGGCGATACTCAAGGAATACGGGCTGGATTCGACAAATGCCAGCACCAGCCTTGAACGCCTGATAAAACTGACCGCCAGCGTTTTCGACGTACCCATCGTTCTCGTCTCCCTGGTGGAAGAGAATCGGCAACTGTTTGCCGCCCGCATCGGGATAGAAGTATGCGAAACCGACAGAAGCGCCTCGTTCTGTGCGCATGCGTTGAATGGCCCCGACATACTGCTGGTTCCGGATGCGAAAAAAGACGCACGGTTCAAGGACAATCCCCTGGTGCTGGGCAAGCCGTATATCCGCTTCTATGCTGGATGCCCCTTGATCGTTCCGTCGGGACATGTGCTGGGCACGCTGTGCATCATCGATACCGGGCCACGCACATCCTTTTCCGAGCGCGAAGCCAGCAACCTGCGCATTCTGGCTGACCTCGTCCTGGACAAGCTGGAACTGCGCCGGCTCGAACTGGCACGCCAGGCCAGCCAGTTGCGCTTCGAGAAACTGGCAAGCCTCTCTCCAGATGCGATCGTATGCACCGATGACAAGGCACGCATCACGTTCTGGAACATTGCTGCGGAAAGAATCCTGGGGTATCGCTCAGACGATGTGCTGGGCAAGAATATCGAGATCTTTGCGCCGCCCGATGCCGTGCAGCAACTGCTCTGGGTCGCGGACAACGACGCATCGCTTGCCGATGGCCGCTCGGTAAACGTGACATTGCGGGGCGCAGACGGCGCATCCATCGACGCCGAGGTGTCGGCCTCGATGTGGCGAGAAGGTGAGCACGCCAGTTTTTGCGCCATCATTCGAGACGGCACCGAGCGCAGGCGCAATGAGTCCCGCTTGCTCAGGCTCGCCCACCTGGATCCGCTTACCGAGCTGCCCAATCGTGCCCTGTTCAGAACACGGGTGGAATCGGCGCTGCGATCCGATCCCGATCTGCCTTCGAGCGCAGTCATGGTGGACCTGGATGGCTTCAAGGATGTGAACGACAGCCTGGGCCATGCCGGAGGCGATGCGGTACTGATCGTCGCCGCCCAGCGCATCACGGCCTGCATCCGTTCGGTCGATGTCGTGGCCCGAATGGGTGGCGACGAGTTCGCCCTCTTTCTGCCGGGTGTGGGACTGGCCCATCGGGCGGGCGAGATCGGTAACCTGATCATCGAGTCTTTGTCTCAGCCCATCTATGTGGAAGGTGAGCCGGTGACGATAGGGGCGAGCGTGGGCATTGCCATGTTCCCTTCGCACGGCGCCGATGTTCAGGAACTTCTGTCCAGCGCCGACCTGGCACTTTACGAAGCCAAGGCACAGGGCAAGCAATGCTGGCGCATGTTCACCCCGGACCTCAGGACGCTGGCAGCCACTCGCCGGGCCTATCAGTCGGAGTTCGCCAGAGCCCTGGAGAACGAAGAATTCGAGCTCTACTATCAGCCCCAGATCAACCTGGGCAGTGGAGCCTTGGTCGGTGCCGAAGCCCTGTTGCGCTGGAAACATCCGGAGAAAGGCATACTCACGCCCGCGGCCTTCATGCCCGCACTTGAGACTAATCCGCTTGCCCCTCGAATCGGGAGCTGGGCGATCAAGACGGCCTGCGTCCAGGCAGCCGACTGGCGCAAACAGATGCCCGCCTTTCAGATCGGAGTGAACGTATTCAGTGCCCAGTTCAGGACCGGCACCTTCGTGGAAAGCGTGCTGGCCTGTCTGGCCGAATCAGGCCTGCCGCCCCAGGCGCTGGAGCTGGAAATCACCGAACGCACGATTCTTCGCGGGCGCGACCACATCCTCTGCTCGCTGCGCACACTGCGCACGCTGGGTATTTCCATTGCGCTGGACGACTACGGCACCGAAAGCACGTCGCTCAGCACACTGAAACACTTCCCTTTGACGCGCCTGAAAATCGACAGGTCGTTCGTCGATGGTCTGCTGACCTCCACGACCGATGCAGCCATCATCCGGGTCATCCTTTATCTGGCCCGCAGCCTCGGACTCGCGGTGACGGCAGAGGGTGTGGAGACCGATGCGCAGCGTGCGCGGCTGCTGAAAAAAGGATGCAAACAGGCGCAGGGCTACTTTTTTGGCAAACCGGTCAAAGCGGCCCAGTTCAGCGAGCTTTATCTGCAGAATCGATAGCGGGCACGGACACGCCCAGATCGGTTGCCAGCTTGTGCAGGCCGTCCCAGATCTTTGGATCGAACGTCAGGGCATCGGCGTTCAACGCCCGGTTGCGGGCCTCGTATTCACCGGGATATTGCACGCCGTCCACGCCAGGCTGGGTGGGGCAATCATGCAGGTAGTCGATGAAGGCGCCGACTTCCATGGATCGCCAGTCGGAATTGAAGTCCACCTGAGGATTGAGCAGCAGCGCAAACATGTTGTTGGTGGCGGTGCCGCCACGCGGATGCGCAGGCTGTATGGTTCCACCCCCGGACAACACACCTGCCAACAGTTCGGCCACCAGTCCCATCGCATAGCCTTTGTGCCCGCCAAACGGCAGCAACGCACCCGGTGGGTCGGTGAACATGACGCCCGGGTCGTTGGTGGGATTGCCCTGAGCGTCGATCAGAGAACCGGGTGGTGCCTGCTCGCCCTTGGCGGCCAGCACGCGTGCCTTGTTGGCGGCGATGGCACTGGTCGCCATGTCCACGATGAACGGGGCTCGCCCATCTGGAAGAGGCCCGGCAAAGCACAGGGGATTGGTCGTGAGCCGCGCCTGGGCGCCACCGAACGGGGCGACCGTGGGTGCGCGGTTCACCACGTTGGCAAACGCCAGCAGTATCAGGCCGCGCCTGGCCACCATTTCTCCGTAGTGCCCCATGCGGCCAAGGTGATGGCTATGGCGCAGGGTCACGATGCACTGACCGTGCTCCAGTGCGCGCTCGATGGCGGCCTCCATCACGACCTTGCCCACATGCTGGCCCAGCCCGTTGTGGCCGTCGTATGCCAGCATCACCTGCCGGTCGTTGACCAGCTCGGGACGGCCCGCTGCCTGGGCCTGCCCATTGGCCAGAACGGCACGGTAACTCGACAGGATGGACAGGCCATGGCTCGTATAGCCCACCCGGTCGGCTTCGACCAGGTGCTCGGCCACATCGCGGGCAATGTCGTCCGGCACGCTCTGGGCCACCAGAATCCTGCGTCCAAGTTCAAGCGCATCTGCGATCGATATTTTCACGTTCCGTTCTCCTATAGCCAACCCAGCCAGCGCCAGTACGTCATGCCCATGAGCAACATCAGCAGATAGCCGACGACGGTCACGATGATGCCGACCTTGGCGAATTGCTTGGCATTGAATGTTTCGGTCCCCAGGCACACCATGTTCTGCGGCGCATTGATGGGCAGGATGAAGCCGTAGCTCACCACGAAGCCCAGAAGCATGGTCATGCCCAGGCGGTTGAACTCACCTGGCAAAGTGGCGATCACCGATATCAGGATGGGCAGCATGGCCGAGGTCAGCGCCGTGGCACTGGCAAAGCCGAGGTGGATCACGATCAGGAATGCCCCCAGAATCGCAAAGATCCCCAGTGGCCCAAGCACGTCCAGCCCGGTACGGGCCACCACCTGATTGCCCAGCCATTGCCCCGCCTGCGTGGTCAACAGCGCCGTGCCCAGGCTGATACCCACGCCGAACACGATGACGGTGCCCCACGGGATGCGCGACTGCACGTCTTTCCATGTGATGACACCCACGCGTGGCAGCATGAGCAATACCAGACCGAAATAGGTGGTCGAAGTGGTGTCGAAGCTGTGCAGCTTGCCTTCGGTGGACCAGCACAGCAGCAGGAAGACCGACACGCCCATCAGGCGCTTTTGTGCACTGCTCATCGGTCCGAGTTCGGTGAGCGATTTTTCGACGGCCTCTTTGCCTCCGGCAATGCTGTCGCTTTCAGGGGGCAGCAGCTTCAGCACCACCGCGATCAGGACGACGGACATGATCAACGACCACGGTGCGCCGGCGATCAGCCAGTCCGACCACGACACCCGCTCACCGAGCATCTTCTCCATGAAGCCCACGGTCAACAGGTTCTGCGCGGCAGCCGTTTGTATGCCCACGTTCCAGATACTGGTGGCCTGGGCCACGATGATCATGATGCCTGCGGCAATGTTGGATCGCTTGTTCACACCAAACGCGGCGATGACACCCATCATGATCGGAACCACGGCTGCGCTGCGCGCTGTCGCGCTGGGCACGACCAGACTGAGCACGATGGTCACCGCGATGCACCCGACGAGAATGCGGCGCGTGCTGGTGCCGACCTTGGACAGGGTGACCAGCGCGATGCGCCGATCCAGGCCGGTGAAGGTCATTGCCGCTGCGATGAACAAGGCACCGGTCACCAGCGCCAGGGCGGAATTAGAGAAACCCGTCAGGGCCATGCTGATGGCGGCCGAGGTTCCGTAGACGACCTGCGGATCCTTCAATGTCGGGGCAGTGCCCAACAGGAAAGCCATGAGCGTGGTGATCATGATCGCACTGGCCTCGTAGGAGACCGCCTCGGTCACCCACACCACCACGGCAAAGACGAGTATGGCCAGCATGCGGTGTCCAGCGACAGGCAGATCGGCCGGCAGAGGTAGCAGGAGTACCACGATCATGGCCAGGAAGCCGGCGATGAGCCCGATCGGGATCGCCTTCTTGGGTGAGGGCGCAGCTGCTGGTAGAGCGGTCGGTGCGTTCAAAACGTACTCCAGTGAAAACACACATATCCCAAAGCCTCGTGGCTATCATAGCGGCACAGGCCAAGTCTTACGAACAAGTGACGAGCATGACATAATGATACGAGCAATATATTGATGTAGCGCAACCCTCGGCACGATGGATGAACAACAGGACAGTGAGCGAGTACAGCAATGCCAGTGCAGTATCTACGCAGCCTGACCTCGCCTGAGCGCACTCATCGGGCCAACAGCAGTCTTGGCGTGGGCCTGGCGTTCATCGCCGGTGCCGTGAATGCGGGCGGATTTCTGGCGATCGGCTACTACACCTCCCACATGTCTGGAATCGTGGCATCGATTTCTGACAACATCATGATCGGCAATTTCCATTTCGTTCTTGCTGGGATGGCGTGCCTGATCGCGTTCCTCGGCGGTGCGGCCACCTCGGCGCTGCTCATCAACTGGGGCCGCCAACGCCAGACCGCCAGCGAGTACGCCTTCCCGCTGGCACTGGAAGCCGTATTGCTGCTGTGCTTTGGCCTGCTCGGTGCCAACATCAACAGGCATCTGGTGCTGTTCGTTCCCGCGACGGTTACTTTGCTGTGCTACATCATGGGCCTGCAAAATGCCATCATCACCAAGATTTCGCGCTCAGAGATCCGCACGACCCACGTCACAGGCCTGGTCACGGATATAGGCATAGAGCTGGGCAAGGCGCTCTACTGGAACAGGAAATCGGTTCCCTGCACGAACAAGCCTGTGGCCGCGAACCCTGAAAAGCTGAAATTGCTGACTCGGCTACTGGTCTCTTTTTTCCTTGGCGGTTTGACCGGAGCCATCGGCTTCAAGGTGTTCGGCTTCGTCACCACCGTCCCGCTGGCGTGTCTGCTTGCCATACTCGCCGCCGTTCCCCTCATGGACGACATCCGCATCGGCATGCGCGGGCGGGGACTCTGATCCTGGGGGCTGCCAGTTTCTCAGCGCAGTACCTTGCCCGGCGGGATATCCAGCAGCATTGAATCCTTCACTTCTTCCATGACCGCAAAGGTTCGGGTCTCACGCACGCCCGGCAGTTCCCACAGTACCCGACCGGCGAATTCGCGATAGGCATCCATGTCGCGATGCCGGGTCTTCAACAGGTAATCGAAACCGCCGGCGACCATGTGGCATTCCAGGATCTCGGGGCGAACCTGCACTGCCGCCTTGAATTCGTTGAAGACGTTGGGGGTGGTTCTGTCCAGCAACAGTTCCACGAACACCAGGAAACCTGCACTGAGCTTGCGCGGATTGAGCCGTGCCTCGTAGCCCAGGATGTACTGTTCGCGCGTCAGCCATTGAACCCGTGCCAGTACGGCAGTCGGCGACAGCGACACCGCCTCGGCCAGCTTGGTATTGGGCAGGCGACCGTCGCGCTGCAGCAGTTCCAGTATCTGGATATCGATTCGATCAAGCTCGCGACCCGCGTCCGACATAAGAATTTTCCTTCATAAACAAGTCTTATTATAGTGAATAATTAACCTAACACTGGGGCAACATAGCGATATCGAAACCCATTTACAACCGGTACGCCGGAGAGCCATGACTATTCTTGCCCCTTCCACCCAGGACGTCTCCCGTCATCCGGCGCCCCATTCCCTGCCCTTCGCCGATGTCACGCCTTTGCCGCAGCGCTCGCCGCTGCGCAATGCGATCACACAGGCATGGCGGCTGGCCGAGCCGCAAGCCTTGCCCGCCTTGATCGAATCGGCCCGGTTGCCCGCCGAAGTCGCCTCGCGCAGCCGGGCACTGGCCCAGCAGATCGTCAAGGCATTGCGCGAACGCAAAGGTGCGGCTGGCAAGGCCGGTCTGGTCCAGGGACTGCTGCAGGAGTTTTCGCTGTCGTCTCAGGAAGGCGTGGCCTTGATGTGTCTGGCCGAAGCACTGTTGCGCATCCCCGACAAGGCGACCCGCGACGCGCTCATCCGCGACAAGATCGGCGGCGCAAACTGGAAGGAGCACGTGGGCCAAAGCCCCTCGGTATTCGTGAACGCCGCCGCCTGGGGGCTGATGCTGACGGGCAAACTGGTGGACACGCACAGCGAAACCGGCATGAGCGCCGCGCTGGGCCGCATCGTCGCAAAAGGCGGTGAACCCTTGATCCGCAAGGCCGTGGACGTTGCCATGCGCATGATGGGCGAACAGTTCGTCACCGGCGAGACCATCGAACAGGCACTGCAGAACGCCCGCAAGATGGAGGCCAGAGGCTTTCGCTACTCCTACGACATGCTGGGCGAAGCGGCAATGACTGCGCAGGATGCCAAACGCTACCTGGCCGACTACGAACGCGCCATTCACGCCATCGGCAAGGCATCGGCCGGGCGCGGCATCTATGAAGGGCCGGGCATCTCGATCAAACTCTCGGCACTGCATGCCCGCTACAGCCGGGCGCAGATCGAACGCGTACACGCCGAGCTCTATCCCGTCCTGCTGGGCCTGGCCAGGCTCGCCCGCCAATACGACATCGGCCTGAACATCGACGCCGAAGAGGCCGACCGGCTCGAACTGTCGCTGGATCTGCTGGAGCGCCTGTGCTTCGAACCGGAGATGGCCGGCTGGCAAGGA
>JAEYZR010000360.1 GCA_023427945.1 Pseudomonadota bacterium | reverse complement strand
GTCGACAAGATGCTCGAGGTGCGCGACCAGTGCCCGGCACTGGCGCACATCGTGTATGACGATCCCCGGGGCCTGCGTCACTACAGCGATCCCATGCTGCTGTCCTACGAGGTCTTGCTGGAGCAAGGGGACGCGCATCGCAGCGCCCATCCCGAGCATGTGAAACACGCAGCGCAGCGTGTGACGCCCGACGATACGGCGGCCATGTTCTATACCTCGGGCACGACCGGCAAACCCAAGGGCGTGGTACTCACGCACAATGCGCTGATCGATCGCGCCTATGCCGTGGCCGCAATGGAGAAGCTGACCGATCGCGAAGATGTGCTGGCCTATCTGCCGCCGGCCTGGATCGGGCAGAACATGTTTTCGTACACGCAGCTGCTGGTGTCGGGCTTCACGGTGAATCACCCCGAGTCGCCCGAGACGGTCGCCATCGACATGCGCGACATCGGCCCCACCTATTATTTTGCGCCGCCTCGCGTGCTGGAAGGCTTGCTCACGCAAGTGACCATACGCATGGAAGATGCCAGTCGCGTGAAGCGCGCGCTGTACAAGCGTGCGATGGAACTGGCGCGCCGGGTGGGTACGCGGATCCTGGATGGCGAGCCGGTATCGGCCGTGGACCGGCTGCGTTATGCGCTGGGCAATGTGCTCATCTATGGTCCGCTGCGCAATGCGCTGGGAATGAGCCGGGTGCGGGTGGCCTATACCGCAGGCGAGGCCATAGGCCCGGATCTGTTCGTGTTCTACCGGTCGATCGGCATCAACCTGAAGCAGTTGTATGGTTCGACGGAGACATCGGTATTCGTCTGCGTACAGCCTGACGGCAAGGTACGTGCCGATACGGTGGGCCCGCCGGTGGCGGGTGTCGAAATCCGCATCGCCGACAACGGCGAGATCCAGGTCAAGAGTCCTGGTCTGTTCAAGGCCTACTACCGCAACCCGCAGGCAAGTGCCGAAGCACGCACCGCCGATGGCTGGTTCATGACAGGTGACGCGGGCTACCTGGATACCGACGGCCAGCTGAAGATCATCGACCGGGCCAAGGATGTCGGCAAGCTTGCCGGGGGCGAACTGTTCGCGCCCAAGTACATCGAGAACAAGCTGAAGTTCTTCCCCTACATCAAGGAAGCGGTGGCGTTTGGTGCCGACCACGACCAGGTCTGCGCGTTCATCAATATCGATCTGGAAGCCGTGGGCAACTGGGCCGAGCGGCGGGGCATGCCCTATGCAGGCTATACCGATCTGGCCGCCAAGAGCGAGGTCTACGACCTGATTGCCGAGTGCGTCGCCCAGGTCAATGCAGACCTGGCTGCCGATCCGAAACTGACGGCTTCGCAGGTGCATCGTTTTCTGATCCTGCACAAGGAGCTCGATCCCGATGACGACGAACTCACGCGCACACGCAAGGTGCGCCGTGCGTTCATCGCCAAGAAGTACGGTGTGTTGATCGAGGCACTGTTCGAGGCGCGTGCCTCGCAATACATCGAAACCGAAGTGAAATTCGAGGATGGGCGCACCGGCAGTATTGCCGCCGATATCCGTATCCAGGGGGCGCAGGTTCACGCCGCCCCGCAGGCAAAGGTGGCGTGAATGGACACTTCCAATAGAGACGGCCGTATTGGCGATGTCGTGCTGGACATGCGCAATATTTCGTTGTCGTTCGGTGGCGTGAAGGCCCTGTCCGACATCTCGTTCGATGTGCGCGAACACGAGATCCGCGCCATCATCGGCCCCAACGGTGCGGGCAAGAGCTCCATGCTCAACGTCATCAACGGTGTGTATGTGCCCCAGCAGGGAGCGATCCATTTCCGGGGCAAACAGTTCGATCGCATGACGCCGCGCCGTGCGGCCGAAATGGGCATCGCCCGCACCTTCCAGAACCTGGCGTTGTTCAAGGGCATGAGTGTGCTGGACAACATCATGGCGGGGCGCAATCTGCACATGAAGCAGGGCCTGTTTGCACAGGCGCTGCGCATCGGGCCGGCGCTGGCCGAAGAAAACCGGCATCGCGAATTCGTCGAACACATCATCGATTTCCTGGAGATACAGGCCTCGCGCAAGGTGCCGGTGGGGCGGCTGCCCTATGGCCTGCAAAAGCGGGTGGACCTGGGGCGGGCCCTGGCGATGGAGCCTCGCCTGCTGTTGCTGGACGAACCGATGGCCGGCATGAACATCGAGGAGAAGCAGGACATGAGCCGCTTCATCCTGGACGTGAACGAGGAGTTCGGCACCACCATCGTGCTGATCGAACACGACATGGGCGTGGTCATGGACATATCCGACCGAGTGGTCGTACTGGACTACGGCAAGAAGATCGGCGATGGCGCACCGCAGGAGGTTCGTCAAAACGAAGATGTCATTCGCGCCTATCTTGGCGTGGATCACTAAGGGGCGCGGTATGGCATTTTTTCTGGAAACCCTGTTTGGCGGCCTGATGAGCGGCATGCTGTATGCCCTGATCGGGTTGGGCTTCGTGTTGATCTTCAAGGCGTCGGGTGTCTTCAACTTCGCGCAGGGCGCGATGGTTCTGGTGGCGGCGCTGGCGATGGCCCGGTTCTCCGTGTGGATTCCACAGTGGCTGGGCTTCGAGAGCATGTTGCTGGCCAATATCCTGGCCTTCGTCGTGGCAGCGGCCATGATGTTCCTGCTGGCCTGGCTGATCGAGCGGCTGGTGCTGCGCCATCTGGTGAACCAGGAGTCCACCACGCTGCTGATGGCCACGCTGGGCATCAGCTACTTCCTGGACGGAGCCGGGCAGTTCACCTTCGGCAGCTCGGTGTACTCCATCAACGTGGGCATGCCCAAGGATCCCTGGTTCATGCTGGAGAGTGTGTTTGACGGCGGCATCCTGGTCAGTCTCGAAGATCTGACCGCCGCCCTGGTGGCCGCGTTGCTGGTGGCTGCCCTGGCCATGTTCTTCCAGTACACCGGCACGGGGCGGGCCCTGCGCGCCGTGGCCGACGATCATCAGGCCGCGCAGTCCGTGGGCATCCCGCTCAACCGGATCTGGGTGGTGGTGTGGTGCGTGGCCGGCTTGTGCGCCCTGGTGGCAGGCATCATCTGGGGCTCGAAATTCGGCGTGCAGTTCACGCTGGCCACGGCCGCCTTGCGCGCCTTGCCGGTGGTCATCCTGGGCG
>JAEYZR010000353.1 GCA_023427945.1 Pseudomonadota bacterium | reverse complement strand
CCCGGCCCTTTCCGGCCCCCGCGTCATGCCTGTTTTGCCTCTGCGTGTGCTCTCCGTCGTCCCGCCGATGACGCAGCTCAACACTCCCTATCCGTCCACTGCCTACCTGACTGGTTTCCTGCGCTCGCGTGATATCGCTGCGGTTCAGGAGGATCTGGCGCTTGCGCTGGTGCTGCGCCTGCTCTCCAGCAAAGGTTTGCACGAGATAGCCGCCTGCGTGGACGCCATTGCCCCGGCCGATCATACGCCTGCATTGCAGGCGTTCGTCGCGCAGCGGGCACGCTATATCGCCACCGTCGATGCGGTCATCGCTTTTCTGCAGGGCCGCGATGCCACATTGGCGCATCGTATTGCCGGGCGTTATTTTCTGCCCGAAGGTCCGCGATTTGCTTCACTGGACGTCTACGTCGATGACGATGGCGGCGATCCCTTGGGGTGGGCGTTCGGCGCACTTGGACTGCATGACAAAGCCAAGCATCTGGCGACGCTGTATCTCAACGATCTTGCCGACGTGCTGCGCGATGCCGTGGACTCGCGCTTCGAGTTCGTCCGCTATGCTGAATCGCTGGCTGGCAGTCAGCCCACCTTCGATCCGCTCGCCCAGGCGCTGGCTGCGCCCGCCAATCTGGTGGACCAGACGCTGCAAACGCTCACGCTTGGCGCGATCGAGCGCCATGCGCCCACTGTGGTGCTGCTGTCTGTGCCATTTCCCGGGTGCGTGTACGCGGCCTTTCGGATTGCCCAGACCATCAAAACGCATTTTCCGGACATCGTGACGGTATTGGGCGGCGGGTTCGTCAACACCGAACTGCGAGAGCTGAGCGAGCCGCGCGTGTTCGACCATTTCGATTACGTTTGCCTGGACGCGGGAGAGCGCCCCTTGCTGGCCCTGCTCGATCATGTCCAGGGCAAGCGTTCGCGCCAGCGCCTCGTACGCACCTATTTGCGCGATGCCGACACGGGGCAGGTGCGTTACGTCAATCTGGTCGAACCCGAGGTGCCTTTCGCCGAGGTCGGTACGCCCACCTGGGACGGTCTGCCGCTGGATCAGTATCTGTCGCTGCTGGACATGCTCAATCCCATGCATCGCCTGTGGAGCGATGGACGATGGAACAAGCTGACGGTCGCTCACGGCTGCTACTGGAAAAAATGCAGTTTCTGCGATGTCAGTCTGGACTACATCGGTCGCTATGAAGGTGCCTCGGCGACGATACTGGCCGATCGCATCGATGCGATCGTGCGCGAGACGGGACAGACCGGCTTTCACTTCGTCGACGAAGCGGCGCCACCGAAATCGCTCAAGGCGCTGGCCACCGAGTTGATCGCACGCGAAACCGGCATATCCTGGTGGGGCAATATCCGTTTCGAAAAAACATTCACGCCCGAGCTTTGCGAATTGCTTGCCGACAGTGGTTGCATTGCCGTGTCCGGCGGGCTGGAGGTGGCTTCGGACCGCCTGTTGAAGCTCATGAAGAAGGGCGTATCCATCGATCAGGTTGCGCGCGTCACCAAAGCGTTTTCCGACTCGGGTGTTCTTGTGCATGCCTACCTGATGTATGGGTTTCCCACCCAGACCGTGCAGGACACCGTGGATGCGCTGGAATATGTGCGGCAGTTGTTTGCGAACGGCTGTATTCAAAGCGGGTTTTTCCACCGGTTCGCCTGTACGGTGCATTCGCCCGTCGGCCTGGACCCCGAAGCTTACGGGGTGACCCTCACGCCCTTGCCTCCCGTCAGCTTCGCCAAGAACGACGTAGGTTTTGTCGATCCGACCGGCGTGGATCACGACGCCTTGGGTCTGGCCCTTAAAAAAGCCATCTACAACTATATGCATGGCATTGGTCTGGACGAGGATGTACGTAGCTGGTTTCCGTTCAAGGTGCCTCGCACGACCGTGTCGCGTCACCGCATTGCCCATGCATTGAGTCAGTCTTACAGTCAGGTGTAGTCATGTCAGCAGTGTCATCCGCCCGAGGCAGTCGCATCTATGCCGACGTCCTGAGCTTTACCTTCAAACATTGGAAGCGTCAGCGCCTGCGCGGGCTGCTGGTTGCCTTGTTCATCATGCTGGGTACTCTGGCAGAAGTCGCCACACCGCTGTATGCCGGCAAGATGGTGGATGCCATCGCCAGCGGTGCGATCACCGATCCGCAGGTGCGCCGGCTTGCCTGGTCCGCGCTGGTCGCGCTGATCGTACTGGGTGTGGTGGGCGTCGTGTTTCGCCAGCTGGCTTTTCACCGCATCATTCCATTCACACTGGCGATGATGAGCGATGCCGTGGCGGAATCCTTTTGCCGGGTGCAAAGGTTTTCCACCGATTGGCACGCCAACAGTTTTGCAGGCTCTACCGTACGCCGGATGACGCGCGGCATGTCGGCCTTCGACCTGTTGAACGACACGCTGCTGATCGCCCTGTTCCCGTCGCTGGTCATGCTGGCAGGCGCGACGGCATTGCTGGGCTGGCACTGGCCTGTCATGGGCCTGGTGATCGGCTCTGCCGCAGTGGTCTACATCGGTGTCACGGCCGTCGTTTCCCTGCGTTTTGTCGCGCCTGCCGCACGCCTGGCCAATGCCTGGGATACCCGGTTGGGGGGCGCACTGGCCGACGCCGTCGGCTGCAATGCCGTGGTGAAGGCATTCGGCGCCGAGCAGCGTGAAGAGTCGCGTCTTGCGCGCACAGTCGCCAAGTGGAGCAACCGTACCCGACGCATGTGGCGGCGCGCCACGTTGAACGGCGGCCTGCAGGGGCTGATGCTGCTGCTCATGAAGGCGGGCGTGCTGGGAATGGGGGTCTACCTGTGGCAAAGCGGATTGGCCAGCGCCGGAGACATCACTTTCGTGCTGTCGCTTTTTCTGGTTCTGCAGGCACACCTGCGCGATGTCGGCATGCACATACGTAATCTGCAGCGATCAGTCAACGACATGGAAGAAATGGTCTCCATGAGCAAGCTGCTGCCCGGCGTCGCCGATGCGCCCGATGCGCAGGCCATGGAGATAGAACAGGGCTCGATCGCTTTCGAGCACGTCACTTTCCACTATGACGGGCAGACGCGCCCGCTCTACCGCGATTTCAACGTTCATATCCAGCCTGGCGAGCGTGTCGGACTGGTCGGCCACTCAGGCTCGGGGAAAACCACTTTCGTCAAACTGATCCAGCGTCTGTATGACGTGGACGGTGGCCGCATTCTGCTGGACGGGCACAATATCGCCCACCTCAAACAAGCCAGCCTGCGCGCACAGATCGCCATCGTCCAGCAGGAGCCCGTGCTGTTCCATCGTTCCCTGGCCGAAAACATTGCCTACGCGCGCCCGGGCGCCACCCGCGAGCAAATTGAACATGCCGCCGAGTTGGCGCATGCACACGAGTTCATCGCTCGGTTGCCCAAGGGGTATGAAACGCTGGTGGGTGAACGGGGTGTGAAGCTTTCTGGCGGCGAGCGTCAGCGTGTGGCGCTGGCACGTGCGTTTCTTGCCGATGCGCCCATCCTCATCCTGGATGAGGCGACCTCCAGCCTGGACTCCGAGAGCGAGCGCCTCATCCAGGATGCCATGGCGCGCCTGATGATGGGGCGCACCACGCTCGTGATCGCGCATCGGCTCTCGACAGTGACGGCCCTGGATCGATTGCTGGTATTCGATCGTGGGCAGGTGGTGGAACAGGGCACTCACAAACATTTGGTCGGGTTGCCGGACGGCATTTACCGGAAGCTGTTTGAAACGCAGTCCCTGGATTTCGCACAACCAATGGAGAAGACAATCTGAACGACCGTTGATCTACGCAGTGTCGATGCGTCGGGGGAACAGCAGGTCTGTAAATGTTTGATGGAATTTGCAGATAGTGGATGCAGCGTAGGTAATGTTTTCTACATAGCGAGCAGTCATCGCGATAACAAATGGAGGAAACATGATCGAAGCGGATGTTCTTCGTTATGCAACGCTGCTGATTGCAGCAGATGCCAAAAGGCATGCTCCCGTCAATCGTCGGGCCTCGATGGTGGAGGCGGTCAGACAACCCAGCCGCCTCGTGACGCAGGATGTCTTGCAGGCACCGCGCGATCCAGTGCGGGTCGCGCTCGATGGCGTGTCCGACCACACATTGGTCTACATCATGGCGCTCATGCTTTACGGTCAGGCCGATGACAGCGCCAGGCAGATGGTGATCTCGTTCCACGATGCACAGGCGGCTGCACGAGAGCGGTTCCAATCGTCAGGGCGGGCGCGCATCGTCCGATATGTGCAGTCCAGGCCGCTTTCACGCTATCTGCTTGCGGGTATCGCAAGAATGCAACGCGATTCAGCCCAGGAACTCAAGCCCGCCCTCAGATCGAAAGCCGGTCCGCCGCAGAAGGCGCAGCCAGCCGCTGACTCAAAGTCGGGTGATCACGATGGTGATCAGGATGACTAAGGGCAGCACGCCATTGATGATGAAAAAGCCCGGCCTGGCCACACCGACCAGACGCCTGCGTGCGACCGGCCAGAAAGCGAGCATGATCAAACCCATCGCCGCCACGACGCCTGGCAACAGCGTGGATTCCGGCAGGACTTGCAGGACGGGGGGCAGGATGCTCGCAGCTTGGGCCGGTGTGTCTGACGCGGGCTGGACTGCGGCAAGTACGCTCCAGATCCAGGTTGCCAGCAACGCAAGCGCGAACAGCCACAGGCCGGCGCGCCGCCGTCTGAACAGTTGCACACCGGCCACCAGCAGCGCAAGTCCGAGAGCAGGATGGAAAAATCTGCCGTCTTCAACCATGCGGGTGGCGCCCAGGTAGAGCAGGGCGGCCCCCACAAGGGCAATGACCAGGGTGTACAGGGTGAACAGCCCGCTGGCTGGCGTGCGTTTGTCTAGCGGCGCCGTGATGGACATGGTGTTGCTTCCTACGAGAGCATTTGAAAGAGAGGCTTATTCTAATTCGCGGCCATGCGCCTGGCACTCGGTCACCAGTGCCTGCATCAGTGCCTGGGCGGGCAAGCCGCGAGAAAGGTGTGCGGCCTGGCCTGCCCAGTGAGCGCCGAAGTCGCTCACGCCCTGGGCTTTGGCTGCCGCGTTCAGCGCCTTGCCCGCGTCATACGTCATGGGATAGCCCGGCGTGGGCGGGCACTCGCGGCGCTGGCCCAGGGCCGTGAATGCGTTGGAAATGCCGCGCGCGGGGCGCCCCGAGATCGCCGTCGTCAATGTCGTGGGCACAGGTTCGCCTGCTAACAGCAGCTTGCGATGTGCAGCATCGGCCGACGATTCGGGGCAGGCCACGAATGCCGTCCCCAGCTGAGCCGCCTGTGCGCCCCAGGAAAGCGCATCGCATATTCCTGCGCCATTCATGATGCCCCCGGCGGCCACCACAGGCAGCGCTTGCTGCGACACCAGCAAGCGGGTCAGCGCCTGAGTGTCGAGCTCGTCGTCCTGTGCCCGCGGATCGAACATGCCGCGATGGCCTCCTGCCTCGATGCCTTGTGCCACGACAGCGTCGATGCCAGCGTCGGCGATCTGCCGGGCTTCATCCAGATTGGTGGCCGAGGCCATGAGATAGACGCCGGCATTGTGCAACGCCTCGATAGCGGCGCTTGCTGGCAATCCGAAGTGAAAGCTGACCACTGCCGGGCGTTCCTGCACGAGCATCTCGAGCATCTCTGGATTGACAGCAAAGCTGGTGTAGATGGCCGTCAGTTTTTCGGGCGGGGCCGTGTCAAAGCGTGCAAAGCAGGGTGCCAGGTATTGCAGCCATTTTGCCGCTGCTGCGTCATCAGGCGCCACTGGCGCGTGACAGAATACGTTCACGCCGAACGGCTTGTCCGTCA
>JAEYZR010000274.1 GCA_023427945.1 Pseudomonadota bacterium | reverse complement strand
CATCGCAACCGATGACCGGTTTGCCCGCACGCATGGCTTCAAGGAAGACGAGACCAAACGACTCGAAGCGGCTGGGGGCCACGAAAATATCGCAGTCGGCGTAGGCTTGCCTGAGCACAGACTCATCGACGCGGCCCTCGAACGAAACCCGATCCAGCCAGGGCTGATTGGCGTGCTCGCGTCTGAATGTGGCGGTGTAGGACGTGTGGCTGCCGTTTCCGGAAGTGTCGTGGCCGATGATCCTGAAACGCGCTTGCCGGCAATGCTGCATGACCTCGGGAATGCTCGCCAGCAGGACATCGATGCCCTTGCGTGGTTCCAGGCGGCCCACGTACAGCACCGTCACGTCCGAGTCCGGTGCGCGAGCGCTGATCGTGGTGTCGTCGGACATACCATGTGGCACGACGCGCAGGCGTTCGGGCGAGAACGTGAAGCCATAGGCCCGTTCGATCTCCTTGACGATGGCGTGACTGTTGGCGCGAACCGCATGGACTTCGGTCATCAGCGCGCGCTCCAGTGCCAGCATGGGTGTGCCGAAGGATTCGTTCCAGCGGACATCCTGCTTCATCTCGGGGTGAGATTCGAGCCAGAAATGAAGCGTGGTATGCAGGCTGGTCACCAACGGCCAGTCCCCGTGCAGCAGGAAGGCCGCAGCTTCGCAATCCCATATGGGCGCTTCCACCACGTCGATGGTCCGGTGCAGTGCAATGCGCCTGGCTTCCAGGAAGGCCGTGGCCGACCAGTTCCAGATGTCCTGAGGAATATTGCGCGCCAGCGCTTTGGGCGTCCTGTCGATGGGCGAGACCACCATACGATGCAGCCACACCCCGTTTTCGAAGTCGACCCGGTTGATGTCCGGACTGAGTGTGATCACATGAACCGTATGGCCTTGCGCGGCCATCGATTCCGCCAGGTCCTTGCTGAAAGTGGCAATGCCACCGCCATGATCGGGCGGGTAGTCACGCGAGATCAGAACGATATTCTTGCTGCTCTCGCGCGTGATGCAGTCGAACTTCAGAAATGCGTCGCGATGGCGTTCTAGTTTTTCGGCGGTGATGCCATCTTCGACACGCGGCCCTTCCTCGCCGCGCTGCAGGCCTACGCTCAAGGCACGTTTGACATCGGCTTCAAACGTAGCACGGTCGGCCTTCGTCAGCTCGCCGTTGTCCACATGCCGCAAGACTTCGTTGCGATGGTCCTGGATGAAGCGCTTCTGCTCGCGTTCCACCTCTTCAGGCGAATAAAACTCGCGTGCATGCTTCATCGAGAAATAGATCTTGTTTTTCAAGATCGGGTAGCGATTACGCAATACCTTGCCGTGGCTGCGCAAGTTGCTTGGCGCGTACTTGTGGTGCACGTAGCTATCCTGCAACTGGGCGATGGCAAAGCCGGCATCGACGATGCGCAGGCAGGCATCTGTCTCGTCCAGGAAATACTCGAATTCTTCGTCGAATCCGCCTATTTCCAGCAAGGCCGAGCGACGGAACGACGAGTTGCATCCCAACAAGTGAGGTATCTGTGCGCTTTTGGGATAAGCCAGATAGGGGGTAGGCGTGGTCGGATGGAAATCGATGCCGGCATGCCGGTTGACGACGCAATACTGAGCCTGGAAGGTATACCCGGTATGGTCATAGACACGGCCGCCAGCCGCGCCGACTGCCGGGTCTTCGTAGGCATGGGCGAGTTGCGTGAGCCATTCCGGTTCGGGAATGGCATCGTCGTCGATAAAGACCACGATGTCGCCCTGGGCCATACAAATACCGATGTTTCGGGAAACGGAAAGGTTTGCGACATCACACTTGCCGGCCCGGATCTTTCCTTCCCAGGCGGCAATGACTTCATCGGAATGGTCGGTCGACGGGCCATTGACCACGATCACTTCGAATTCGCCGCGGTACTTGAGCCAGCGAAAACTCTCCAGCGTCTTTTGCAGGAGAGTCGCCCGGTTCAATGTGTTGATGACAATGGAAAACGAGGGCGACTCACTCATTTTTCGGCCGTCACTTCCAGTTCGTGGCCGCTTTCCTTTTCGCGTGCGACGACCTGCACATTGCGAAAGCCTGCCTCGATCAGCAACTCTTCAAGTTGTTGTGCGTTGAATGTGCTCAGGTTGACGTCTTTTTCGTTGCGCTGTGCGCCGTGGATGTGACGGCTGTACTGATCGTGGGAGAGGGTGCCTGCCGCATACTGCCGAGCGAGCGCTTGCGCATCGCACACCACGACGCGCAAGTGTGCGCCCGATTTCAGCAGAGACAGGAAATGCGGAAGGATTTCGCCGCGCAATCGTTTCTCGGAGAAACGTTGAAGTACGTGCGAACACACGATTTCATCCACTTCACCTTGGGAGAAAGGCAGTCTGTGGGCGTCGGCCACGATGTCCACGCCAGCCTGGCCCGGCTCGCCAACGTTCACGTACGCGTCCATCACCGGCTGCCCATACGCAAGATTGATGCGCAACTCGCCAAGGCGTGCAGCCTTTATTTTTTCCACATTCAGCACGGTTGCGGAGTTCTGCGCCAGGGTTGCCGAAGATGTCGCGCCGGCACCAGATTTGTCCATCGAGGCGGTCAATGCATCCAGACGGGCACGCACATCGGCCAGGTCGCGAGTGAGCGCGCGCAAGGCCACAGGCACCGACAGCACCAGGTTCTCGTGTGCCACGTCGTTCTGTATCTGCCTGTGGTTGATTTCGGACATGTTGCTGAGCAGCGTGGGCAATTGCTGCGTATCGAAAGCCCGCTGAGCCAGTTCGGAGGGCACACCACGGTGGGCTCCGCCCGAACGCCAGAGATCACGCTCTTCCGGCAGGCGAATGACGGCAACGCCAATACGGATGAATCGCCCGATCACGGGCCATCCGGCAGCCTTGCGCGCGAACTTTCTGATTTGATATTTAAGCACGTTGAATCCTGAAACTAGTAGCCATTCGGGTTGTTCTGTTGCCATCGCCACGTATCGGCGCACATTCTTTCGCAGTCGTAACGCGCTTCCCACCCGAGCACCTGCCGGGCCCGATCAGGAACCGCGCAGTACTGCGCCAGATCGCCACTGCGCCGTGCGAGCACCTCATAGGGAATCGACCGTCCGCTGGCACGTTCGAAAGCCCGGACCATTTCGAGCACGCTGTAGGTGCGGCCAGTGCCCAGATTCAGTACGAGCAAGTCGGGTTCCCGCTGCAACAGGCGCAAGGCGGCAACATGGCCGGACGCGAGATCGTCGACATGCACATAATCACGCGCACCGGTGCCATCGATCGTCCCATAGTCGCCACCGAATATCGATAGCTTTTCTCGTTTCCCTACCGCGACTTGCGCGATGTAGGGCATGAGATTGTCAGGAACGCCATTGGGATGCTCACCTAACTTGCCCGAAGCATGGGCGCCCACCGGGTTGAAATAACGCAACATGGCGATGCGCCAATCGGTATCGGCCTGCTTGAGATCCCGCAGAATGTTTTCGACCGCGAGCTTGGTCTTTCCATAGACATTGAGAGGTACGGTGGGCGTGTCTTCGCTATATTGCATATAGCCCGGATCACCATAGACCGTGGCCGATGAAGAAAATACAAATGTGCGCACGCCTGCACGGGCCATCTCATCGAGCAGGGCAATGCTGCCCAGGACGTTGGTGTCGTAGTACTTCAAGGGCTGCTGCTGGGATTCGCTGACAGCCTTGAGACCGGCGAAATGCATGACTGCTGAAATGTCGTGAACCTGGAATACCGCACGCAGGGCCGATCTGTCGCGGACATCTCCCTCGACGAAATCGACTTTTTGCCCGGTGATCGCCTCGATCCTGTCCACGACCTTGCTGGTGCTGTTGGACAGGTTGTCGAACAACACGACAGGAAAGCCAGCCTCAATGAGTTGGACGGCTGTGTGGGAGGCGATATATCCGGTACCCCCTGTCACAAGTACTTTGGTTGACGTCATTTTCCCTTGGGTTGATGTATAGCGATAGCCATGCTGACGCAGTGGTTGCTGACGCGGTAGTTTATGCGAATAGGCGGCTGACCCTGGTCCATCCGCAAATTACAGGAGTGCGAGTGTGGTAAAAAAACTCAAAAAAAAGCCCCCTTCCGGATAATCCGGTCGGGGACAATTACCACCACTTCTCTCAAACTTAGGCTGGCATTTGACTGCGGTCAAGTGCTGCGATTTCTTCATCGTTCATGCCCAGCACATCGCGCAGCACCTCGGCGGTGTGCTCGCCCAGCATGGGCGGGTGGCGCGAGTACTGCACCGGCGTTTCGGAGAACCGCAGGGGGCTGGCGGTGACCGATGCCGATTTTGCGGTGGGATGCGCGATTTCCTGGCGCAACCCGCGGGCCAGGACATGCGGATCCTCAAAAACCTGGCTGATGTCGTTGATGGGGCCGCAGGGCACGCCCACGGCTTCCATCCTTGCCAGCAGGTCGTCGCGCTGGCCTGCCGCCATGATCCCGGTCAGCGTGGCGATGAGTGTCTGGCGATTGGTCACCCGCAGGCGGTTGGTCGTGTAGCGCGGGTCGGCCGCCAGCTCTGGCGCGCCGATGGCCTGGGCAAATGCCCGGAACTGCGAATCGTTGCCCACGGCGGCAATGAGGTGGCCGTCAGCCACGGCGAACACCTGATAGGGCACGACGTTCTGATGCGCATTGCCGGCCCGCTGCGGCGCCTTGCCCGAGGCAAAGAAATTGGAGTTCTGGTTGGCGATCATGGCCACATGGCAATCGAGCAGGGCGATGTCCAGGTGCTGGCCCAGATTGCTGCGATGGCGTTCGTTGACCGCGGCCAGAATGGCGACCGTTGCGTACATGCCGGTCACGATGTCGGTGACCGCCACGCCGGCTTTCTGCGGGCCGCCACCCGGCAGGTCGTCGCGCTCTCCGGTGATGCTCATCAGGCCGCCCATGCCCTGGATCATGAAGTCGTAACCTGGGCGCGCGGCATACGGCCCCTGCTGGCCGAATCCGGTGATCGAGCAATAGATCAGGCGCGGGTTGATGGCCTTCAGGCTTTCATAATCCAGGCCATACTTGCGCAGGCCGCCGACCTTGAAGTTCTCCACCACGATGTCGCTTTCGGCGGCCAGTTTGCGTATGGTGTCGGCGCCGGCCGGTGTCGCCATGTCCAGCGTGATGGACCGTTTGTTGCGGTTCGTGCTGACGTAGTAGGCGGCTTCGGTGGTGTCCTCGCCCTGGGCATCCTTGATGTAGGGAGGCCCCCAGCCACGGGTGTCGTCGCCCGCGCCGGGGCGTTCGACCTTGATCACATCGGCACCCAGATCTGCGAGGTTCTGGGTGCACCACGGGCCGGCGAGAATCCGGCTCAGGTCCAGGACCCGGATGCCGGCTAGCGGTGCTGCTCTTTCAGTCATGCAAAGCCTTCAGTCAGTTGTAGGTGGCACTGCCGTGGCTGAGCACGACCTTGTCGCGCGCGACGATGCGCGCCAGGAAACGGATCTTGCCGGGTGTGTCGCGCCACATGTCCACAGTCAGTGTCTCGCCAGGATAGACGGGAGACGAAAATCGTACATCTAATCCGGTCAGGCGGCTGCCGTCGCCCTCGCAGTAGGCCTGCACGATGGCACGCGCGGCCACAGCGTAGGTGCACAGGCCGTGCAGGATGGGCCGCGGGAAACCGGCGGCTTTGGCTACTGCTGGATCGGCGTGCAGCGGGTTGTTGTCGGCGCACAATCGGTAGATCAGGGCAGCGCGCTCGGAAATCGGCAGCGACAGGGTCTGGTCTGCCGGGGTGTCCGGGGTCGGCGTGAGCGGTGCAGGCGGTTCATCGCCCTTGCCGAAGCCGCCGTCGGCACGGCAGAAGGTCGACTGCGTGAGCGTGGCCAGCAAGCTGCCGTCTTCGTCCTTGAGCGTGCGCTCGGAGACGACGATGGCACCTTTCTCGGCGCCTTTGTCGATCACGTGGGTCACCTGTGTCTGACCGATGACGGTGCCGGCAGGCTTGAGCGGTTGATGGATCTTCAGGCGCTGTTCACCATGGACCAGCTTCACCCAGTTCACGCCGGTCTTGGGGTCGCTGATCCAGAAGCCCGGAAAGCCCAGCACCACGCTCATCGTGGGAAATGCGCGCAGGCCATCTTCATAGACGTACTGCAGGTGCCTGGCATCCAGTGGATCGTGGCCAAAACCGATGCCCAGACCATAGAGCATCGTATCCTTGTCGGTATAGGTCTGGCGCACTTCAGGAAAGTGCCAGTTCTTCAGGTTGTCATAGTCGATAGCCATGTCGCATTGCTCCTTAGATGGGATCCCAGTCGATCACGTCGGGCGAACGGTCCAGTGCGAAGAAGTGTTTGCGCATGGCGGGAATGGCAATCTCACCGATGCTCTCGGGGGTCCAGCCCTCGCTCATGTGCACGGTGCGCAGGGGGCGAGGCTGCGAGAACAGCATGATTTCGTTGGCGCGCACGGCGAAGATCTGGCCGTTGACGGCCTGTGCGGCATCGCTGGCCAGATAGACGGCCAGGGGGGCAATCTTTCCGGCTTCCATTTTCTTGAGCTTTTCCACACGCGCTTTTTCGGCATCGGTTTCCGCAGGAATCGAGCTCGTCATGCGGCTCCAGGCAAACGGGGCGATGCAGTTGGAGCGTACGTTGTAGCGCTGCATGTCCAGGGCGATCGATTTGGACAGGCCGACGATGCCCAGCTTGGCTGCCGAGTAGTTCGCCTGGCCGTTGTTGCCGATCAGGCCGGAGGTGGAGGTCATGTTGATGAACGAGCCCGACTCCTGTTCCTTGAAATAGGGCGCTGCGGCGCGGGTGCAGAAGAACGTGCCGTTCAGGTGAACCGACAGGACCTGGGTCCACTCTTCTTCGCTCATCTTGTGGAACATGCGGTCGCGCAGGTTGCCGGCGTTGTTCACCACGGCGTCGATGCGCCCGAATGCATCCACGGCCGACTTCACGATCTGGGCGGCGCCTTCATAGCTGGCCACGCTGTCGGTGTTGGCGACGGCTTCGCCACCGGCCTTGCGAATTTCCTCGACCACGGACTGTGCGGGGCCTGCGCCGCCGCCTTCGCCGTTGAGGGAGACGCCGATATCATTGACGACGACCTTGGCACCCGAGGCCGCCATCGCCAGCGCAATGCCACGCCCGATGCCACCGCCTGCGCCGGTCACGATTACTACCTTTCCGGATACGATACCGCTCATTTGATTTGTCTCCACAACGTATAAAGGGTCTTGCTCAACAGGGCATGGTAGATTCCCCGGAGAAAATTAAGAATTCAAATCTATAAACACCCCCCTTTTGTGTGGTGGAACATGAGACACGATTTGACTGATTTGAGGCTGTTTCTGAACGTAGGAGAGACGTTGAATCTCACCCGCGCCGCAGAACGCACCTTTCTGTCCCTGCCGGCCGCCAGCGCACGGATCAAGAACATGGAAGAGGGCTTCAAGGCACGCCTGCTGATCAGGCAGGTGACTGGCGTGGCGCTCACCCCGGCCGGCGAAGTCCTGCTGCACCACGCACGCGTCATTTTCGGTCAGCTGGAGTGTCTGAACGCCGATATCCAGCCCTACGCCAGCGGAGTGAAGGGCCGGCTGCGGGTACTGGCCAACACCACGGCCACCAACTCGTTTCTGGCCGATGCGCTTTCCTCGTTTCTGTCGGAGAATCCGGACGTCGATGTCGAGCTCGAGGAAAAGCTCTCGGGTGAGATCGTGCTTGCCATCCGTGCTGGCGGCGCCGACCTGGGCATCGTCGCCGGTGGTGTGGATACCTCCGGGCTGGACGTGCTGCCTCTGTTTCGCGATGAACTGACCGTGGTCACCTCCCTGACCCATCCATTGGCAAAAGTGGCGTCGCTGCGTTTCGTGGATTTGCTGGATCACTACCAGTTCGTCGGCATTCACCCCAACAGTGCGATCCAGACCTTTCTGGAAGATATCGCGGCAGGGCTGGGAAAAAGAATCCTGCAGCGCGTGAACGTCGGCAGTTTCGAGGCGGTATGCCGGATGGTGGAGGCGGGGGCCGGCATCGCCATCGTTCCGCGTGCCTGCGCCGCCCGCTACAGCCGTCCCACGCAGCTTGCGGTGCTCACCCTGGAAGACGAGTGGGCTTTGCGCGAGCGCCTGTTGTGTCGCCCCAGGGGGCGCGACCTGCCGCAATTCGCCGAACGTTTCATCGCCAGCGTGGTGCGTGCCACCCAGGATGCGGCCTGACGGCCCCGCCTGACGGGCCAGTGCAGCCATGCCGCCTCTGCGCTTTGGGTTTACGCGCTGCGGGTTGACGCAGGCCAAAGGGCGTCTTAAGCAAAAACGTATCGTCGTTTCGGATGCGACAGCAAATAATGCGGCAACACGACGAGCGCGTCGTCGTCAATGACTAGAAAATCCGGAGACAGAATTCATGATCCAGTTTCAACGCCGTCGCCTGCTCACCGTCATGGGCGCAGCCTTTGCCACTGCGGCGCTCGCGCCCCGTGCGTTTGCGGCAGATTGGCCCTCCAAGTCGGTCAACATCGTCGTCCCATTCCCGCCAGGCGGCCCGGTAGACACTGCGACACGATTCGTTTCCGTTCCCCTGGGACAGCGCCTGGGGCAGACGGTCGTGGTGGAGAACAAGGCGGGGGCCGGCGGTATCGTTGGCGCGCAATACGCTGCGCGCCTGGCACCGGATGGTTACTCGCTCTTCATGGCGGCGATCCATCACGCCGTCCTGCCCGCCCTGCGCTCGGATCTGACCTACGACATCACCAAGGATTTCATTCCGGTCGGCATGACGGCCAGCTTCCCCATCATCCTGGTCGTGCATCCCTCGCTGGAAGTGAAGTCGGTCGCCGAACTGATCGCCTATGCCAAGGCCAATCCCGGCAAGCTCGCCTATGCCTCTTCGGGCACGGGTGGCGGCACCCATCTGGCGGGCGAGTTGTTCAACAGCATGGCCGGGACCACCATGCAGCACATTCCCTATCGCGGCAGTGCGCCAGCCATGCAGGATGTGCTGGGTGGCCAGGTTCAGGTGATGTTCGCCGATGGTCCGAGCGCCTTGCCTCACGTGCGGGGCGGCAAGATACGTGCGCTGGGCGTAGGCAACCCTGATCGTTCGCCGCTGGCCCCCGATCTGCCCGCCATTGCGGCTTCGCTGCCCGGTTATGAAGCCTATTCCTGGTGCGGACTTTTCCTGCCCAAAGGCGCGCCGTCGGCCATCGCCAAGCGGATCAACGAAGACCAGAATGCGGTTTTGCGCGATCCCGAGATCGCCAAGTCGATGCTGGCAGCGGGCGCCGAGCCGCGGCCGGGCTCACAAGAGGAATTCGCGCAGTTCCTGCAGGGCGAAATCACGAAATGGAAGACGCTCATCAAGGAGCGCAACATCGTTGTGGCGCAGTAGCAGGGGCCTGGCGGTGTGCTCAGGTGCCGCGCGCCAGTCCACGGCGTGCGGCCTGGTACTCGTCGGTCATCTGCTGGACCAGGTGCGCCACTGACAATTCTTCCTGGGTCAGGCCGACACCCTGGCCTGCGCTCCACACGTCGCGCATCGCCCGGGGGCGGGTGCTGCGTTCGACATCCACCGCCACATCGGGCAGGGCACGCCTGAGCAGACCGACGTCCATCCCCGCCGCAGCCAGGCTCGGAGCGAGGTAGTTGGCCTGCACGCCACTGAAGTAGGACGTGGCGATGATGTGCGACAGGTCGGCATCCATGACCATCCTGCGGTAGCGATCGGGGGCCAGGGACTCTCGTGTGGCGATGAAGCGCGTGCCGACACAGGACAATTCGCAGCCCATCGCCTGGGCCGCCAGCACGTCCTTGCCGTGACCAATGCATCCGGCCAGCGCCAACGGGCCGTCATGGAAAGCGCGGACCTCGTTGACGAATGCAAAGGGGTTCGTGTCGCCTGTGTTGCCCCCGGCGCCGCCTGCCACCAGGATCAGGCCGTCCACGCCGGCCTCCAGGGCTTTCTCTGCATGCCTGACCGTGGTCGCCTCGTGCAGGACCAGTCCGCCGTAGGCATGGATGTGCGGCACGAGACGATGCGGCGGATGCATGCAGGTAATGACGACAGGCACCTCGTGCTCGATACACACGGCCAGGTCGGCCTGACGGCGGGTGTTGCTGGGGTGCAGCACCAGATTCACTCCGAAGGGCGTGTGTGTGTCACTGGCCTGCAATGCCAGCTTGATCCGTTCGATCCAGTGTCCCAGTTCTTGCTGGGGGCGCGCATTCAAGGCAGGAAACGTCCCCAGGATCGCAGCGCGGCACTGGGCGATCACCAGGTCGGGCCCGGAGACCTGGTGCATCGGGGCGCCGATGACGGGAAGGACAAGCTGCGAGATGAGCGTGGCCAGCGTGCGCATGGTGGTTTCCAGTGGTGGACCGCAGGCGAATCCGGCCCGAAATCCTGCCTTGTTGCGATCGGTGCTTACTCGGCCTTGATGTCTGAAGCCTTGATCACATCACCCCAGAGCTTGTATTCGTCGTCGATCCGTTTCTGGAGCTCTTTGGGGCCGCCCATGTTCAGGCCGTAGCCGCCTTCGAGCATGGCCTTCTTGAACGCCGGATCCTGCTGCACTTCGTTCAAGGCTTTTTCCAGTTTGGCGCTGATCTCTTTGGGCAGGCCTTTCGGACCGACCAGCGCATACCACCCCGTCACTTCGTAGTCGGGAATGCCGGCCTCGATCATGGTGGGCACGTCCGGCAGCTCGGCGTTGCGCTCGCGCGAGGTGACCGCCAGGGCGCGCGCCTTGCCGCCCTTGATGAAGGCCATTGCCGTGCTGGTGATATCGAACATGAAGGTGACCTTGCCGCTGATGACATCCATCATGGCAGGGGAGTTGCCGCGATAGGGGACGTGCAGCATGGGTGCTGCGGCCTTGATCTTCAGAAGTTCGGCGGACAGGTGGTTCGAAGCGCCTACTCCGGCAGAACCGAACGAAATGGCCGTGGGGTCGGCCTTGGCGGCGGCAATCAGTTCCTGGACGTTTTTAGCTGGATTGGATGGGCCCACCAGCAAGACGTTGGTGTAGTCCACGATCAGGCCGACCAGCGTGAAATCCTCACGCGGCCTGAATGTCGTATTGCGCTGCACCTGCGGCGACATGGTCATTGTGGGGCTGGCCACGAAGCCCAGCATGTAGCCATCAGTGGGTGCGCGTGCAACCGCTTCGGCGCCAATAATGCCGCTGGCCCCGGAGCGATTTTCGATCACGATCGTCTGGCCAAGTTTGTCGCCCAGATATTTGCCAAAAAGGCGCGCGGTCGTGTCTACCGGTCCGCCTGGCGCATAGCCTATGACCAGGCGTACCGGGCGATCGGGATAATCGGCCAGCGCCGGCGTGGCGATGCCGGCAAGCAGTGCGGTCAGGGTCGTGAGTGTCAGACGCTGGGTTATTTTCATTGTTGTCTCCTCTTAGGGCGCACCCAGTTTCCCAGTTCGAACAGCGCGATGACCATTCTTCATTGCTGAACATAGGGTTCTTTCGCGCCGAAGCGCGAAACGGGTCCACGGTTCAGCACGATAGAACCCCCGGTTTCGCAATCCGATATTGCGTTCCTTGTTACCCTGACGCTAGATTGGTGAGATTAGGAGACGACCATGAACCTGACGTGGACCAAAGAAGAGCGCGACTTTCAAGAAGAAGTTCGCGCGTTTATCGCCAAGAATCTGCCCGAGGACATCCGGCAAAAAGCAGTTCGTCACCAGCGCATCGAGCGCGATGACTACCTGCGCTGGCATGCCATTCTGACCGAGCATGGCTGGGGCGCACCGAGCTGGCCCAAGCAATATGGCGGCACCGGCTGGGACAACCTGCAACGGTTGATTTTCGAGGTCGAAAGCTTCAAGGGCGGCGCTCCCCGTCTGTTGCCTTTCGGCCTGAGCATGCTGGGCCCTGTGCTCATGCGCTTTGCCAGCGAAGAGCAGAAGGCTCGCCTGTTGCCTCGCATCCTGCACATGCAGGACTGGTGGTGCCAGGGCTATTCCGAACCGGGTTCGGGCTCGGATCTGGCGTCGCTGAAAACACGCGCCGAGCGCGATGGCGATCATTACGTGGTGAACGGCCAGAAGACCTGGACGACGCTTGCCCACTACGCTGACTGGATCTTCTGCCTGGTGCGCACCGACCCCCAGGCCAAGGCGCAGCGCGGCATCTCGCTGCTGCTCATCGACATGAAATCGCCAGGCGTGACGGTACGTCCGATCCACACGCTGGACGGCAGCCACGACGTCAACGAGGTCTGGCTGGAAAACGTGCGTGTGCCGCTGGAGAACCTGGTGGGCGAAGAAAACCAGGGCTGGACCTACGCCAAATACCTGCTCGGGCACGAACGCACCAATATCGCGGGCCTGGGTTATTGCAATCGCGAACTGGAGTTTCTCAAGCAAGTGGCTGCCCAGACGCCCGACGGCGATGGCGTGATGCTGGACAGCCCCGATGTGCGCGACAAGATCGTGCGCATCGAGGCCGACATCATTGCCCTGGAGATGCTGCTGTTGCGCGTGGCCACCAGCGGTGAAGGCCAGCCCGGTCCGGAAGCGTCGATTCTCAAGATTCGCGGATCAGAAATCCAGCAGGATCTGGCGATGCTTCAGATGGAGATCTTCGGCCCCGAAGGCTGGGCCTACGATCCGACCTGGATCGAACCCGAAGGCTACGGCGCAGGCCCGGGTCCCGACTCGGCGCCGTCGGCCACCGCCGCCTACTTCGACAATCGCAAGACGACCATCTATGGCGGCTCGACCGAGGTTCAGAAGAACATCATCGCCCGCATGATGATCGGCCTGTAAGCGACTCTGAGGATAACAATCATGGATTTTGTATTGAGCGAAGAGCAGCGCATGCTCTCGGAGAGCCTGCGCAGGTTGGTCGATGACCGTTTCACTTTTTCGGCTCGGCGCGCTCGCCGTGGAAAGCCTGGCGTGGATCAGGCTGCCTGGCAGTCGCTGGCCGAAGTCGGCGTGCTCGGCCTGAACATTTCGGCCGATTACGACGGCTTTGGTGAAGACGCCTCCACGCTGTTGCCCGTGCACCAGGAACTGGGGCGCGGGCTGGTCGGCGAACCGGTCATCGCCAGCGCCGTGGTCAGCGCCACGCTGATTGCGGAATCGGGTGCCAGCAAGGCAGCCTCGACCTTGCTTCCAGCCATTGCATCGGGCGAAGCAATCGTGACCGTGGCCTACCAGGAGCCCGGCCAGCGCTACGCCGTCAAGCCTGTCAACGTCCAGGCTCAGGCCAAGGGTGACGGGTATGTGATTTCTGGCCAGAAAGTGCACGTGTGGCATGGCGCCAGCGCGACATCCTGGCTGGTCACGGCCGCCCTCGAAGGCGGCGAGACGGGCATTTTCGTGATCGGTTCCGATGTCGATGGCGTGACCGTCGAGGACGCTCCCACGATCGACAGCAGCCGCACCGCCACGCTGACGTTCAACGACGTGCAGGTGCCTGCTGAAGGGTTGTTGGTCAAGGGCGCCCAGGCCGATCTCGCGCTGTCGCACGCATTGGACTGGGGCATTGCCGCGCTGGTGGCCCATGCGGCCGGTGCCATGGAGCGCCTGATCGAAGTGACGGTGGACTATCTGAAGACGCGCAAACAGTTCGGGCAACCGCTGGCAGTCTTCCAGACACTGCAGCATCGCCTGGCCGACATGTTGATCGCCAAGGAAATGGCCCTGTCGATGGCCTATGTCGCTGTGGCCGCACTGACTGAACCCGACGAGAAGCGGCGCACCAAGATGATCGCTTCGGCCAAGATGGAGGCCGCACGCGCTGGCCGCTATGTGGGGCAGCAAGCTGTCCAGTTGCACGGTGGCATGGGCATGACCGACGAGCTCGAGGTGGGTGACTTCTTCAAGCGTCTGACGGCCATCGACATGCTGTGGGGCGACACCCGTGAACAATTGCGCAAGTTGGGGGCATTGCTGTGAACCTTGGGACGCAAGCACCCGGCGGGTCGGCTTCGGACCCGGGGCAGGCACAGGCCGCATATAGCGCAATCGAGTTTTCCTACGATCGGGGTGTGGGCGTCATCCGGCTGAACCGCCCGGATCGCCTCAACAGCTTCACCAGCGCCATGCGCGAGGAACTCGGAAGGGCCATCGCGTTCCTGCAGGCACGCGACGACTTGCGTGGCGTGATCGTGACGGGCAATGGCCGGGGGTTTTGCGCCGGCCAGGATCTGACCGAACGCAAGCCGTTGGCTGATGGTGAAAAGCGCGATCTTGGCGCGGGCCTGGACGCCAACTACCGGCCTTTGATCACCGGTCTACGTGCCTTGCCGGTGCCCGTCATCGCTCTGGTCAATGGGGTGGCGGCGGGCGCGGGCGTGAGCCTGGCGCTGGCTTGCGATGTGGTCATTGCGCTGGAGTCGGCGAAGTTCATCCAGGCATTCACCAAGATCGGCCTGGTGGCCGATGCGGGGGGTAGCTACTTCATGCCGCGTCTGATCGGAACGGCACGTGCAATGGGGGCATCGCTGTTCGCCGAGCCCGTTACGGCCCGCCAGGCGCTCGAATGGGGCATGATCTGGAAGGTCGTGCCCGACGCCGAGCGCGAGCAGACGCTGGACGACTATCGGGATCGTCTGGCCAGTGGCGCCACGCGTGCCTACGCCGCCACCAAACGCGCCATCCACGCCAGCGCATCCAACACCTTCGACGAGCAGTTTGCGCTGGAGTGCGAGCTGCAGACGCAATTGGGGCATACGCAAGACTACGTCGAAGGCGTGCGGGCATTTGCTGAAAAACGAGCCGCACAGTTCCGGGGGCATTGAGGCCCGCATTAAAGCTGCGCTAAGTCGCCCTTGCACAGAAACGAATTGCCCGGTTCGTCTTTGAAAGGCATCCTGTGAATAGACGCTATTTATAGGATTGCCTTTCCATGAGTCATACCGATCCCCAGGCCTGGGTGGGACGCACTGAAACCGTTCACGACCGTATCGACCCCACGCTCGTCGAGCGCGTGACCGCCACCCTGGGTGGTCCCGAACTTGCGCAGAACGACCCGTTGCCTGCCTTGTGGCAATGGGCGTTTTTCCAGAAGCCCGTAGGCATGGCCGGCATCGGTCCTGACGGCCATCCCCAGCGCGGTGGTTTCCTGCCCGTTGCCGAGAACCGCAACCGCATGTGGGCCGGTGGCCGTATCGAGTTCGTGCGCCCTTTGCGCGTGGGCGTCAATGCCAGTCGCACCTCCACGGTGGCGGCCGTCAAGGAAAAGACCGGCAGCACGGGTTCACTCATGTTCGTCACCGTCAAGCATGAGTATCGCCAGGACGGCCAGATCGTGATCTCCGAAGAGCAGGACATCGTCTACCGCTCGCCCACGGCGCCGAAATTGACGGGCACCGAGGCAGCGCCGCAGGCGCAGTGGCTGGAGCAGGTCAATCCCTCGGTCGAACTGCTGTTCCGATACTCGGCGGTGACGTTCAACACACATCGCATCCACTACGATCACCCCTACGTGACGCAGCAGGAAGGTTATCCGGGGCTGGTGGTGCACGGCCCGATGATCGCCACGCACATGGTCTCGGCGTTCGTCAATGCGCATCCCGACAAGCGCCTGGTGCATCTGGCCTATCGCGGCCTGCGTCCGCTGATCGCGCCCAAGCCGTTCGAGGTCGGCGGTTTGATCGAAGCCCCTGGCCTGGCCCGACTATGGGCGCAGCAGGACGGTACCTTGGCCCACCAAGCTGAATTGAGGTTCGAATAATGACCGACAAGCCCTTCCCGCAAACGGCTGATGGCACCGTTTCGACGGCGGGTGCCGCGTCGGCGTCGCCCCGGCCTTTGGACGGCATCACCGTCGTCAGCCTGGAGCACGCCATTGCCGCGCCGTTCTGCACCCGCCAACTCGCCGACATGGGCGCACGCGTCATCAAGGTCGAGCGCCCCGGCGCCGGCGACTTTGCGCGTGGCTACGACGAACGTGTGCGCGGCCTGGCGTCCCACTTCATGTGGACCAACCGTTCCAAGGAAAGCCTGACGCTGGACTTGAAGCAGCCTGGCGCAGACGAGGTGATGGTGCGTCTGCTCGAACAGGCCGACGTGCTCGTTCAGAACCTGGCGCCTGGCGCCGCCGCCCGCCTGGGCTTGTCGTTCGAAGCATTGCACGAGAAGTATCCGCGCCTGATCGTGTGCGACATTTCCGGTTATGGTGAGGGCGGCCCCTATCAGGACAAGAAGGCCTACGACCTGCTCATCCAGAGCGAGAGCGGTTTCATCTCGGTGACGGGCACCAAGGACGAAGGCGTGAAGGCCGGATGTTCGATTTCGGACATTGCAGCCGGCATGTACGCCTACAGCGGTATCCTCAATGCCTTGTTGCTGCGTCAACGCACCGGCCTGGGCAGTCGCCTGGACGTCTCCATGCTGGAGAGCATGGTGGAGTGGATGAGCTTCCCGATGTATTACGCATTCGACGGCGCACCACCGCCGGTGCGCGCGGGGGCTGCACATGCCAGCATCTATCCTTATGGCCCGTTTCCGGTCGGCGACGGATCGACCATCATGCTCGGCCTGCAGAACGAACGCGAATGGGCAGTATTCTGCGAGAAGGTGCTGCTGGATCCGACGCTGTCCACCGATGCCCGTTTTTCCTCGAACTCGCGCCGCACCGAAAACCGCGAGGCCTTGCGCGATCTGATCATCGCGGCCTTCAGCGGCCTGACGGGCGACGACGTGGCGCAACGGCTCGAAGTGGGCGGCATCGCCAATGCACAGGTCAATGACATGGCCGGCGTGTGGAATCATGCGCAATTGAAGGCGCGCAATCGCTGGCGCGACGTCGACAGCTCGGCCGGAAAGCTGCCTGCCTTGCTGCCGCCAGCCTCGAGCAATGCGTTCGAACCGCGCATGGACGGCATTCCAGCCGTGGGCGAACACACCGATGCAGTGCTTGCTTCGCTGGGGTTCGATCAGGCTGCGATTCAGGCGCTGCACGCCGCACGCGCGGTATAGCAGGCATGCTCGGGCCAAAAGCATTGCGGCCCGAGCGCGTTCAGAGCAGCCGCTCGATCGGTTGACCGCTGCACGCCGCCAGCAGGTCGGCAAGCTCTCCCTGGGGCAGACGCCACGAAGGTGCCAGCTCCAGCAACGGGGCAAGCACAAAGGCGCGTTCGTGCATGCGGGGATGCGGCAGCGTCAACCGTGGCTCATCCACCACCAGGCCATCATGCCAAAGCAGATCGAGATCGAGCGTGCGGGGTGCGTTGCGGTAAGGGCGCTGCCGGTGATGCGCTGTTTCGATCGCCAGCAGGCAGTCGAGCAACTCCAGCGGTGCCAACGTCGTGCGCACTTCGGCCACGGCATTGATGAAGTCCGGGCCTGTGGCCTGGACGGGTGCGCTGCGATAGAGCGACGACACCTCGATCAGTTCGACACCTGCAGCATGTTCCAGATCGTTCAGCGCCTGCAGAAGCGTCTGGCGGGGGGCGCCCAGGTTGCTGCCCAGGCCGATATAGGCCTGGCGAGCGCTATCAGGCACTGCCACCTGAGCCACCTTCGGAGGACGATGCAGGGCGATGGGCTCCCGCACCTTCGGGGCGCCGGCGACGCGGGCGACGCCGGCGTTTGGCCACCGGGGCCTGTGGCGCCGGGCCGTTGCCGTAATCATCTTCGCTGGCGTGCTGGCGTGGCTGATTGGCCATGTGCTCGATCATTTCGGCACGGGTGTCGTCATCGCCGTTGGCCAGATCCATCCACCACTGGGCCACGACGCTGTCGAATTGCCCCGAGGCGGCACGCAATTGCAGGAAATCGCAGGCCGCACGGAAACGCGGCTGTTCGAGCATGCGATAGATGGACTTGCCCTGGCGTCGCTCGAAACGTGGCTGCATGAACCAGATTTCCCGCATATCGGAGGTGAAGCGCCGTTGAATGGCCATACGCACGGTCTGTTCTTCGAGCACTGAATCGGCGGCCTGGATCAGGGCGCCCACCGTATGCTCACCCTTGGCGACCAGGGCGCGCCAGCGATGCTCCACCTGCTGCCACAAGAGTGCGGCAAACAGGAAGCTGGGGCTGATGGTCTTGCCCGACCGTACGCGTGCATCGGTGCGCTCCAGCGCCAGCGAGACGAAACGCTCGCCATCGGGTTGCTCCAGCACGACGTCGAGCATGGGCAGCAGACCGTGGTGCAGCCCTTCGGCGCGCAGTTGGCGCAGGCAGTCCAGGGCATGGCCGCAAGTCAGCAACTTCAGCATTTCGTCGAACAGTCGCGAGGCCGGCACGTTGTCGATCAGCGGCGCCATCTCGCGTATGGGTTCGCGCGTGGCGGGATCGATCGTGGCGTTCAGCTTGGCGCAAAACCGCATGGCGCGCAGCATGCGCACGGGGTCTTCGCGATAACGCACGGCAGGATCGCCGATCATGCGTACGATGCGTTTCTGCAGGTCGGGAACACCGCCGTGGTAGTCGATCACGACCTCGCTGGTGGGATCGTAGAACAGCGCGTTCATGGTGAAGTCGCGGCGTTCGGCATCCTGTTCCTGCGTACCGAAAACGTTGTCGCGCAGGATGCGGCCATGTTCGTCGGTCTCCTGTTCGACGCTTGCCGGTGCACGAAAAGTGGATGTCTCGATGATTTCCTGGCCGAACACCACGTGCACGAGCTGGAAACGCCGCCCGATGATACGTGCGCGACGGAACAGGGGGCGGATCTGTTCGGGCGTGGCGTTGGTGGCCACGTCGAAATCCTTGGGCTCGATGCCAACGATCAGGTCACGTACCGCACCCCCCACGATGTACGCCTGATAGCCCTTGGACTGCAGCACCTCGCACACCTTGATGGCGTGGCGCGAGACGTTGCGGCGATCGATGTTGTGGCGCTCGCGGCCATAGGTGGCCGGGCCTGCCGACTTGCCGCCGATCAGGCGGGAGACGAATTTCTTGAGGGTGGTCGTAATCATCAGGATTTCTGGTCCTGCAGGTGACTGAAAAGGTCGATGCGTGGCCAGCCGCGCGTGCGGGCGATCTCTTGCAGGCCCTGGCTGGGGTTGACGGCGACAGGGTGGCTGACGACCTCGAGCAGCGGGACATCATTGACCGAGTCGCTGTAGAAGGTGGTGCGCTCGAAATCTTCCAGCGCAAGGTCCATGCTGGCGAGCCATTGCTGCACGCGCACGATCTTGCCTTCGCGGAAACTGGGTACGCCTTCGATGCGTCCGGTGTAGCGGCCTCGCTCGAACGCCGGCGTGGTGGCGATGAGATGGGCAATGCCAAAGGCACGGGCGATGGGCGCCGTGACGAAACTGTTGGTCGCGGTGACTACCGCACAGAGGTCGCCGTCTTCGAGGTGTTTCTGCACCAGGCTGATGGCCGAGGGCAGGATCGCTGGCCGGATCACCTCGGCCATGAACTGTTCATGCCAGTGCGCGAGGTCATAAGGCGAATGGGGGGCGAGCAGGCCAAGCATGAACTGTGCGGCCTGTTCGGCCGTGAGGTCACCGGCGTTGTAGCGTTCCATCAATTCATCGTTGGTGCGCCGGGCCTGTTCAGGGTCGCCTGCACGTCCGGTGCGCGCCAGGTAATCGGCCCACTGGTAATCACTGTCCAACGGAATCAGGGTGTGGTCCAGATCGAATAATGCGAGTCTGCGAGCGGTCATGGGTGGGTTGCGTGAGGATCTGCGAGCATGGTGCGCAGCAATGGAATGGTAATGGGACGCCGGGTCGCCAGCGAATAGCGATCCAGCGCATCGAGAAGCCCGGCCAGACGCCTGATGTCGCGTTCGTGGTGGGTGAGCATCCACTGGACGACTTCGGGCGCCACGGCCAGCTGACGGTCCTGTGCCTGCGCCGTCAGGGCTTCCAGCTTGTCTTTGTCCGTCAGGGGTTCCAGGCGAAAGACCAGATCCCAGCCCAGTCGCGTGCGAAGATCTTCGCGTATCGGCATGGCCAGTGGCGATCGGTCGCCTGCAATCATGAGCGCGAACGCGCTGGACGTTGCCCCCGACTCACGCCAGCGATTGTACAGGGCGAACAGCGCCGCCTGGCAGGCATCGTCCATCAGGTGCACGTCGTCCACGGCAATCAGGCGCGGCGGCGGCCCCGCATGTTCGTCGTGCGCCAGCGCCTGCAAAGCCTTTGCGGACGTGCTGCGATCGATGAAACAGCCGTCTTCGCCGACTGCGGCGCGCAGCAGATGGGTGCGGCCACAGCCTGCGCTGCCCCACACGTACATCGCACGACCCGGCGCCAGCGTGCGTGCCGCGCTGGCTGCTTCGATGTTTCCGCCCACGACGAAGTTGACCCAGGTCGGGGCCGGTATGGGCAGGACATCGAGCAGTAACTGGCGGTTCATGGCTATATCGGGCGGGCCTGGCAAGACCCATGTAAAATTGAATTCTTCTAGGCAGGCCGATCCTGCGGCAGGCGAATCCTGCGATTGTCACATACCCCAAGAGCTTTTGACTCATGACTAAACAACATTCCGTTCCTTTGACCTATCGCGACGCCGGTGTGGATATCGATGCTGGCGACGCCCTGGTCGACCGCATCAAGCCATTGGCCAAGCGCACCATGCGTCCTGGCGTGCTGGCCGGGATCGGCGGTTTTGGCGCCCTGTTCGAGGTGCCGAAGAACTACCGCGAGCCTGTTCTGGTGTCGGGAACCGACGGCGTGGGCACCAAGTTGCGCCTGGCTTTCGAGTGGGCACGGCACGATACGGTCGGCATCGACCTGGTCGCCATGAGCGTGAACGACATCCTCGTACAGGGTGCGGAACCCTTGTTCTTCCTGGACTACTTTGCCTGCGGCAAACTGTCCGTCGATACCGCGGCTGCCGTGGTCGGCGGCATTGCGAAGGGTTGCGAGCAGGCCGGTTGCGCGCTGATCGGCGGCGA
>JAEYZR010000255.1 GCA_023427945.1 Pseudomonadota bacterium | reverse complement strand
CTGATGCTGGCCTCGCGCTTCGGCCTGGGCGACGTGCGTCGGGAGCGCTTCATCTCAACGCGAGAGGCCATGCGGCGCGAACTGTCCGATGACAGCGGCGATCTGCTGTGGCGCTACAGCGGCATGCAGGACTGCGAAAGCACGTTCATCAGTTGCGCGTTCTGGATGGTGGAGGCCTACGGCCTGCTGGGCGAGAAGGAAGAAGCCAGTCGCTTGTTCGGCGCGCTGCTGGCCCGGGTCCAGAACGACGTAGGCCTGATGCCGGAGATGTGGGATCCCCACCAGGAACAGGGGCTAGGCAACACGCCACAAGGACTGAGTCACTTGGCCTTGGTGCACGCTGCTTATGCGGTGGATGGCGAGTAGCGCTGCGCACCCACCTGGGCCGATGTTCCTCGGGGCGCTGAAAGGGCCGGCGAGAGTTGGCTCTATCCCAAGTTGCTATCGCTTCGGGTATGCACCTGCCCCTGTCCGTACTCGCCTAGCCCCTATCCAGCCGTTTGTGGCTGGCCTCGCCCCGCCTCCTCTAGGTAATTTGCGAAGGGCCAGTCTCCCAATTGCTGCGCCAACGAGAGGGCATCCCCTTCCTCCACATCCGCGCCATATCGAATCAGGACGGACGCAACAGATATCTTCGCGTCAATTTTCATCTCTTCTGCCATCACCAGCCAAACCAGAGGCGGCTCATCGCCTTCGTCTTCCGTGAAAGGATAGCTGTTAGGCCCTACACCTCGACTTAGCAACGCTTCGACCAGCTCGATGTCGCCCTGAACACAAGCGTGATGCAACTGCGGGTAGGCCAAAGCCCTGCCGCGGTCAATGACGGCCTTCGGGAGCTGCTCGACCGCTTGGAACATCTGTCTAAAAGCTTCTCGAAACTCAGGGAGGGTCACATAGAGTTTGCCCCGCCCGTCAGCTATCGCCTTCGGCAGCAGTTCCATGGGTATCTCCTTTTCAGTCCGGGCTGGCGTGCTCGGGCCCGCGCCCAACCATCCTATACCCACCGGCTTCCCAGTCACGAAAGAAAAGGCCAGGTCGCGGCGCGCAATGCCCGCATCCAAGCATCAAAGCGTTTGCCGATATAAACCGAGTATTGAGCCCCATGCCTGGGGCGCTCTTGTCAGTTCGAACATCCGCCCACCGTAGCTATTTGAGCACTTTGGCGCTCTTCCCTACAGGCAGGTCCAGTGCAGGCCTGCCCTCCTCATCCCAATGCACGGGCTGCACGCGCGGCGAACGTTCGGATGTACAGCCCATTTCAGGGCCCGGATTGGCGTGATATACGATCCATGGCGTTCCGTCACTCATCTGGAAGAACCCGTTATGCCCCGGCGCATATACATTGCCGGCCGGGTTCTTCGCCAAGATAGGGCGCTTTTCCTTGGACCACGCCTTTGCATCCAAGGGATCTGCGCCTGCTTTGGCGTGCAGCAGGCCAATGGCGTAATCATCGGACCAGCAGGCGCTGCCTGAGTAGGTCAGAAACAGGTCCCCGTTCGGGCCCTGGAGGAATTCGGGCCCTTCTAGGATCTGCCTGCCGCCCTGCCGCTCCCAGGTCTGGTCGGGGCGCGCGATGATGGTTTCCGCTCCCGTCAGTGTCCATGGGTTGGACATGGCCACGATGGCCAGCACACTGTCCGGCCCGATATACGGGGAGTAAACGAAATAGCGCTTTCCTCCCTTGCTGAAAGTCGTGCCATCGATCCCAGGATGAGCGGTGGCCAAACGACCGCGGTCGCGCCATTCGCCGGTGGTGGGGTCGGCGCTGCTGTTTTCGAGCACGAACACGCCGCGGTGTGAGTCTTCCTGCCCTTCGGCAATGCCGCTGGCGGCAGCCGTGTAGTAGATGTACCACTTGCCCTCGATGCGGTGCAGTTCCGGGGCCCAGATCGAGGTGGCATTGGGACCGGTCGCCGGTGGCCGCCACACCGTGATTTCCTCTGCAGCATCCAGCTTGGCGAGATCGGTGGTGGCGCGGATGGCCAGCCGGTCACCGTGGGTGCCCATGTAGTAGAAGATCTGGCCCTCGCGGGTGATCCACGGGTCTGGCCCGGACAGTAGAAGTGGATTGTCCGTTGCCGGCGTTATGGCGGATACGCCGCCCGATGCCTGCAGGAGCGCCATGACCACCAGCGCACGAAGCGTGCCATTGAACATCTTCCCCTCCCGTGGAATGTCGCACTGACAGGCTTGCCAGCGCCGCACAACCAAATCATATAATCGGACAATAGGCAACACTCCGTCCACCTTGAGGATCCGCTATGCACCAGCGTCACACGGACAGCATCATTGGCATCAACTGGGGCAGCTCCAATCTGCGGGCCTACCTGATCGGGACCGATGGACGACGGCTGGACGCATACGAAACGCCCGCCGGAGTGGCACTGCTGCAGCGCGAAGGTATGGCCGCCGCCGCCGATGCGATCCGGGCACGGTGGCCCGACGCCGGCCATGCCTATGCCGCCGGCATGATCGGCTCCAACGTTGGTTGGATCGATGCCGGCTATGTGGATTGTCCTGCGGGCGTGGAGGCGGTCGCGCTGAGCCTGGTACCCACCCGCATCGGTACGCTGGATGTGAGCATCGTGCCCGGCATGGCATGCGTGCGCCCCGTCGACGGCGCGCCCGATGTGCTGCGCGGTGAGGAGACCGAGTTGCTGGGCTTGCTCAGTGGCGGAAACATCGACCTGGGTGCCATCGTCGCCCTGCCCGGTACGCACACGAAGTGGATACAGCTCATCGATGGGCGTGTGGACAGTTTCATGACCTCGATGTCGGGTGAGCTGTTCGACCGTTTGGCCAGCGCCGGCCTGCTGGCATCCGTGCTTGAGGGGCCCGGCACACCCGGGGCGGCCTTTGCCGAAGGTGTGCGCGCGGCGGCAAACGGCCCCCTCGGGTTGGGCGCCCTGCTCTTCGGCGTTCGCGCGAGGATGATCCGGGGTGCACTGCCTCGCGACCAGACAAGTTCCTACCTGCGCGGCCTGCTGGTCGGCGCGGAGATCGCCGACGCGTTGGCGCTGTTTCCTTCCTTGAAAAATGCCTCAGTGCCCTTGGTCGGTTCCGGTCCGGTCAACCGGCTTTACCAGGCGGCATTGGCCGAACTCGGCATCGCAGCGCGGCCGACCGCGTCGCCGGACGCCGTGGTGCGCGGATTTTCGGCCATCCATGCGATGGCTGCCGCGGCGCACTGACCGTCCACATTGAACGCTTGTTGCGTCGCAACGTGCGTATTGTCTGATTATATGTTTTTGTACGCTCCACGACATCGAGAGGGGTCTTGAGCAATGCGTGCTGGCAAGGGGAAAACGGCGGGATTGATCGGCGTACTGGCACTTTCCGCAGTGGGCGTCGCTGAGGGCCAGGAGCGGACGGTGGTGGGCAAGTTGCCGGATGGAACCCAAGTGGAATCCATCTTGCTGCGCGATGGCAGCGGCATGCAGGCGCGGGTCCTGACCTTGGGCGCCGCACTGCATTCGCTGGAAGTGCCAGACCGCGAGGGTGTGTTCGCCGACGTGCTGCTGGGCGACAAAGACCTGCAAGCCACGCTCGACAAGCCGCAGTACTTCGGCACCATCGTCGGCCGGTTCGCCAACCGCATTGCCAAGGGCCGCTTCACCCTCGATGGGAAGAGCTACCAGGTGCCCGTCAACAACGGTCCCAACAGCCTGCACGGTGGAACCCGGGGATTCGACAAGGTGGTCTGGCAGGTCGTCGACGTCACCCCGGACCACGCTACCTTGCGGCACGTCAGTCCGGATGGCGACATGGGCTTCCCCGGCACGCTCACGGTCACCGCGACCTACGCCTTGAAGGGCAATGGCCGGCTGGAGATCGACTACAGCGCCACCACCGACGCGCCCACCATCGTCAACCTCAGCAACCATTCCTACTGGAATCTCTCCGGTGAGGGATCGGGCTCGGCGATGGAGCACGAGCTGACCATTCCGGCCAGCGCCTATACGCCGGTGGATGCGACCTTGATTCCCACTGGGATGCTGCAACCAGTAGCAGGGACCGCGTTCGATTTCCGCACGCCTAAGGCGATCGGCCGCGACCTGCGCCGGGGCGACGAACCGCAGTTGCTGCACGGCCAAGGCTACGACCACAACTGGGTCATCAGCACGGCACCGGTGCGTGAACTGCGCGAAGTCGCCCGCGTCCACGACCCGCGCTCGGGTCGCGTGATGACGCTGCTCTCCACCCAGCCAGGGCTGCAGTTCTATTCGGGCAACTTCCTGGATGGCAGCACGGTGGGCAAGAGTGGCCGCGTGTATCGCCAGGGCGATGCGATCGCGCTGGAACCGCAGTTGTTCCCCGATACCCCGAATCAACCGGCGTTCGGATCGGCGCGTCTGGCACCGGGTGAGACCTATCTGAACCGGATCGTCTACGACTTCACTACGGACCGCGCTGCCAAGCAACGCCGCTGATCCCGCGCCCTGCGCACCTGCCGGTCTCTGCGCCGGCACCACCACCACGTAGCGCCCGCCTCCCGGTTTCGGCCAGGACGGGCAGCTCATGATCCAAGGAGATGCATCTCATGCGAAAGTGGCCTTCCCTCCTGCTGGCGACCTTGCTCGCCGTTGCGCCGATGGCGCATGCGACCGAAGCCGTACGCTGGACGCCGGCGCAGGCTGAAAGCTGGTATGCGAAGCAGGAATGGCTGGTGGGGGCGAACTACACCACCTCCAACGCCATCAACCAGCTTGAGATGTTCCAGGCCGACACCTTCGACCCGGAGGCCATCGACCGCGAGCTTCGCTGGGCACACGAGCAGTTCGGCATGAACACCATGCGCGTGTACCTCCACGATCTGCTCTGGCAGCAGGACCCGCAGGGGTTCCTCAAGCGGGTCGATACCTTCCTGAGCATCGCCGACAAGCACGGCATCCGCCCGATGCTGGTCCTGTTCGACAGCTGCTGGGACCCGGATCCGGTGCTGGGACCGCAACGTCGCCCGATTCCCGGCGTGCACAACTCCGGCTGGGTGCAGAGCCCAAGCCGCCACATGCTGGTGGACCCGGCCAATGACGCGCACTTCCGTGATTATGTGGAGGGTGTTGTCGGCGCGTTCGCCAACGACAAGCGCGTGCTCGCCTGGGACCTGTGGAACGAGCCGGACAACCCGGGTGGCGGCAACTACATGGACAAGCAGTTGAAGGGCGAGCAGGAACGCATCGCCGAGCTGCTGCCCCGGATCTTCGATTGGGCGCGTGCCAAAAAGCCAGTGCAGCCGCTCACCAGCGGCGTGTGGATCGGTGATGACTGGTCGCCCGGCGCCGCCTCGCTCACTTCGATCCAGCGCACGCAGTTGGAGAGATCGGACGTGATCACCTTCCACAATTACGAGCAGCCCGAAGCGTTTTTGTCCCGCATCAAGCAACTGCGCAAGTATGGCCGCCCGCTGATCTGCACCGAGTGGCTCGCCCGCGGCGCCGGCTCCAATGTGGACACGATCCTGCCGATCGCCCGCCGCGAGAACATCGGGATGATCAACTGGGGCTTCGTCGACGGCGCGATCCAGACCCGCTTCCCCTGGGACAGCTGGCAGCGCCCGTACACGATGGAGGCGCCCACCGTGTGGTTCCACGACCTGCTCAAGGCCGACGGCACGCCTTATCGCGCTCGAGAGGCGGAGCTGTTCCGCACCTTGGCAAAAACGCCGCGCAAGTCCGTTCCTGCCTTCTGACACCTGACGGCCCGCCATCGAC
>JAEYZR010000235.1 GCA_023427945.1 Pseudomonadota bacterium | reverse complement strand
CGCATCGGGATCGTCGGCGGCCTGCTTGCACAGCGCCTTGTAGGCGTCCATACCGGCAATGGCTGCACCTTCGGTCGCCTTCGCAGGGGGGGGAAAGACCCGACTTTCGACCATAGTGGATTCAATGGCGTTGGACATAGCGACGTACCTCCTGAAATTTCCAATTTTTTTTGCCGACCCCAGGTCATTCCGGGATCACGATGCGCCAAGGCGCACCCTAGCGGGATGCTCTTACGGGCTGCTTACGTTACGACTGCACAGACTGAAACGCAACCTGGGCATTGCGTTCGAAGAAAGCCACGGCCTGGCGAGGGTCGCGTGTGCGGGCAAACGGCGGCAGCCCACGCCACAACCGTTTGCCATAAGGTTTGTCCACCAGCCGGGTATCGGCCACCATCAACACACCCCAGTCGGATTCCGTGCGAATCAATCGACCCGCCCCCTGCTTCAGCGCAATGGCCGCTTCGGGGAGTTGATACTCGACGAACGGATTGCCGCCGCGCTCGCGACAGGCGCGCAAACGGGCCTCGATGACCGGGTCGTCGGGCGGCGCAAACGGCAACTTGTCGATCGCCACGAGCGTGAGCACCCGGCCCGGCAGATCGATCCCTTCCCAGAAGCTGGCACTGCCCACCAGCACAGGATGCTCCAGGGCCTGGAAACGTTCGAGCAGGTCGCGTCGCGTGGCCTCGCCCTGCTTGAGCAGCGGCCACGGCACATCGGCATCCTCGAAACGCTCGGCCAGAAGCTGCGCCATGCGATCGACCGCACGTAATGTCGTACACAGGACCAAGGCGCCGCCGGGACTGGCAGTGAGCAAAGGCATCAGACGATCGGCAAACGCATCCAGGAACTGGGGGGATTGCGCCTCGGGCATGCCCTGGGGCACATACAGCAGGCCTTGCGTCGGGTAGTCGAACGGCGATGCCCATTGACCCGAACGCGCTTCGTACAGCCCCAGTTGATGTGTGAAATGCCTGAAGTCGTTGGCCACCGACAAGGTGGCCGAAGTGAGAATCCAGGCCTGATTCGCACCGCGAAACCGGGAAAAGGCACGCGCCACCGACAGCGGTGCGGAATGAAGCCGGACGTGATGCGTGCCATGTTCGATCCAGCGCACGGATGGACCGGTCCAGTCGTGCAGCGCGCCGCCTGCGCCCGCTGCGGCCGGGACCGACGCGGGCGCCACATCGCCCAGCAGGGCCGCCAGCTCGGCTTGCGCCGGCGAGTCCTGTAGACCGCTTGAGGCGTTTGCCTGCGCAGTCGCCGCGCCAGTTGGCGACGCAGGCGGAACCCGGCCGGACGAAGCGGCGGATGCACCTGGGGTCGAACCCGTCTTGAACAGGGAGCGCGCCGCCGCTGCGTGGCTCTGTTCACTGATGGCCAGGGCCTGCGCACGCTTTTGCTCGGCCGAGGCAGGCCGCCTGGCCGCCGCCACGCGCCGGGAAGGATCGATCGTATCGTCGCGGCCCCAACCTGCCGTTTCGGCCCGCTCGCCGTCGCAGGCGGCGTGACCCGTTTCGGCACCTGCCGAAGCAGCGCGGCTTGCGGTGGTGGAGTCCGTATCCCGGGATACGCCGGAAGCGAGTAGCGGTGCCCCGGGGCGACCGGGTTGAGACCAGCGCATGAGTCTGGCTGCGATATCGGCGCCCGCACGCGCCGCCGTGGCCAGATCGGGGTGTCGCTCGCCCAATGCGGCAAGCGCGCGCGAGGTCTTGTCCACCTCTTCCCACAACGTGGCAAGCGCGGCATCAAAAACCTCGGGCTCGGGGATATTTTCGAATGTCGCCTTGCGGCCCGGCATTTTCTCGACCGACGCAGCGGCCAGACGCAGTTCGCGCGCTGCCGTTTCGATACGTTTGTGCGCCTCGGACCAGTTCGTGGCCTCACGCGCATGTGCCAGGCCAGCGACCTCGGTCATGCGGGCGAAATCGAGCAACTGATGCGTCGACACACTGCTGCCCAGGAAACGGGTGGCCGTATCGGGCAACTGGTGGGCCTCGTCGAAAATGATGGTATCGGCTTCGGGCAACAAGTCGGTGATGCCTGATTCACGCAACACCAGATCAGCCATGAACAGGGCATGGTTGATCACGACGATATCGGCTTCTTGTGCCTGCTTGCGCGCCTTGACCACGAAACAGTCCCGGATATGCGGGCACTCCTGGCCCAGACAGTTCTCCCGGGTGGAGGTCACGCGCTGCCATATTTCCGCATCCTCAGGAATCTTGCCCAACTCGCCCCTGTCGCCTGATCGCGTGCTTTTTGCGAATACCTGGATGGCACGGAACTGACTGATCTCGGTCCGCGATTTCAGCGCCCGCTCGTCGCCTTCCATGCGCTCCAGGTGGTAATGACAGATGTAGTTGCTGCGCCCTTTGAGCAAGGCAACAGAAATGGGAACGGCAAGGGCGGCGCGCACGCGTGGCAGATCGCGCGCGAAAAGCTGGTCCTGCAGGGTGCGCGTGCCCGTGGAAATCAGCACTTTGCCGCCACGCAACATGGCGGGAACCAGATAGGCCCAGGTCTTGCCGATGCCGGTACCTGCCTCAGCCACCAGGGTACCCCGGGCGTCTATCGTTTCCGCAATGGCCTGGGACAGCTCGACCTGTGATGCCCGGGGGCTGTAACCGGGCAATGCCCCAGCCAGGGGACCATCGACGGCAAAACAATCGGCAATATCAAGATCAGGCATGAAATGGCAACGCACAGAGTCAACCGTCGATCATACCCTGTGTCCTGGGTCCGACCGAAGTCGGTGTGGCACAATCCGACCCTTGTTTTGTGTTTGCTTATGGCTACCGATGATCGAAAATTCCGCTTCTGCCAAGCCCGTCGTTGCAGATATTGACAACGCCCGCATCCTGGCTCAGCTTGCCGATGAACTCAACGCCTCCGCCTCGCAGCTTTCGCAGGCCATCGAGCTGCTCGACAGTGGCGCCACGGTGCCGTTCATCGCCCGCTACCGCAAGGAAGCCACCGGTGGACTGGACGATACGGTGCTGCGCAACCTGGAAGTCCGCCTGGACTACCTGCGTGACCTGGAGTCGCGCCGCATCGCCATCCTTGCCTCCATCGAACAGCAAGGCAAGATGTCGCCGGCCCTGGCGGCTGATCTCGCCGGCGCACAGACCAAACAGCGACTGGAAGATCTTTACGCCCCGTTCAAACCCAAGCGTCGCACCCGCGCGCAGATCGCCCGCGAAGCCGGGCTCGAGCCCCTGGCCGATGCCATCATCGACGATCTGGCAAGCGATCCGCAGGCCCTGGCGGGCAGCTACCTCAACGCCGAGGCCGGCGTGGCCGACGTCAAGGCGGCGCTCGATGGTGCGCGGGACATTCTGGCCGAGCGTTTTGCCGAAAACGCCGATCTGCTGGCCGACATGCGTCAGCACTTGTGGAGCACCGGCGTGCTGTATTCCAAGCTGATCGCAGGCAAGGAACAGGAAGGCGCCAACTTTCGCGACTGGTTCGATTTCAACGAAACCCTGCGTACCCTGCCCTCGCACCGCATCCTGGCCCTGCTGCGGGGTCGCCAGCAAGGCGCGCTGGAGATTCGCATCGGCCTGACGCCGGAACTGGAAGAACAAGTCCCGCACCCTTGCGTGGCTCGCATCGCCGGTTTTCTTTCACTGGGCCGGGGCATGTTCGATCTGGATGCCACACCGCGCAACAAGTGGCTGGGCGAAGTGTTCCGCTGGACCTGGCGCGTCAAACTGCTGACCGCCTTCGAGTCCGAGTTCATCACGCGCCTGCGCGAAGACGCTGAAGCAGAGGCGATCCGCGTGTTCGCCGCCAACCTGAAAGACTTGCTGCTGGCCGCGCCTGCCGGGCCGAAGGCCGTGCTGGGACTGGATCCGGGTATTCGCACGGGGGTGAAGGCAGCGGCCATCGACCGGACGGGAAAACTGGTGGATACGGCCACCTTCTACCCCTTCGAACCCCGTCGCGACCGCGAAGGCAGCATTGCCACCATTGCCCGCCTGGTGGCGCGCCACGGCATCGAACTCATCGCCATCGGCAACGGAACGGCCTCGCGCGAGACCGAAAAACTGGTTGCCGACATGATGACGTTGTACCCGGAAATGAAGGTCACTCGTGTCGTGGTGTCCGAGGCGGGTGCATCTGTTTATTCCGCATCCGAACTGGCTGCACAGGAATTCCCGGAACTCGACGTGACACTGCGCGGCGCCGTGTCCATTGCGCGACGCCTGCAGGATCCGCTGGCCGAACTGGTCAAGATCGAGCCCAAGGCAATCGGCGTGGGCCAGTACCAGCACGACCTGATCCAGCGTGAACTGGCACGTTCGCTGGACGCCGTGATCGAAGACTGCGTGAACGCCGTCGGCGTGGATGTGAATACCGCATCGGCTGCGCTGCTGGCACGCGTGTCCGGGCTGAACAGCCTGCTTGCCAAGAACATCGTGGCGTGGCGCGATACCCACGGCGCATTTTCGGCCCGCAAAGGCCTGCGCGACGTGCCGCGCTTTGGTGACAAGGCGTTTGAACAGGCCGCCGGCTTTCTGCGCGTGCCCGGCGCGGCCAACCCGCTGGATGCGTCTGCCGTCCACCCCGAGGCCTATCCCGTGGTCGAACGCATCGTGGCCAAGATCAAGCGCGATATCAAGGACATCGTCGGTCAGCGAGACGCACTCAAGGGTGTCTCGCCCTCGGACTTCACCGATGAACGCTTTGGTTTGCCAACGGTGAAGGACATTTTCTCCGAGCTCGAAAAACCCGGCCGCGATCCCCGCCCCGAGTTCAAGACAGCCACCTTCAAGGAGGGTGTCGAGACGCTCAACGATCTGGCCGTGGGCATGATCCTGGAGGGCGTGGTCACCAACGTCGCGAACTTCGGCGCCTTCGTGGACATCGGCGTGCACCAGGACGGACTGGTGCATATTTCGGCGCTGGCCGAGAAGTTCGTGAAAGACCCGCGCGACGTGGTGCGCGTCGGTCAGACCGTGCAGGTGAAGGTGATCGAGGTGGACGTGGCACGCAAGCGTGTGGCCCTGACCATGCGGCTGAACGATCCTGCCGAACCAGCCGCTCGCCGATCAGCCGGTGGCTCCGACACGCGTTCGATAGGTGCCCGATCGGGCAACGGCCAGAACAAGGGCCGTGGACAAGCTCAACCGGCGGGCGGTGCGATGGCCGGGGCATTGGCGCAAGCCTTTGCCAAGAGCAAGAAGTAATCTTTGGCAGTGTCGAGAGGGCTTCTGCACGAAGCCCTCTCGGTCAACACACGTCGCTTGTGACCTGCGGCTTCAAGCCAATTCCTGCAATGCCTGACGCAGACGTGCCATCTTGGCGTCGCGCTCGGCTGTATCAGCGCTGGCGGTGCCGAAGGCAACGATCTGCCCCTCATACATCACCCGGAATCGCAGGCCCTCGACCACCAGCTCCAATGCCTCCCCCTGGCGTGCAAGCATGCCTGACAGGGTACCTGCTGCCTTGGGATCCGATTGAGGCTCGGACAGCATCAACGCCTCGCCATCCGCATCCAGCAGACGAAAACGGAAGGCGCCCGACTCGTCGCGAAAACTGACAAAACGCGCCCGTGCCGCCTTCTTCGCCTTGACGGGCGCCGCATCCTTCACCGCGCCCCCCAGGCCGACTGCGCCCCGGATCTCAGCCATCAAAGGCGTGGCGAGCTTGCGTGCCTTGGCTGCGCCGTGCTGCAAAATTTCTTCGAGTTGCGTCGGATGCGACATGTAGTGCGCGTAGATCTCACGCATGGGCGCAAGATCCTGTTCGATCCGTTGGGCGAGCGCCGCCTTGGCATCGCCCCACCCCATCCCATCCTCCAGGGCGGCCTTGAACGCTTGCGCCTCCTCGGGCTGGGCAAAGGCCTTGTAGATCGTGTACAGATGAGACGCCTCGGCATCCTTGGGTTCGCCGGGTCCGCGTGAATCGGTCACGATGCGGCCGATGGCGGCCTGTGTCGCACGCGCACCGCCTTCAAACAACGGAATGGTGTTGTTATAGCTCTTGGACATCTTGCGGCCATCCAGTCCAGGCAGCGTGGCGACCGCTTCGTCGATCACGACTTCTGGCAGAACGAAGAAGTCCTTGCCGTTGCCATACAGATGGTTGAAACGCGCCGCGATATCGCGCGCCATTTCGATATGCTGGATCTGGTCGCGGCCAACGGGCACTTTGTGTGCATTGAACATCAGAATGTCGGCGGCCATGAGGATCGGATAGGAAAACAGCCCCATCGTCACACCGTCATCGGGCTCACTTCCGCGCTCGACGTTCTGATCCACAGACGCCTTGTAAGCGTGGGCGCGATTCATCAGACCCTTGCCAGTGACACAGGTGAGAAACCAGGACAACTCCGGAATTTCCGGAATGTCGGACTGGCGATAAAACGTCACGCGCTCGGGGTCCAGGCCTGCTGCCAGCCAGGCCGAGGCGATCTCGCGGCGCGACTGCGCCACACGTGCAGGGTCGTCGCACTTGATGAGCGCGTGGTAATCGGCCATGAAGAAGAAAGCATCGACACCGGGTTCGACGCTGGCACGCACGGACGGACGCACTGCGCCCACATAATTACCAAGATGAGGGGTGCCGGTGGTCGTGACACCGGTAAGCACGCGGGAATTCATGGCTGGCGCAATCACAGGAGACAATGAGCCGGACAGTGTAACCGCTGGGATCAGACCAGTGCCAACACCGGCGCGGCCACGACACATCCAGCGCCCAGGCCGATCGCCAGGGCAGGTTTGTAGGTCAACACCCAGATCATCACCAGGCCTGCGATGGCCAGAATGCCAATCCATTCCACCACGCCATACGACCAGCCATACGTGCTGGCCGATAACCACAGCGAAACAGCCAGCGCGCACCAACCCGATATGCGCAGCGGCTGGCGATGCACCAGAGGTATGGCCCGATCAAAAAGGTCTTCGTAGTGTCGATCCATGGCCAGCGCCAGCGCGGCAAAACCCGCATAGGCCAGACAAAACGCAGCGAGAATCATGATTGCCTCACATGGACTGCGGGCGCTTGGGCAGGCGCAGGTTTTTCGTTGGCGCGTGCCGCCTGATCGCGTTTGAGCACGCGCGCGGCCTTGCGTGCGAGCCAGAGCAGGAACAGCCCGCTGAACAACACCGTCAGATCAAAGCCGGCGAACACCCAGTCCCCCGATGGCAGGGATACACCCAGGTGACGTACCGTGGTCAAAGCGTTCACTCCGGGCAAGGCGATGAACAGCAAACCACCGAGCGCCAGCAGATCGCGCCAGGCCGCACGGCGTCGCACGAACGCATAGGCAAACGTGGCGGCCCAGGCATAGAAGAACGCATTGACCTCTTGCGCCGAACGCCCCGCAGCCATGGGATCGATCAGCCGGTTGGCAAGGAAAAACACGGCAATCGCAATGAACAGGCCGGCAATCGATCCGATATTGAGCGACTCGACCACACGCAGCGACAGCTTCTCGCCCTTGCCTCGACCCGCTTTCTGGCGACGCTTGGCCACCCAGAGCATCAGGCCTGTGCCCACCATCGCCGTGCCGGCCATGCTGACCAGGAAATACAGCCACCGCAGCACGGGTTGGGCAAACAGTCCGAGATGCAATCCGATCAGGGTGCCTGTGGTAGTGCGCACAGCGTTGTCTTTGGGGCTGGCGCTCTGCAAGGCACCCGTCACCCCGTCGAACGTGGCCGAAGGGGGCAACCGGCCTGCTGACACCCGATCAGACGTGCTGCCGGAAATGGAAACCGAAGCCGCTGCATCGCCGGGATGATTCACGACGATACGTCCCACCGTGCCCCCTTCCCAGTTCGACAGGGCGGTGGTCACCATGGGCATGAGCGGCGCAAGCGCGGCCGGCTCGTTTTTGGCGGGCGTATCGGCAAAGGCCGGATAGACCTCGCTGAAAAACTCGCGCTGGTTGTCATAGACCGCCAACACCCCTGCAGGCATCAACATGGTCATGAACAGCACTAGCCCGGAGAACGTGATCATCAGGTGGAAAGGCAGGCCCAATACAGACAAGGCATTATGGCCATCCATCCAGGCTCTCTGCCCCCCTTTCCCCGGTCTGAAAGTGAAGAAGTCGGTGAATATCTTCTTGTGGGTAATGACGCCGCTGATGATCGCCACCAGCATGAACATGCCGGCGATGCTGGCCAGCCACCTGCCCCAGGGGTGACTCACCTCCAGTTCGAAATGGAAGCGATAGAAAAAGTCCCCGCCCCGGGTCTGCCGCGCCTCGATGACGCTGCCATCGGCGGGATCCAGGCGTGCCGTGCGAAAACCGCCACGCCCTCGCCCACCGTTCGGGTCCTGATAGTTCACCAGCACTTCCGGAGCCCTGTCAGTGGACGGCGTGATGTACCAACGCGTGGCATGAGGTGCCTTCTCGCTCAGGTAACGTACTGCCACGTCGACCGATTGGGCCACGCTCACGGCCTGGACATTCAATTCCGGCTTCATCCAGGCACTGATCTCGGGCCGGAAGAATGCGAGCGTTCCCGTCAGGAACATCGCAAACAATACCCAGCCGAAAATCAGGCCGCTCCAGGTGTGCAGCCAGGACATGGCCTGGCGCAGCCCCTCGGGCTTCTCCACTTTCTGGGGTTTGGCAACCCGCACGCCATCCGTCGCGCTCACAGACCGATACCCCAGCGCTTGAGCGCATAAAAACCCAGGAAAAGCAGTGTCAGCCCGATCATGCCGATCCAGGCGCGCATGTTGGAACGCGTGGCAAACACCCAGACGACCGCGCAGGCATAGACGGCAAACGCCGACACCTGTGCAGTGATGGACGCATCGGCGCGCGACATCGGCAGCCATACCGCCAGGGCGGCCGCAAAAGCGCTTGCCAACCCATATCCGCCGAATATGGCAGCAACGGATCGCGAGGTGACGGCTATACGGTATTTCAGCCAGGAAACGTTAGGGGGAGGTGCTTTCACGAGAAGAACGCGATCATGAGGTTCCAAAACAAGAATTGTAATCATTCCCAATAATAAAGAAACCTTTTCGTTTACCAGCGATAACGCAGGCTGGCACGCACGGAACGCTGGTAGCCATACCAGCACCACGATTCCGAATAGCAGGACGCCAGATACTCCTTGTCGAACAGATTGCTGACGTTCAGTGCAACGTTCACCCCTTTAAGTGCCGGTGTGGCGCGCCCGAGGTCGTAGTCGATCACCGCGTCGACCAGGGTTGCCGCAGGCACCTTGAAGGTGTTCTGTTCGCTACCGGCACTGGTTCCCAGGTAACGCACGCCCGCCCCCAGACCCAGGCCAGCCAGCGGCCCGCTCTGCAATTGGTAACGCGCCCAGGCCGAAGCCTGGTGGGTCGGTACGCCGTAGGGTGTCTTGCCTTTCAGGCTGGGCCGCGTCGGCGACGCATTGTCCTTGGTGTACTGGTTGTCGATGTAGGAGTAATTACCGATCACACTCAGGCCACGCAAAGGCTCCGCTCGGGCTTCGAACTCAAACCCCTGGGTCCGCAGTTCGCCCGTCTGCTCCTGGCATCCGGCGCCCACGCAACCTGGAATCGAGGTGAGCAGATTCTTGCGCCGCGTGTCGAAGGCGGCCGCCGAAAACAGGGCAGTCGTGCCTGCAGGCTGGTATTTCACGCCCACTTCGTACTGCTCGCCTTCTGTGGGATCGAAAGGTCGCCCGTTGCGATCAGTGCCACTTTGCGGTTCGAACGATTCGGAATAGCTGACGTAAGGGGCGATTCCGTTGTCGAAGTTGTAGATCATGCCGACACGCCCGGTGAATGCTTCGGCACGCTGCGGCGTGTGCGTCTTGGCACCCGTGACCAGCGAGGTGGCATCGCTCATCGTGCGCGACCAGTCGTAGCGCCCGCCCATCAGGATCGAGAGCTTGTCGATCTTGATCTGGTCCTGCGCATACAGCCCGGTCTGATACTGGCGCTGATTGGTTTGCGACAGCCAGGTCAGAGGGCCGATGTTCTGGTGATAGTCAGGATTGAACACATCCAGAGGTGGCGCGGCATTGAACTGGCTGGCACGCGTGTCGCTGTCCAGATGCGCGAAATCCACACCAAACAACGCCGTATGCTGCAAGGCGCCCGTATTGAACTTGGCCTGCAAGTGGTTATCCAGCGTGTACACATCCATCTTCACATTGGTCCCGCCCTTGCTGCGGTTGAGCAATGTGGCATCCGGGTCCAGGTAGCCGGTGCCCGAAGAGTTGGTGTAGACGCTTCGATAGATACCCTCGGCATGCAGATAGCGGGCGTTGGAACGCACAGTCATCGTGTCGTTGAACCGGTGCTCGAACTGATAACCCACGGAGTGATGCTTGCGGTCGCTCTTCTCGAAGCCGGCATCGCCGTCATAGAAACCGGGCTTGAGTTTTCTTCCGTCCGGCGCATCGAAAATCGAACGGATCGCGGGCACCCCGCCGTACGAACCCATGTGCGGATCGCGCTGGAAGTTGGTCAGGAGCGTCAATCGCGTATCGCTGTTGGGCTGCCAGGTGAATGACGGCGCGACAAAGTAACGGCGCTCTTTGGTGTGATCGATCTGGCCATCGGACCGGTAGGCCGAACCTGTCAGGCGATAGAGAAATGTCTTGTCTTCATCGAGCGGCCCCGAGAAATCGAAGTTCGTGCGTCGGTAATCGAAGTTCCCCGCCTGCACTTCCACTTCATTCAGACGCTCGGTCAACGGCCGCTTGCTGATCTGGTTGACGATCCCGCCAGGGCCGCCCTGACCGAACATGACCGATGACGGGCCCTTCAACACATCCACGCGCTCCAGACGATAGGCGTCGACCTGCGGCAAGGCGTCGCGCGAACCGAACACGCGCATGCCATCCAGGAAAGACGCCGCGGCAAAACCACGCACGTTGAACTGATCCAGTCGCGTCGCCGCCGATCCCCGTGTCTCGGGTGCCACACCTGCGCTGTAGCGCAGGATCTGGTTCAGCGTGTTTGCGCCCTGCTCACGCATCTGATCCTGTGTGATGACAGAAATCGACTGCGGTATTTCGATGATGGGCGTGTCTGTCTTGGTTGCCGTCACACTTTCCCGTGCCACATAGCCCACTGTCGGATCGAACGCACTTCCGTTCCCAAGCACAGTCACGGGAGCCAGTATGGGCGTGGCGGCGCTGGCAGACGATGCGCTGTTTGGTGCCGAGGCCGCCTCACTCTGTGCCGTCTGGGCTTGAGCGGTGGCAACAGCCGACAAGGACAGCGCCGTCAACGCCAAACGCACAGCGATCGTGCACGGTGACTGCCGCGTCATGGCAGTCATCTGGGAATTCGAAATCAAGAGTGTCTCCGACAAGTACAGACGTCCCGTGACGACGCCAGCCGACCAAGGCAGCGTCGCTACAAAAACAATCAACAAAAGATTCAAGGCGCCAGGCTTGAAAAGGTTCGAGCGCAAAGCTCAGCGAGATGAGCATCAGGCGCAAACGGGGATGCACCCCACCACACAAGCCACGGACGATGTGCACCGAACCACCAGCACGCATCATGGAAAACCACTATCGTAATTGATAATGATTTCTATTGCTAGAACGAATCTCATGCATAAGCATTATTTGCCCGGAAATCACGCTGGCACTGCGCCGAGACGGTCAACGGATCCTGCCTGCAAAGGACGAAGCGCACTATTATCGAGACCTTGCCGAGCAGGCCCTCATGGCCTGACCAAGGCAATCCCGCCTCCTGCAACCCTGGGGAGGTTCACGGAGCTTATGGCTGTTCTTGCACTCAAATTGGAGGGGTTGCATTCTCATGCTGGAATATCGCCAGGCATTAGCCTCGGATATGCAGGTGATCATTGATCTTCATGTGCTGATGAGCCAAAGCACATATGCCCATATCCTGCCACGACATTATCTGCATAACGAACTTCCGCTTGAAAAGCAGGAATTGTGGGAGCAGCGGTTTGCCGGGCCGGGTGGCAAGCAACTCATTTTTTTAGCGATCGAGGCTGAGAAAATTGCGGGGTTCTGCTGTTTTCTCTTCAATGAAGAACAGGAGCACGGTACGTATCTGCATAACCTATACGTCTCGCCAGCCTATCAAAGGCGTGGCGTGGCGAAATCGCTTCTCAGCCAGGCAATCGGAGCCTTCGACAGGGAGCGGCGAGAATCGCCCGTTCACCTCCTGGTATTTGCTGAAAATACCAATGCTATCGCCACATATGAAAAGCTTGATGGCACCGTCATCGAAAAGCGTGATGTGGTCCGATGGGGAAATCCTGCAGTTGAGGTACTGCGATACCAGTGGCCTTCTGCGGAAGTGCTACGTCAAAGGATCGACAATCCACCCGGCCAGAAGCGTTGATCCCGACCGCAACTGCGCTGTAAAAACGCGGTTCACCATGCGGTTGTGAAGATGCGCCGTGGATCTTCGATGGCAAAGGTGCGCCGCAGACGTCTAGCCCTTGCTGACGCTGGATCTGCCCACCCTACCCCACAGGTGAACGCCGGCCCTCACAAATCGACGCTGCTGCGTCTTTCCGACTCCAGATATTCCTTGGACTGCATTTCCAGCAGCCTGGACACCGTGCGATGAAACTCGCCGGACATCGCGCCCTCGGTATACAAGTCCTCTGCGGGACACTCGGCCGAGATGATGAGCTTGACCTTGTGGTCGTAGAACACGTCTATGAGCCAGGTGAAGCGTCGTGCCTCGGAAGACTGGCGCGCCGTCATCCTGGGCACGTCAGACAGAATGACGGCGTGAAAGCGGCTGGCGAGTTCCAGATAGTCATTCTGCGATCGTGGCCCCCCGCAAAGGGTCGCGAAATCGAACCAGACCACGCTGCCGCCCACTGCCACGGCCTTCAGGCTGCGATTTTCGATCGTCAACACCGGGTCTTGCGGCGCGGTGTCCGACAGTCGCTCGAAGGCCTGTTGCAGCGACGCATGTGCCGCCTCGGTCAAGGGATAGTGATACAGCTCGACCTGCTCGAGCGTGCGGCGACGATAGTCCACCCCGGCATCCACGTTCAGCACATCCATACGCGCCTGGATCAGTTTGATCGCCGGAAGGATGCGGTCACGATGCAGGCCCTCCGGATACAGCGTGGACGGCTCATAGTTCGAGGTCATGACGAAGGACGTGCCATATTCGAACAGTTTGAGCAGCAGGCGATGCAGGATCATGGCGTCTGCGACGTCAGAGACGTGAAACTCGTCAAAACAGATCAGACGGTATTTGCGCGCAATCCTGCGTGCCACTTCATCCAGCGGGTCGGACATGCCTTTGACCACGCCCAGTTCACGATGCACGCTGCGCATGAACTCGTGGAAATGGATACGCGTCTTGCGTGTGACGGGCACCGTCACGTAGAACGCATCCATCAAAAAACTCTTTCCTCGCCCGACCCCACCCCACAGGTAGACACCTCGAGGCACTTCGGGGCGCGATAACAACTTCTTCAGTGCATTGGAGCGTCTGCTCTTGAAATTGACCCAATCGTCGTAAAACGTCTGCAGGCGCGCAATGGCCTTTTCCTGCGCCACATCGGGGTGATAGCCGCGCTCTGCCAGCGCGGATTCGTAAAAATCGCGAACGTTCATCGGTTGAGTCCAAAAAGAACAGGGGGACCCCACGCCAGGCGTTTGGTCCCCCACTCACAGCAGGCAGTGACTGCCTGCTCGGGCACGGATCAGAAGTTCAATGCGCGCTTGTCCACGGCCAGGGCCGCTTCTTTCATTGCTTCAGACAAAGTGGGATGTGCGTGGCAAATCCGGGCGATGTCTTCGGCGGCACCACGGAATTCCATGATGGTGACCGCTTCGGAGATGAGTTCGGAAGCAACCGGACCCACGATATGCACACCCAGCACTTCGTCGGTCTTTGCGTCGGCAATGACTTTGACAAAGCCGCTGGTGTCGCCCAGCGCGCGCGCACGGCCGTTGGCCAGGAACGGGAAGCT
>JAEYZR010000114.1 GCA_023427945.1 Pseudomonadota bacterium | reverse complement strand
AGCCCAGCAAGGCGATGGAGCCGGTCGGAATGACGGTGAGCCGGGCCCAGGCAAACAGAAACGACAGTTTGTCGCCGTAGGCCAGACGCAGAAAATGGTAGTCGCCGCCGGTGCTCGGGTGAGAGGTCGCCAGTTCCGCGTAGCACAGCGCACCGGCAATCGAGATCGCGCCGCCCAGTGTCCAGGCGATCATCATCTGCGTGACGGAAAAGGAATTGGCCGCGACCAGAGAAGGTGCGCTGAAGATGCCCGCGCCAATCACGATGCCGATGATCAACGCCATGACATCGATGGTGCCCAACAGCTTCTTGGGCGTCTGGGATGGATTTTCGCTGTCGCTCTGGGGTGCGTTCATGAGACTCGATGTTGGATGCCGGCAGGGAGCGGTCGCAGGAACCGCTGCGCGACCAATATGCCACCGACGACGGGCGGCTCCGAGCCGATCAGGTAACGGGAAATGACGCCAGGGGGGAGCGCGTCATGATGATGCGGCGCACTAAGTGGCCGATTACTGACAATAAACTGAATAACTGTCAGAATTGACAGGTTTCATCTACTTACAAAGCTGGAGCCGCCCGCCCTGCGCAAGGGCGGCGGCACCAGGTTGGTGTGGGCTCAGTTTGCCCGCACGTTGTTGGCACGAACGAGGTCGCCCCACATCTTGTTGTCGGCGCGGACCATCTCGCCGAAAGCCTTCGGGCTTGCGCTGGTGCGCACTTCAGAGCCCAGGCCATTGAGGCGCTTGAGGATCGCCTCATCCTTCATGATGTCCTGCAGATCCGCGAACACCCGGTCCACAACGGGCTGGGGGGTGCCGGCCGGCGCAAAAAAGCCCAGCCACGCGCCAGTGTCGAAGCCCTTTTCCCCCTGCTCGGCCAGAGTCGGGATATCGGGTGCGGTCGGGCTACGTTCGGCGGTGCTGACCGCCAGGGCCCGCATGCGGTTGCTGCTGAGCATGGGCAAGGCGGAAACCAGGGTGTCGAACGTCATGTCCACGTTGCCGCCAATGATGTCGGCCTGGCTCTGGGCGCTGCCTTTGTAGGGAATCTGGGTGAACTTGGCGCCCGTGCGCGATTCCAGCAGCGCCATGATCAGGTGGCTGGTCGTGCCCACGCCTATCGTGGCGTAGGTGTACTTGCCCGGGTCTTTTTTGGCCATCTCGATGAGCGAGCGGAAATCCTTGGCCGGAAAATCCGGGCGCACGACCAGGGCATAGGGCAGCCATGTCGTCTGGCCGATCGGTGCGAAGCTGGTGAGCGGGTCGTAACCCACATTCGCATAGACATGGGGGTTGATGCTCATGGGCGCGGTGGCGCTCAGGATCAGCGCATGTCCGTCGGGTTTGGCGCGGGCGAGCTGGGCGGCCGCCATGCTCCCCCCTACGCCGGGTTTGTTTTCCACGATGACAGGCTGGCCCCAGCGCTTGCTGAACTGTTCGCCGAGAATACGCGCAATGGTGTCGGTAGAGGTGCCCGGGGGAAAACCGACGTAGATGGTGACCGGCTTGTCGGGAAAGGTCTCGGCAGCGTGTGCGGGCGCCAAGCCCAATGCTGCGCCAAGTGCGCTCGTGCAGACCAATGCAGCCAGCAGGGTGCGACGGGCGGTACGAATCATGATTGTCTGCTCCTTATATGATGAGTATTGTCTGACGATCTTACCGTCGGAACACTCAAAAAGGAAGCCAGACATCCCGAGGCGCGGCGCAGCGTGCCCCGGGATCGAGCCAGCGCCCACCATCCCGCCGGTCCAGGCCGGCGCAATAGTGGGCGCGGGAGCGCTTTTACTTCTTGGGCACGATGCGGCTGATGCGATCGCCTTCGGGGTCATCAGCACCCTTGGACTTGTTGATCACCAGCACATCGCCGCGACCATCGGCCAGGACGTAGTTGGGGAAAGTGCCTGCAGGCAGGTTGGCCACGATCTTGCCTTCGCCGCTGACGATGGTGGCCGTGCCCGCACCGCGGCTGACCACGATGGCGTGACCCGTGCTTGCGTCGAACGCGACATTCAGCGCGCCCTGGCCCACCAGCACGTCGTGCAACACCTTGCCCGAAGCCAGATCGAAGATCACCAGGTTGTCCGAACCCTGCGCGACAGCAAACAGACGTTTGCCCTTGGCGTCCACGGCGACGCCCGCACCGCCCTTCAGGCCCGGCACGTCAAGCATCTTCTCGACCTTGTCGGTCTTGGTGTCGATCACCACGACCTGGCTGGTCGAGCCACTCACCATGTAGAGCTTGTGACCTTCGGCGTCCAGGGCCAGGCTCATGGGGCTGAACACTTTTTCCTGTTCAGAATCGATGCCGATGTCCAGCTTGTGTTCCAGCGCTTTGGTATCGAACACGACGACCTGGCTCTTGCCCGGCGTGGAAACGTAAGCCTTGTTCAGCTTCTGGTCGACCACGACGTCGCGTGCGTGATAGGCCTGCTCTGCCGGAAACTGCTTGACCAGTTTGAGGTCGGACTGTTTGTAGACGGCCACCGTATTGTCACGCGTGTTGGTGACCCACACGTTGTTGTGCGCGTCGTCCACGCCCACGCCATAGACCGCGTAGGTGTGACCGTCGTCGCGGTTGGGGACCTTGGCCATCGCCACGTCGGACTCGGTCGCGAGCGTCTTGGCGTTCAGCTTGAGCAGGTGCGATTCCTTGACCGGCGGACGGCCGACAGCGGCGGTCACGAACAATTTGTCGTTCTTGGCGCTGTAGTCGACTTGATAGAGACCTTGCACGAGTTTCTGGCTGGTGACCGTGTAGGCGTCCTGACCCGACAGCGGCACCTTGCCGACGACTTTCAGATCGAACACGCCGGCCGCTGCGGGGTTTGCAGCGCTGATGGCGATCGGGTGCAGGCCGGGCACGGCATCGGCGGGAATGTCCAGCTTCGCCTCGAAGGTGCCCTTCTCACCCACAGTGATGGCTTCGCCGTTGTTGAGCGCTTCGCCGCCACGATACAGCGTGACCTTCTGGCCCGGCACGAACGAGCGTCCCGCAATGGTGGCCTGGGTACCGGGCAAGGCGCCCTGGCTGAACACCCGGCCACCGAAGTCGGCAGCCGGCTTATCGAACACGGGAGCGGCGAAGGCGGTCGCGATGGACAGCGTGAGGGTGGCCAGGACGGCGCCAGCCTGGCGCACGACGCGGTTGCCCTGACGAAGCGATTTCGGTTGGATCGAATGCATGAGATATCCTCTACAAAGTGAACGGCAAGTACAGTGCGACGCCTGTTGCGGCGCGCCACTGTGTACAGGCGAAAAACAGCAGGGGCGGCATCACGGGCATCACTGCGGCCCTCCGGGAGCGGGCCTGGGACCAAGGGTCGCCTGCCGCAGTGCCGGGGAAGTGGCCGCCACGACGCCCACAGCCGCCACGCACGCCGTGCCCCCGATGAGCAATGCGAGCGGGGGAGAAAGCAGACGCGCCACAAAGCCGACCTGCATGTTGCCCAGGGCAGGACCGATGGAGGTCTGCATCATCCAGAGACTGGAAACGCGGCCCAGCAATGCATCAGGTGTATGCCGCTGCACGAGCGCAGCCCGCAATATCTTGGACACCGTGTCGGTGGCGCCCATGACGACGAGGCTGAGCATTGCCCACCACAACGAGGTGCCCAGCGCCAGCATGATGATGGAGACGCCCCAGACCAGCACTGCGGCGATCAGCACGCGTCCCGGTGCGGCCAAGGTGCGGGTCCATCCGCTGGAGAGTGCGGCCAGTGTGGCGCCGATGGCCGGTGCCGAATAAAGCAGGCCTGCGGCCTGCGGGCCGCCATTCAGAATGAGCGTGCCCCACTCGGGCAACAAGGCCAGCGGCGTGGCCAATATCATGGCCGCCAGATCGATCAGCAGCAGCCCCCGAAGCAGCTTGTTGCCGCGAATGAAGCTGAAGCCTTCGACGAAGGACGCGCGCGCGCGCATCGGCGTGGCCGACGGCGGCGGTGGCAGCGGCGGCAGGCGATACAGCAGCATGGGTGTGGCCAGCACGCCTGCCAGCACGATGGCATAGCAGAACTTAAGGCCCGGCCCGGCGATCAGCGCACCGGCAAGCGCAGGGCCGACGATGCCGCCGATCTGCATGGCCAGGCCCGACAGTGCAGCTGCGGCCGCCAGCCGTTCACGCCCCACCAGCGCCGGCGTGGCGGCCATCATGGCCGGCACACTGATGCCACCGGCGGCACCGCTGATCACGCCAGCCAGATAGATCAGCCAGACGGACGGTTCGGCCAGCAGCGCATTCACGAAGAAGAGAACCACGCCCACGGCATAGGCAGTGCGCGACCAGAGCATCAACTCGCGTCGGTCACGCCTGTCCGACAGTACGCCGCCAACCATCAGCGCCAGTACCATCGGAACGGCCATGGCCACGTTGAACGCCGCCACGGCCAGCGAGGACCCCGTGAGCTGAAACAGCTGCAGACTGGCCGCCACCAGCAGCATGCCCGTCACCAGTACGGTGGCACCGCGTGCAGCATAGGCATACCGAAATGCCGGGCTGTCGCGCAAGGGGCTCACGTCGATGAAGAATTTTCTACTGGTCATGGATGCTTGCGGATTCTGGTTCGGAAGAGGCGGCCGATGCGTCCAGGCGCGCCAGGTAATCACCCAATACGGGCGCGATCAAGCCGGTCGCATCGGCACCCACCATATGGGCATGGACGGTGGGGACATCGTGAATCTCCAGCGTGCCGGCATAGGGCGACCACTGGCGGGCACTGAGATTCTCGCCCTCGTGATCGAGCGCGGCCCGGAAATGCATGAGGTGGCCGGGATACGGCGTATGGTGGTGGGTTCGCACCATGGCGTTGTTGTGCGCCACGACCCGGAACACGCCATCGATCATGTCGTCAGGCAATTCGCCCAGAGGGTGGCCGCTGCGGCGCAGGAAATCGACCACGCCCTCACGCGTCATGGCCAGATCGATCAGGCCGGCGGGGTCATAGCCCGCAATGTGCAGCAGCGCCTTGTAGATGGCGTCGGGCGGCGGTTCAGGCTGGTTGCGCCAACTGTCGCTGGGATAAGCATCCAGCAGGGCGAGCGCGCCGACTTTGTGGCCGCGGCTGTGCAGTTGCGCAGCCATCGCCTGCGCGATGATGCCGCCCACCGACCAGCCCACCAGATGGTAGGGCCCCTGTGGCTGCAGCCGGAGCAAGGTGTCCACGTAGTCGCGCGCCATCTCGTCCATGGTCTGCGGTACGTGTGGCTCATCGGGATGCAGGCCGCGCGCCTGCAAGCCATACACCGTGCGGGCGGGCAACGCGCGCGACAGTGCGCCATAGCACCAGGACAATCCCCCTGCCGGATGCAGGCAGAACAGCGCGGGCAGATCCTGCGGCCCCTGGCGCAAGGTCATCACGGGACCGAATCCACCGGCATGGCGAGCCTGTTCCGTTTGCGAGGCAGGCAAGGTAGTCAGTGCATCCAGATGCTGGGCCAGACGCGAGACGCTGGGATGTTCGAAGATGGCGCCCAGGCTGAACGCCCTTCCCCATCGTTCGCGCACCAGGGCGGCGAGCTGGGCAGCAAGCAGCGAGTGGCCGCCCAGGTCGAAGAAGTCGTCGTCTGCGCCGACGGGCTCGGTCCGGTCCAGCACTTGCATGAACAGCTGGGCAATCTCGCGCTCCAATGCCGTGGCGGGCGAACGTCCGCTGGCCGTGACGGTGGGCGGGGCGGGCAATGCCCGGCGATCGAGTTTGCCGTTGGCGGTGATGGGCAGGCTGGGAACCACCACAAAAGCGGAAGGCACCATGTAGTCGGGCAGGCGCTGGGCCGCGTGGGTACGCAGCCCGTCACGTCCCACGCTCGCATGCTCGTGGGCGACAACATAGGCAACGATGCGTTCCTGGCCCGGCTGGTCGGCACGCACCACGACCGCCACATGCGCGACGCCGGGCGCATGCGCCATGACCGACTCGATCTCTTCCAGTTCCACGCGCAGCCCACGGATCTTGATCTGATGATCCGAGCGGCCGAGAAACTCCAGTGCACCATCGGGTCGGCGACGGGCAAGGTCGCCGCTGGCATACATGCGCGCACCCTGGGCGCCGAAAGGATCGGCGACAAAGCGCTCGGCGGTCAGATCGGCACGCCCCAGATAACCGCGCGCCAACTGGCGTCCGGCGATGTACAAGTGCCCGACGACCCCGACGGGAGCCGCCCGCAACTGGTCGTCCAGCACATACAGGGCGGTGTTCCACACCGGATGGCCGATGGGAACAGGGATGCTGCGATCCGATGCCGATGCGGGCCAGTAGCTCACATCGACCGCGGCCTCGGTGGGGCCGTACAGATTGTGCAGCTCGGCGCTGAGGACCTGGTGGAAACGGTCGCGTACCGCAGCCGGCAAGGCCTCGCCGCTGCAGAACACCCGTTTGAGCGCCAGCGCCCTTGCCCGGCTCGGGCTGCGCGAGTCGTCCACCAGCGGTTCGGCCAGGAAGGCAGCCAGCATGGACGGCACGAAGTGCATCGTGGTGATGGCCTGTTCCCGCACGATGTCCAGCAGCCAGACAGGGTCCTTGTGTGCCTGGGGCGGTGCCACGACCAGCACGCCACCGGTCAGCAAGGGCAGGAAGAACTCCCACACCGAGACATCGAAGGTGGCCGGCGTTTTTTGCAAGGTACGGTCGCTGGCGTCGATGCCGTAGTGCGCCGCCATCCACAACAGGCGATTGACGATGGCATCGTGCTCGATGACCACACCCTTGGGCGCGCCAGTGGAGCCCGAGGTGTAGATGACGTAGGCCGGGTCATCGGGCTGCGCGATCTGGGGCACGACGCTGGGTGTATCGTTTTCGAGCGCATCCACACACAGCACATCGGACCAGGGCAGGCAGGCACGCGAATCGCGGTTAGCCATGACTGCAGCAGGCGCGGCAGATGCCAGAATGGCAGCCAGCCGCTCTGTCGGATGGGAAAGATCCAGGGGCAGATACGCGGCGCCGGCTCGCACAATGCCCACCAGCGCCACCACCAGATCGATGCTGCGTTCGATGCCCACTGCAACGATGTCGCCACGGCCCACACCGCCAGACGCCAGTACCCGCGCCACGCGAGCAGTACGTGCATCCAGCTCGGCGTAATCCAGTGTCGTGCCCTCGAACACCAGCGCGGATGCGCCGGGCGTGCTTTGCATGGTCTGCTCGATCAGGGCAGACAGCGTCGTTCGGGGCACCTCATGCGCCGGGCCATAGGCCTGGGTGCGCCACAGTGCCTGCTCGGCAAGGGTGAGTGTCGGCACTTCGGACAGGGTAGCGGCCTGCATGGCGTGCGACAGGAAGGCGGTCAGCCGCTCCAGATGCGCGTCGACATCGGCCTGGCTGTACAGCGCAGGATTGGCGTCCACGGCCAGCGCAAGCTGCTGCGCCTGAGGGTCGGCGCGCAGGGTAATGGTCAGGTCATCCACGGGTCCTGCGCACAATACATGTACCTGTGCGTCCAGCCCCGGCCAGCCTTGTGTGGCATCGAAAGGCAGCACGTTGACGAGCGGCCCGAACAGGCGGCGCTGCCCGCCCAACAGACCGAGATCGCGGCGCAACTGCTCGCTGCGATAGCGGCCATGACGCCGGGCGCGGCGCAGCAGACGGGCCGTCTGCAGGAGAAAATCGGGCAGTGCGAGCTTTTCGTCTATCGTCAGCGGGATGGCCAGCACGTTCATGACCATCGCAGGCACGCGCGCGCTGGCGCTGCCCAGGCGCCCCATGTAGGGCGCACCCACCACGGTATCGGCACGCCCGGTCATGCGAGTCACGTAGGCCGCGCACAGGGCCAGCAGAATGTCGGGCCAGGACACGCCAGCGCTCTGGTCCAGCGCACGCAACCCACTGGAAAAGGCATCGGGCAGCCGGCACTGCGCCGTGAGGAAATGGTGCGCCGAGACGGGCACACCGTCGGCCATCCCGGTGACCGGTTCGACATGGGCGAACAGGTCGCGCCAGAAAGTACCATCGGCACGATGTTTATCGGACTCGTGATACGCCGCGTCTTCGGCAAGCACGGCATCCAGGCTGCCCAAGGGCAAACCGCTGTCGCTATCGCCGCCGTGCAGTCGCGCGCCATACAACTGCGCAACCCGCGCATCGATGAGCGACATGCCGTAGCCATCGGTCGCCAGATGGTGGACGCGCTCATACCAGAGGTGATGCGCCTCACCCACCTTGAACAGCATCTGTGCCGCCAGCGGAGCATGCGCCGGATCGACCGGCGTATTCATGTCGGCATGCATGATCGCCCGCGCGGCGGCGTGGGGATCGCGGGCCGTGGTGCAGTCGTGAACGATCAGCTCCGGCACGTTGGCCGGATCGATCAGCCCGCACGGCGCGCCCTCTACCTCCACCACGCGCAATGCCAGCCCGGTACTCTCCCGCATGGTCTGCTGCACCGCGGCCTGGAACGCCGGCAGGTCCAGCACACCCCGCAACACGGTGTATTGCGCCGTGTTGAACACAGGGTTGCCGGCATCCAGGCGCTGGGCATACCACAGGCCGGCCTGCGCCTGCGTGAGCGGCCAAGGTGACGGATTGGAAAAGCCCATGGCACTCATCGGTCGGGTTCGCCTCGTGCACGCCGTGCCAAAGCCTGCTCCACGAGTGTCCACCAGTGGGCCAGCGTGGGCTTTTCGGCAAGCTCGGAAAAAGCGAGCGGCGCGCCCTGCTCGCGCCAGCGCGTGACCAGCGTCATGGCACGAATCGAGTCCAGCCCCAGATCGATCAGGCTGTCGTCACCATCGATATCCTCCGGGCTCTCGTGCAGCATGCGCGCAATGTCCGCGCGCATGGACTCGAAGGTGATGACGGCTGTAGTGGGGTCCATGTGTGTAGCGTTCATGACTGTGTTCCTGGTGTCGCCTGGGCCAACTGGGCGCGCAAGGTCGCACGCAATTCGCGGCGGCTGATTTTCAGCGCGGCGGTCTCGGAGAATTTATCGACAAACACGACCTGGTCAGGCACCTTGAATTCCGCCAGGCCACGCTGGCGGATCCATTGTTTCAGCGCCGCACCCTTGGGTTTGTCGCCCTGGGCGATGATGAAGGCGCAACTACGTTCGCCCAGGTATTCGTCGGGCACCGATACCACGGCCGCATCGAAAACATTCGGATGCGCCAGCAGGTGATCCTCGATTTCTTCCGCGGAAATCTTTTCGCCCGCACGATTGATGTGATCGGTCGCCCTGCCCTGTACCGTCAGATAGCCTTGTGCGTCCTGCCGGACGATATCGCCCGTGCGGTAGAAGCCGTCTTCGGTGAACGAACGTGCGTTGGCCGATGGGTTGTTGTGATAGGCCCGGATCGTATAAGGGCCGCGTGTCAGCAGATAGCCCGATTCGCCCGGGGCGACAGCCTGGCCCTGGTCATCGACCACCAGCACTTCATCGTCCTCGCTGATCGGACGCCCTTGCGAATGGACGACGAGCTCCTCGGGATCGTCCAGGCGGGTGTAGTTGACCAGGCCCTCGGCCATGCCGAACACCTGCTGCAGCGTGATGCCCATGACGGGCCGCACCCGGCGTGCGATCTCGGGCGCCAGCTTGGCGCCCCCCACCTGCATGACGGTCAGGCTGGACAGGTCGTGCTGGCGGCCGGCATAGGCCTGCAGCCACACCAGCAACAGCGGGGGCACCAGGCTGGTCATGGTCACGCCCTCACGCTCGATCAGCGCAAACGCCACATCCGGTGTGGGCGCAGGACTGAGCACCACGCGCGCACCGGCATACAGCGCACCGAGCACGCCGGGAGAACTCATGGGGAAATTATGCGCAATCGGCAAGGCGGCCAGGAACACGCTGCGCTCGTCCATGCCGCAGATGCGATCGCTTTCGCGCAGCGTGTAGATGTAATCGTCATGCGTGCGCGGAATCAGCTTGGACAAGCCCGTGCTGCCACCCGATATCTGCAGGAAAGCCACCTCTGACGGGGCAGGCCCGGCATGGTCGGCCGCAAGCGGATTCTGTCGTCCACGTTCGCGTACGGTGTCCAGCAAGGTCGCGCTGCCAGCACTGCTGCCGGCCTGCACGGCGAACACCTGGCGAATGGCCGGCACACGCGCCTGCAAGTCATTGGCCAGGGCGCCGTAGTCGAAGCCCTCGTACTTGCCTGCCATCACGTAGGCGCACGCCTCGGACGAGACGGCGAAGTGTTCGATTTCGGTGATGCGATGCGCGGGCAGCGCGTAGACCGGCAGGATGCCTGCACGGAACAGGCCGAAAATGACTTCGAAGAAAGCGGCGATGTTCGGCAGGTGCACGATCACGCGGTCACCGGCGCGCAGGCCGCTTGCCAGCAATCCCGCCGCGATGTCGTCGGCGCGCTGGTCGAGTTCGCCGTAGGTCCAGCGTGTCGTGCCATCGACCACGGCAACGCGGTCGGGGTGCTGTCGTGCGCGGTCGCGCAGCACGGTGTGGAAGGTCTCTCCACGCCAGTGACCGGCGGCACGATAGCGTTCAGCGAATTCGGGTGGCCAGATTTGAGTGACGGGTTTCATTTCAGCTTGCATGCCATTCAGTCGTTAAACTCGTTGAGCAGGTCGGCAGCCTGCCAGGTGGTTGCAGCGATCTGGCTGGGCCGATCGGACTGCGGCAGCCCCAATACGCACACGGCGCCGAAATAGCCCGGCGCCACGGCAAATTCCAGCACGTGGGCTTGTGTATCGTTCTGGTCTGTCGCCTGGTTGCGGTCGGCCCCGGCCAGACCGACGCCATATGCTTTCCAGCGGGCCTCGCTGGCCGTCCAGTGCTTGAAAAAGAATGCCTGTGGATCGGGATGGCCGGCCATGCGACGGCATGTGGCAGGGTCGAACACTTGCGCCGCCAGTGCCGCGACATCGAGCCTGCGAGACTGTTCGATGTCGATCCCGACAGGATACCCGGCCAGCACGATCCCTGCCCACTCGCCTGCATGGGTCACGTTGACATGCAGGGTCTGCGCATGGGCGCCATGCACGGCGGGGTCCAGCACAGGCTTGCCGCGTGCCTGCGTGGCCAGACCCACAGCACCTGGGGTCACGCCCAGCCGGCGGCCGAGCATCATGCGCAGCGCCGCACGCGCCATCACATGCCGGCGCCGATCCTCTGCACGCTGCAGGTTGTCGGCGCGCTGCTGCTCCTGCGCGGGCAACATCGCGTAGAACCGGTTGTAAACGGCCTCGCTGGCGTCGATGCGAATCAGGGTAAGCGTCACCATGATCAGACCCCCAGCAACCGATGTTGCAAAGCGTGGTCGGCGGCCAGCACCTGCGAGGCACCATCGAACGCCACACGCCCCTGGGACAGGACCACGACGCGAGGCGCTACTCGCAGGGAAAGCGCCAGATTCTGCTCCGCCAGCACAATGGTCAGCCCCTCGGCTGCCAGCGCAGTGATGTGCGTGACCAGGACATCCTCCACCGCCTTGGGCGACAGGCCCTCACTGGGCTCGTCCAGGACAAGAATGTCGCTTTGCGTGAGCAGCGCACGCGCCAGCGCCAGCATCTGGCGCTCACCGCCGCTCAAGGCGCCGCTGGACATGGCACGCTTGTCGTGCAGGCGGGTGAAGACCTCGTATACGCGTTCGATCGTCCAGGGAACCCGCTGGCCGCCCCCCTTTCTGGAACCTGCTGCCAGCGTCGCCAGGGACAGGCTTTCGTGCACCGTCAAAGGCGAGAACACGCCTCGCCCCTGCGGCACCAGGCCTACACCCAGACGGGCGATGCGGTGTGTCGGCCAGCCGACGACGGCCTGGCCTTTCACGCTGATGCGGCCTGCCACCTGGGGGCCAAGATTGAACAGCGCATTGAGCAGCGTGGTCTTGCCCACACCGTTGCGTCCCAGCACGGCGACCACCTCGCCGGGATCGACACGCAGATCGACGCCCGACAGGACATCCGCACCATCGTAGGC
>JAEYZR010000037.1 GCA_023427945.1 Pseudomonadota bacterium | reverse complement strand
AAATCATTGCGGTCCATGTAGTCGGCAATACCGCAATCGACCAGATTGACGAACTTGTCGCCCTCGGTAAGATCGTCTACTGCCAAGATATCGTATTCGCCGCGACGATTCAGACCGCGGACAATATTGCTGCCGATGAAACCTGCTGCACCCGTGACGACAATCATCGTAAATCCCCTTCCAGTTCTGCCGCTGTCACGACGGACGTGCCCAGCTTTCCGACCACGATCCCGCCAGCCCGATTCGCCCAGCGCATGGCTTGCGACCATGTCAGCCCGATGGCGCGTGTGACCGCAAGCGTGGCCAATACCGTATCGCCTGCACCCGACACATCGAAAACCTCATGTGCCTGGGCCTCGACGTGGTCGCGCCCATCGTCTGTGAACAAGGTCATGCCTTGCTCGGAGCGTGTGACCAGCAGCGCCTGCAGTGCAAGCTCTCTGCGCAGGGCCTGGGCACGTTCCTCCAGTTGCTCTTCCGTGGACCAGCGGCCCACCGCCTGCTGCATCTCGGAGCGATTGGGCGTGACCAGTGCCGCGCCGCGATAGCGGGTGTAGTCGTCCCCCTTGGGATCGACCAGCACCGAAACGCCTTGCGCCCGCGCCACATCCATGAGCATTTCCACCCGAGTCAGGGCGCCTTTGGCGTAATCCGAGAGCACCACCACATCAGCCTGGGACACTTGCTCGACCATTGCCTGGTGAAGAGCCTGCAGGGACTGCTCCGCAGGCGACGCCTCGAAATCCACGCGCAGAAGCTGCTGCTGACGGCCCAACACACGCATCTTGAGCGTGGTGGGCATGAGCGGATCGACGATCAGAGAAGTCTGCACGCCGTCCTGCTCAGCCAGTTGACGAATCGATTGACCTGCCTCGTCTGCCCCCACCAATCCCAACAGGCTGGCCTTGGCGCCCAGCGCGACGATGTTCCGGGCAACGTTGGCCGCCCCGCCGAGCCGGTCCTCGCGTCGCACGACTTTCACGACGGGCACTGGCGCTTCGGGCGAAATACGGTCGACTTCGCCAAACCAATAGCGATCGAGCATGACGTCGCCTACGACCAACACACGGGCACGGGCCACTTGTTCAATGGGAAAGGACGTCATTGCAATTCTTCCAGGCGCTTGGGCGCGTAGGTCTCCCAGGCATTGCATCCTGGGCACTGCCAGTAGAAGCGTCGCGCCTGGAACCCGCACTTGCTGCACGCATAACGGTCCAGCCGCTGCGTATGTTTATGGATGAGGCTGCGAAGCAGATTCATGTCGGTACCGATGACCGGCCCCTGGTCGCTCACTCCATCCTTGGCAGCCAGTTCGGCCTCCAGCAGACGGTCCAGTCCGAGCAACGACGGATGATGCTGCAGGGCCTTGCGAGCGAAGGCCCATGCCACCGTGGGACCTTGCTGCGTGCGCAGCGCACGAAACACGACATCGAAAAGATCGAGCGACGGATACTTTTCATAATGGGCGGCCAGCAGCGCCAGGCCCTGAGCGTCCTCGCCGGCATCGACATAGTTCTGCAGCAGTGGCGCGGCCACCAGACCCGCATAGTCGGGCACGATGCTCAGCACACTGGTCAGATGCAGGCGCTCTTCCTTAGGATGGTCTTCCTGTGCGGCGATACGCGCACGAACGATGGCGATGCGTACGGTGGATGCACGGCTGCTACCCTCGCGCTGGCTGTCGTTGGCGGCATGCTCTGCGGCATCGAGCGCCTGGTGAGCGGCATCGATGTCGGGCGGGGTGCGGGACAGGGCGAGCTGGGCCTGTTCACAGTGATAGTGGACCAGTTGGGGCACCGGCTCATCGACCAGGCCACGCAGTGTCTTGACCGCTTCGATTGCGCGCACCCAGTCGTGCTCCGACTCATATATTCGAATCAGCGACTGCAAGGCCGGCAGGGCAAAGCGGGAATCCTTCATGTGCTCGAAACCGGATTCGGCCCGATCAAGCATGCCTGCCTTCAGGAAATCCTGGGCAAGCTCGTATTGCGCCTGCTCTCGTTGTGCCTGCGGTAGGTCGGCACGGCTGAGCAGGCTTTGGTGTACGCGTATGGCACGCTCCATTTCGCCACGGCGGCGAAACAGGCTGCCCAGAGCAAAGTGCAGTTCCGTGGTTTCCGGATCGAGCTTGGCGACTTCGACAAACGCGTCGATTGCCCGGTCAGGCTCTTCATTGAGCAAAAAATTCAAACCGCGGAAATACGAATCCGGCAGCATGCGTGTTTCGGAAAGCATCTGCCGAATATCCACCCGGGCGGCCAACCATCCCAAGCCAAAAAGCAAGGGCAAAAATATCAGCCACCAGGCTTCGAATTCCACGATGGGCCTTTCTTGATGTTAAAGCGGAGACATGGGTGCAACGGCTTCGGGAGGAAGCGTTGCAGTGGACGTTTGCCCGTTGAGCTGCGCCTGAGCCCGTTCGAGCTCCTTGCGCAAGCGCATGGCTTCGCGGCGCCTGCGCATGGTGGCGGGCACCGTCAGCAGGAGCCCAAAGATCGTACCTACGACGAACACGACGAGCATGACCACGATGAGCGGTACGTCGTGCAATACACGGTCGGTAAAGAACGTTACCGACACGGGTTGGGTGTTCTTCAGTGCGAACATCAGCACTGCGACAAATATCACCAACCGCAATACCCAGACGATATAACGCATGGATCACGCTCCACAAAATGTGAGACGGCAATTGTAAGCGACACGACGCCCATTGGATCGCGCCGGGGAAAATTGAAAAAGGCTGCCGAAGCAGCCTTTTTCATTGCAAACGGCGATCATTGTAACGCAGCCAGATCTGCCGATGTGGACTCCACCTCGTTGGATGCTGTTGCCCGGGCGTCCATATGTACGTCCGTGTCGACACGCTCGCGCAATTCCTTGCCCGCCTTGAAATGCGGCACCTGTTTACCAGGCACCAGCACTTGTTCACCGGATTTAGGATTGCGTCCAACGCGTGGCGAGCGCTGCGACAATGAAAAGCTGCCAAAACCGCGGATTTCGATGCGTTGCCCCACAGCCAGGGCCTGGGTCATCGCATCGAGCACGGTCTTGACCGCAAAGTCGGTGTCGCGGGCGGCCAGCTGTGGATAGCGGGTCGCCAACGCGGCAATCAGTTCCGACTTGGTCACGGCTTAGCCGTCGTTGCGTGCCTGGTCCAGCTTCGCCTTGAGCAACGCACCGAGGTTGGTGGTGCCTGACGAGGCGCTGGCTTCGGACATGCGCTGCAACGAATCGCTGGTCTCGGCGTTATCGCGGGCCTTGATGGACAACTGGATCGAACGCGCCTTGCGATCGACGTTGATGATCATGGCTTCGATGTTGTCGCCTTCCTTCAGCGCGGTCGTAGCATCTTCGACGCGGCCCGAGGAGATCTCGGAAGCACGCAGGTAGCCTTCGACATCCAGAGCCAGCGTGACGACGGCGCCCTTGGGCGCGACCGACTTGACCGTACCCGGGACGACAGCACCCTTCTCGTAGGTGGCAGCAAAGTTGTTGAAGGGGTCGCCTTCCAACTGCTTGATACCCAGCGAGATACGCTCTTTGTCGGTATCGATGCCCAGAACGATGGCTTCGATCTCGTCGCCCTTCTTGAAGTTGCGCACGGCCTCTTCACCGGTTTCGGCCCACGACAGGTCCGACAGATGCACCAGACCGTCGATGCCGCCAGGCAGACCGACGAACACACCAAAGTCGGTGATCGACTTGATGGCGCCACGAACCTTGTCACCACGCTTGAAGTTGGTGGAGAAATCTTCCCAGGGGTTGGCACGGCACTGCTTCATGCCCAGGGAAATACGGCGACGGTCTTCGTCGATCTCGAGGACCATGACTTCGACTTCTTCACCCAGGGTGACAACCTTGCGGGGATCGACGTTCTTGTTGGTCCAGTCCATTTCGGAGACGTGCACCAGGCCTTCGATACCAGCTTCCACTTCCACAAAGGCGCCGTAGTCGGTGAGGTTGGTAACCTTGCCGAACAGACGGGTGCTTTGGGGATAACGACGTGCCAGACCCACCCAGGGATCTTCGCCCAGTTGCTTCACGCCCAGCGAGACGCGGCTCTTTTCCTGGTCGAACTTCAGGACCTTGGCTTCGACTTCCTGACCCACTTGCAGGACTTCGGAAGGATGACGCACACGACGCCATGCCATGTCGGTGATGTGCAACAGGCCATCGATACCGCCCAGGTCGACGAAGGCGCCGTAGTCGGTGATGTTCTTGACCACGCCCTTGACGATTGCACCTTCGTGCAAGGTTTCGAGCAGTTTCTGACGCTCTTCGCCCATGCTGGCTTCGAGCACTTGACGACGCGACAGCACAACGTTGTTGCGCTTGCGATCAAGCTTGATGACCTTGAATTCGAGGGTCTTGCCTTCGTACGGCGTGGTGTCCTTGACAGGACGCAGGTCCACCAGCGAACCGGGCAGGAATGCACGGATGCCATTGGTGATGACCGTGAGGCCACCCTTGACCTTGCCGGTGATGGTGCCGGTGACGAGTTCGCCGTTTTCCAGCGACATTTCCAGGCCCATCCAGGCCGACAGACGCTTGGCGCGGTCACGCGACAGGTTGACGTCGCCCAGACCGTTTTCCAGCGAGTCGATGGCCACGGAGACGAAATCGCCCACGTTGACTTCAAGTTCGCCCTGATCGTTCAGGAATTCTTCGAGCGGGATGTGACCTTCGGACTTCAGACCAGCGTTGACGACGACGAAATTGCGGTCGACACGGACGACTTCGGCACTGATCACTTCACCGGACTTCATGTCCTGGTGCTTGACGCTTTCCGCGAAGAGGTCGGCAAAACTTTCACCGCCAAGGGCGGTCGAGGGTTGGGATGACATGAATTAAAAGATCCATAGGCCGCGGCGCGGCCCTGTTATACAACGCACCAGAACATGCAATATGCGATGCCCCAGTGGAGTTCAAAAAACCTTCACGAATCCGCCGGTCGGTGACACAGCACATTCGGTCAGGGACGAAACTACCCTGCTACCTGCACGGGCGTCGATATAGACGCACGACGGCCCGGACCCGCCGCCGGCAGGCCGAACCCAATGCCCTGCACGCCCGCAGAAAAATAGACTCGGCACAATTGGCCGATGCCTACCGACTGCGCCATAGCGCGAGGATACGGTTGGTTGTTTCATCGATCGTAAGATCGGAGGAATCCAGAACCGTCGCATCCTTTGCTGCAACAAGCGGCGCATGCGTGCGCTGCATATCGCGGGCATCCCGCTCGCGCAAATCGCGCAAGAGGTCGGTTAGATTAGCAGAAATACCCTTTTCCTTCAACTGCTTAGCACGACGCTCAGCACGTGATTGCGCATCGGCAATCAGGAAAATCTTCAGCTCGGCGTCCGGAAACACGATCGTGCCCATGTCACGTCCGTCGGCAACCAGCCCCGGCGGGCGCTGAAACGCGCGCTGACGCGCAAGCAAAGCCTCGCGCACCGGCTGCAGGGCCGCAATGCGCGAGGCAAGATTGCCCACCTCTTCCTGGCGAATGGCGTCCTGCACGTCGGAACCTTCGAAAATGACGGCCCCATCCGTAAACGACACATCCAGCCCAAGTGCCAGCCTGGCCAATCCGGCCTCATCGTCGGCGGCAATCTGGCTTCGCAAGGCGGCCAGGGCAGTCAACCGGTAAAGCACGCCACTGTCCAGGATGGTCCAACCCAACGCCTGGGCGACACGCTGCGCGACCGTACCTTTGCCGGAGGCCGTCGGGCCGTCGATGGTGATGACAGGTGCGGCACCTGCATCGGATGTCGACTGGGTCATACCGAACTCCTTTGTGTCGACGTACCGACAAGGTCACGGTAGACCTCGAAATAATCGGGAAAGGTCTTGGCCACGCAACCGGGCTCCAGAATGCGCACTGATGCCGGACCGAAGGCTGCCAGCGAGAAGCACATCGCCATACGATGGTCATCCCAGGTACCAATGTGTGCATCACGCCACTGGCCGGGTGCTGGCGGCGTGACGGTCAGCCAGTCGTGGCCGCTGGCGACGCCTGCACCCAGCTTGCCGAGTTCAGTCACCATCGCATGGATGCGATCGGTTTCCTTGACCCGCCAACTACCGATGTTGCGCAACCGGCAAGGGCCATCGGCAAAAAGCGCCAGCGCCGCTGCAGTCATTGCGGCATCGGGGATCAGGTTGAAGTCGGCATCGAAAGCGCGCAGTTTTTCGCCTTGCGCGACATTGATGCCCTCGGCCGTCATGCAGCCCTCACCACAGTTGATGGTGGCGCCCATGTCGCGCAATGTCTGCGCAAAGGCAATATCACCCTGAATGCTGGTGGCATCCACGCCGTGGACCGTGACAGGCCCCCCGCCGATGGCGCCCAGCGCCAGGAAGTAAGAAGCGGAGGAGGCATCGCCTTCCACGCGGATGTCGCCAGGTGAGGTGTATCGCGCCTGAGGCTCGACGATGAAGCTCGACCAGCCCTCACGCGTCACGCTCACACCAAAGCGCGCCATCAGGTTCAGGGTGATGGCGATATAAGGCTTGGAGATCAGCTCGCCCACGACATCGATGACCAGTGCCTGGCCAGTTCGCTGGGTATACAAAGGCGCGGCCATGAGCAGTGCCGTCAGAAACTGACTGGATACAGCGCCCTGAACCTTCACCGAACGGCGGCCTGCGCCTGAGCTTGCGGCCGGGCCGCCCGCTTTACCCGACACACGCCCTGCATCGAACGCGCCGATGCTCAGCGGGGGATAGCCGGGCTGCCCCAGATACTGGACATCAGCGCCCAGGTCCAGCAGCGCATCGACCAGATCGCCGATCGGCCGCTCGTGCATGCGGGGCACTCCGGACAGCGTGTAGCGACCGTCGAGCATGGCCAATGCCGCCGTCAGCGGGCGGATGGCGGTTCCCGCGTTGCCCATGAACAAATCCGCCTGACCGGCAAAACGCCCGCCCGCACCGTCCACTTCGACGGCGTGCTCGCCTGTTTTCGTGACCTTTACACCCAGTGCCGCCAGTGCGCCCAGCATGACCTGAGTGTCGTCGGAGTCGAGCAGACCCTGGATGGCCGTACGCCCCGAGGCCAGAGCGGCCAGCAGAAGCACGCGGTTGGAAATGCTTTTGGAGCCGGGCAAATGCATATTGCCTGCAGCACTCACTGCATGCGGCAAATCGAGAAAGGATGTCAAAGTCAGGTCTCCCGGGATGACTGCCAGGTACGACGGGCACTCGCGGCAACGTCGAACAAAGATTCAAGCGCAGCACCATCGCCGCGAGACAGAGCGTCGTCGACGTCATCCATCAGCTTGCGCACGGCGTCCAGTTCAGCACGCAGTATCTGCGCATTGGACAGGACGATGTCGCGCCACATTTCTGGCGAGCCGGCGGCAATGCGGGTGAAGTCGCGAAACCCGCTGCCTGCCATGTCCAGACGAAGGGCGGCATTGTCCGTGCTGGCGACCTGCGCCATATAGATCGCCGACAACAGATGCGGCAGATGACTGACGGAGCCCAGCACCTGGTCGTGCTCAAGAGCCGTCATGGTTCGCACGCTCGCGCCACAGGCTTCCCATGCCCGCGTGACGAGCGCCACGGCAGCAGGCGGATTCTCGGCCAGCGGCGTCAGCACGATCTGCTTGCCCTGATAGAGGGAAGCGCGGGCGGCCTGCGGGCCACTGGTCTCCGCCCCGGCGACGGGATGGCCGGGCACGAATTGACCCAGGCGATCGCCCAGCACGTCGCGGGCGGCCTGCACCACATCCGTCTTGGTGCTGCCTGCGTCGGTCAGAACCGTATGCTCGCCCAGACAAGGCGCCATCGCCTTCAGCATCTGGCGCATGGCCCCCACGGGCACGGCCAGCATCACCAGATCGGCCTGTGCCGCCGCGACCTGAGCATCGACTACTTCGTCGATCAAGCCGAGGTCCATAGCTTTTTGCAGGCTGGCCGGCTGGCGGCCCACACCCAGCACACGCCGCACACATCCTGCCTGGCGCAATGCCTGAGCAAATGAGCCGCCGATGAGTCCTACGCCGACGATAGCAAGCGTCAGCGGCGCGTCTGGAGCGAGCGCGCTACCGGAAGGCGGCACGGGGAGGCGGGAATCGACCATTTATCACTTCTCTTTCGTAGGCGCGCGCCGTGATGGGCGCGCAGCCAGACCAGCATGGTGCCTTGTCCGATGTCATTGAGCCGGATAAGAGCCCAGGACCTTCATGAAGGCCGTCTGGCCTGCCAAAGTGTCCAGCGCCTGGGCCACCGGCTTGTCGTCGCGGTGCCCCAGCACATCGACATAGAAGTAGTAATCCCACTGACCGTTGCGCGCCGGACGGGACTCAAAACGAGTCATGGACACGCCATTGTTGGCCAAAGGCGCAAGCATCTCGTAGACGGCACCAGCCCGGTTGGGCACGGCCAGGATCAAGCTGGTCTTGTCCCGTCCACTGGGCAGCGTGACCATTTTCCCGATGGCGAGAAAGCGGGTGCGATTGTTCGCGTCGTCCTGAATGCCGGCCGAGACGACGTTCAAGCCCCAGGCCAACGCTGCGGCATCGCCTGCGATGGCGGCCACACGTTTATCCTGGGAGGCGACTCGAGCGGCTTCGGCGTTGCTGGGCGCAGCCACGCGCTCCAGCCCTGGCTGGTTGCGCGTGAGCCACTCCTGGCACTGCGCAAGGGCCTGCGGGTGAGCCATGACGGAGGTCACGCCGTCCAGATTGCCCGACTGCGTCATCAGGCAGTGTCGGATGGTGATCGAGCGTTCGCCCAAGACCTCGACGTGCGCGTTGAGCAGCAGGTCCAGGCTGCGATTGACAGCGCCTTCGGTCGAATTCTCGACCGGCACCATGCCGACATCGGCCTGCCCCGTTTCGACGGCACGAAACACATCGTCAAATGAGGTGAGTGGCACGGCAGTGACTGCATGACCGAAGTGCTCGAATGCCGCCTGTTCTGAAAACGAACCCTTGGGGCCGAGATAGGCCACAGACAATGCGCGCTCGAGCCCGCGGCATGCCGACATGACTTCGGTCCAGATGGCGGCGATCGCGGCACTGGGCAGAGGGCCACCGTTGCCGGCCTGCAAGGCTCGAATGACGTCGGCCTCGCGCTCAGGGCGAAACACCTGGGGATCAGCCGCCGCTGCGTGCTTCACATGCCCCACTTCCTGTGCCGTGCGGGCCCGTTCATTCAGCAGATCCAGCACCTGCCTGTCGATCTGATCGATCTTCTCGCGCAGCGGGCGCAAGGTGTTCTTCAGTTGATCATCCATGACGTCGCTCGAATTCGGTCATATAAGCCACCAGTGCCTGCACACCCGCCAGAGGCAGCGCGTTGTAGATGGACGCTCGCATTCCGCCCACGCTCTTGTGGCCTTTCAACTGCATCAGACCACTTGCTGCGGCACCGGCCAGAAACGCATCGTTCAAGGACTCGTCGCGCAGCAGGAAAGGAACGTTCATGCGCGAGCGGACCGGCGCATGAATCGGATTGACATAGAAGGCCGTGCTGTCGAGGTAGGTGTAGAGCGCGGCGGCCTTCTCGGCGTTTCTGGCAGCCATGCCGGCAAGGCCACCCTGTGCCTTGATCCACTTGAACACCAGACCGGCGATGTAGATGGCGTAGGTCGGCGGAGTGTTGTAGCGCGACTGCTCCGCAGCCACGATCGAGTAATCGAACGCCGTGGGGCAGATCGACATCGCCTTGCCCAAGAGGTCGCGACGCACGATGACCATCGTCAGCCCTGCAGGACCAGCGTTTTTCTGCGCCCCGGCATACACCATACCCGTGCGCGCCACGTCCATGGGGCGCGACAGAAAATGGCTGGAGGCATCCACGATCAGCGGCACGTCGAGCGCACCGTATTCGGCAGGAACAGGCCAGTCAGCCAGTTCCACACCGCCAATGGTTTCGTTGCTGCACAGATGCACGTAGGCGGCCTGCTTGCGAACCTTCCATTCGTTCACGGGCGGCGTCCAGGCCCAGGGCTGATAGCGCCTGCCATCGATCTCGCGCTCGGCCTCGCTCGAAGCGGCCACACTGACGCTGCCGTATTTCGCCGCTTCCTTGTGCGAACGCCGCGACCAGTGGCCCGTCAGGACAAAATCGGCTGCTGCCGGCTCGACCCGCGCCATCAGATTGAGCGGGATGATCGCGTTCTCTGCGGTCGCCCCGCCCTGCATGAACATGACGGCGTAATCGCCTGAAACGCCCAGCAGTTCGCGCAGGTCGGCCTCGGCCTCGTCACAGATCTGGGTGAACTCACGTCCACGATGGCTCATTTCCATGACCGACATGCCGCTGCCGTGCCAGTCGAGCATCTCGGCTGCAGCCTGGGTCAACACCGATTCGGGCAATGCCGAAGGACCCGCCGAAAAATTCCAGGGTCGTGCCATCATTCCTCCGAAGTTCCGCCTGCCGCTGGCGCATCGCCGGCTGGGTTCTCGTCCGCCGGTGCGACCTTGCCATCGGCATTTCCGTCGCCATCGACACCATCGACGCCTTCGACACCGTCCTCGCCTTCGTCGGCATCGCTTTCAACCACGCGACGCACGCCCGACAGGCTGCTGCCGTCGTCGACACTGATCAAGGTGACGCCCTGTGTGGCACGACCCATTTCGCGGATCTCGCTCACACGGGTACGCACGAGCACGCCTCCGGTCGTGATCAACATGATTTCGTCCGACGTGCGCACCAGAACGGCGCCCACGACCTTGCCGTTGCGTGAGGATGTCTGGATGGCAATCATGCCTTTGGTGCCGCGCCCATGCCGGGTGTATTCGGTGATGGGAGTGCGTTTGCCATAGCCATTGTGCGTCGCGGTCAGGACACTTTGCTCTTCGTCGCTGGCAACGAGCATGGCAATCACGGACTGCCCTTCTTCCAGCATCATGCCGCGCACGCCACGGGCATTGCGGCCCATCGGACGCACGTCGCCCTCGTCAAAACGCACGGCCTTGCCCGCGTCGGAGAACATCATGATGTCGTGCTTGCCGTCGGTGAGGTCGGCGCCGATGAGGAAGTCGCCCTCATCGAGGTCGACTGCGATAATGCCGGCCTTGCGCGGGTTGGAGAAATCCGAGAGCGGCGTTTTCTTGACCGTGCCGCGGGAAGTCGCCATGAACACATAGTGGTCTTCGCTGAACACCTTCACCGGCAGCACGACGGTGATCTTCTCGCCATCGATCAGGGGGAACATGTTCACGATCGGCCGGCCACGCGACGTGCGGGTTCCTTGCGGCACTTCCCAGACCTTCAGCCAGTAGATACGGCCACGGTCAGAGAAGCACAGCAGGAAGTCGTGCGTATTGGCAATGAACAGCTGGTCGATCCAGTCATTCTCTTTCATGGCCGTGGCCTGCTTGCCGCGTCCGCCACGCTTTTGTGCACGGTATTCCGACAGCGGCTGGCTCTTGATGTAACCGCCGTGCGAGAGCGTCACCACCATATCGGTCGGGGTGATCAGGTCTTCGGTGTCCAGCTCGTATGCGTTGTGCTCGATGTGCGAGCGACGCGAATCCTTGGCATTGGTTGCGAACTCCAGCTTGATCGCCTGCAGCTCTTCGCCAATGATGGTGGTGATGCGCTCGGGGCGAGCGAGAATATCAAGCAGGTCGGCGATGGTGGACATGATGTCGCTGTACTCGTTCAACACCTTGTCCTGCTCCAGCCCGGTCAGGCGTTGCAGGCGCATGTTCAGGATTTCCTGGGCCTGCACTTCGCTCAGGTGGTAGAGCCCATCCTTCTGCATGCCAAAATGAATCGGCAGGTCGTCGGGCCGGAAGGCCGTCATGCCGCCGGGCGTGGTGGTATCCACGCGCGAAAGCATTTCCTTGACCAGCGAGGAGTCCCAACCGCGGTCCATCAATTCCTGACGCGCCACCGGCGGCGTGGGAGCCGCCTTGATGATGGCGATGAAGTCATCGATGTTGGCCAGCGCGACAGCCAGACCTTCCAGCACATGACCACGCTCACGCGCCTTGCGCAACTGGAACACCGTGCGACGCGTGACCACTTCACGACGGTGGAACAGGAAATATTCCACCATCTGTTTCAGGTTGAGCAAGCGCGGCTGGCCGTCGACCAGGGCCACCATATTGATGCCGAAGGTGTCCTGCAACTGCGTATGCTTATACAGATTGTTCAGCACGACTTCAGGCACTTCATCGCGCTTGAGCTCGATGACCAGCCGCATGCCGTCCTTGTCGGACTCGTCCCGAATATCGGAAATGCCTTCTATCTTCTTCTCGTTGACGAGTTCGGCGATACGCTCCTGCAGCGTCTTCTTGTTGACCTGGTAGGGCAACTCGTCGACCACGATCTGCTGACGGTTGCTGCGCTCCATGTCTTCGAAGTGGGTCTTGGCGCGCATGACCACCCGCCCGCGACCGGTGCGATAGCCGTCGCGCACACCCGACATGCCGTAGATGATGCCGCCCGTGGGGAAATCCGGGGCCGGGATGATCTCGATGAGTTCGTCGATCGTGCAGGCCGGATTGCGCAGGCAATACAGGCAGCCGTCGACCACCTCGCCCAGGTTGTGCGGCGGAATGTTGGTCGCCATGCCCACCGCAATGCCCGAGCTGCCGTTGACCAGCAGGTTGGGCAGCCGCGAGGGCAGCAACAGCGGTTCGTTTTCGCTGCCGTCGTAGTTGGGTCCGAAATCGACCGTTTCCTGGTCTATGTCGGCCAGCAGCTCGTGGGCGATCTTGGCCAGGCGGATTTCGGTATAGCGCATGGCGGCGGCGCTATCGCCATCGATCGAGCCGAAGTTGCCCTGGCCATCGACCAGCATGTAACGCAGCGAGAAGTCCTGCGCCATGCGCACGATGGTGTCATATACCGCCTGGTCACCATGGGGATGATATTTACCAATGACGTCACCGACGACACGTGCCGACTTCTTGTAGGCCCGGTTCCAGTCGTTGTTCAACTCGTGCATGGCGAACAAGACCCGCCGGTGCACGGGCTTCAGACCGTCACGCACGTCAGGAAGCGCCCGACCGATGATCACGCTCATGGCGTAATCGAGGTAACTGCGACGCATTTCCTCTTCCAGTGCGACCGGAAGCATTTCTTTGGCGAAGGAATCCATATTTATGACGATAGAATCGTTGAAGGAACCCGGGCCGGGCGAACATTGGATTCTAACATTTGATTGCGGGTCGCCCTTTTAGTCCCGATGTTTATGAAACCACCGGCAGGATCCCTAGATTAAGGTTGGAAAACGTGTCTAAAAACGACGATCGGTTTGTTTCCTGCTACATTTGCTCGCACTCTACGGTCCTTGTTGTCGAAAACCAACAGTAAGTCGACCCTAGGCTCGAAATTGGGCGACACAACACTCGATGCGCCTATCCCGAGTTCGCAAATGGCTTAAGATTGTTTCCAGCACGCAGGAAACCCAGTTGCAGGACTCTGAATTTGTTTTTGGCGTTGCTATACTGGCCCCGTTTCCTGATATGCGGCGGGGGTTCGCTGCGAGTCACCACTTATCCAGCTTCAAGCTCAACGAGGAGAAACATGAATAAACCCTCCAAATTCGCTATGGCGCTCGCCTTCGCCGCTGTAACGGCCTCTGGTGCAGCTTCGGCGCAAACAGTCGACAACTGGCAAAGCCCGTTCGGTGGCGTTTGGAAAAACGGCACTAACGAATTGTGCTGGCGCAATGCCTTCTGGACCCCCGCTACCGGTATCCCCGGCTGCGATGGCGTTCCGGTTGCGCAAGCTCCCCGTGCCCCGGCTCCTGCCCCGGTCGCGAACAAGGTCGTCTTCAACGCCGACACGTTCTTCGACTTCGACAAGTCCACGATCAAGCCCGAAGGCCGTCAACTGCTCGACCAAGTCGTCCAGCAAGCTGGCTCCCTGGACCTCGAGACCATCATCGCTGTCGGCCACACCGACTCGATCGGTACCGATGCCTACAACCAGCGTCTGTCGGAGCGCCGCGCCGCTTCCGTCAAACAGTACCTGGTTAGCCGTGGTATCGACACGAACCGTGTCTACACCGAAGGCAAGGGCGAAACGCAACCCGTGGCCTCGAACGCAACCCGTGAAGGTCGCGCTCAGAACCGCCGCGTTGAGATCGAAATCGTCGGCAGCCGCCGCTAATATTGCAGCGCTAGCCGCTACAATGAAGGGCCCCGCATTGCGG
>JAEYZR010000231.1 GCA_023427945.1 Pseudomonadota bacterium | reverse complement strand
TCACTGGTCAAAGTCGAGGATCGGGGCGATAGCGTCGTCATGCATTTTGCCGACGGCACGACCGAAGACGCCGACATCGTGATCGGTGCCGATGGGGTGAACTCGCGCATTCGCGAAGAACTGCTCGGCCCGGAACTGCCCAAGTATGCGGGCTATCTGGCGCACCGCGCAGTCTTTCCCACGCCGGCCGTGAAAGCGGGCATGCTGCCTTTCGATGCCTGCGTGAAGTGGTGGACGGACGATCGCCACATGATGGTGTATTACGTGACGGGCAAGGCCGACGAGATCTACTACGTCACCGGTGTTCCTGCCGAACATTGGGATCTGAACGATCGCTGGCTGGCCAGCAGCAAGGAGGAAATGCGCGAAACCTTCCGCGGCTGGCATCCCACGGTGCAGGCCCTGATCGAGGGCACTGTCGAGGTGACCAAGTGGTCTTTGCTGGAGCGCGACCCCTTGCCGTTGTGGAGCCGTGGCCGCATGGTGTTGCTGGGTGATGCCTGCCATCCCATGAAGCCTCACATGGCTCAGGGCGCGGCGATGGCGATTGAAGACGGCGCCATGCTGGCCCGCTGTTTCAAGGAAGTGGGCGCCGACAATCACGAACTGGTGTTCGCGCTCTATGAGGCCAATCGCGCCGAGCGTGCCGGCAAGGTGCAGCGCATTTCGCACGACAACACATGGCTGCGTACCAACGAAGACCCGGCCTGGTGTTTCGGCTACGACGTCTTCACCGAGCCGCTGGTGCAACCCAAGGCGCGGGCATCCGTCTAGCCATTCATGTTGCCAAGGGTAAAGGGGCTTGCCCCCATGCCCATGCACAGGCAACTTTCCAACCTTTTGAACAGTGGACACACCTCGTTCTATGGGATCAACCACCGCCAGCAGCCCCGCTGCGCCACTTCGCCTGACGGTCAACGGTGAGGCGCACGATGTGTCGGCAGCGCCCGAAACGGCGGTGCTGCTCGTGCTGCGCAACGACCTGACACTCAACGGCCCCAAGTACGGTTGTGGCCTGGGCGAGTGCGGTGCCTGCACCGTACTGATCGATGGCGTGGCGGCGCGGTCATGTGTGATCCCCGTGAAGGCCGCGATCGGGCGCTCGGTGGTGACGCTCGAAGGCCTGGGCACGATGGCCTGCCCCGGTCCCGTGCAACAGGCCTTCATCGACTGCCAGGCGGCGCAGTGCGGCTATTGCATCAACGGCATGATCATGACGGTCGAGGCCTTGCTGCGCCGTAATCCTCAGCCAGACGAGCACACGATACGCAGCGAACTGCATCACAACCTGTGCCGCTGCGGCACACATGTCGAGATCATGCAGGCGGCGCTGCGGGCCGTGCAGTTGCGTGCCCGGGCCTTGCCTGCAGCAGCTCATCCGGCAGGTTGCGTGGCTGACAGCAGGCACGAGTCCACCCAATGAGTCTGCCTGTTTCCGACCTCGCCTTTGCCCGCTCAGGCCTGCCGGCTGCGCTGCCCGCCGATCTGCTTCACGGCCTGATGCTCAAGCCGCCCGTGGTGCGTTGGGATGGTGCGCGTTATGTCGGCAGCGCGCTGCAAAGCGCACGCGTGGCCGACGTCGGAGGCCAGGCCGGCGTCGTGGCCGTCGTGCAGCGTGTGCATTTCCTGGGTGTGGTCGCAGTGACCCCGCTCTATGCACGGCAAGCTGCGGCAGCGCTCGCGCCTGTCTGGCAGGATCCTCGTACCGCTCACGCCGGCTATCTGGATTCGGCATCGGCTCAATATCGTGTTCAAGCACAGGCCTCGCACGCGCAGGCGGCGACAGGCGTGACGGTGTGGAGCCTGAACGCCTACGCGGCAGTCTGGCTCCCCGCCTGCCCGGCAGCGGTGCAGGCCATCGTTCGCCGCGAGCTGGCGGTGCTGCTGAATCAGCCCGAGGCGTCGATACGTTTGACGGTGGAGGCAGGTGGTGCGCGTGACGGCGGCGCGGGTGACGTGCATCTGCTCGATGTCCTGGATGCCGCGTCAACGGCCGCTTTGCTGTCCCAAGAGGTGGGCCGGCCTGTATGCGTGGCCTGCCAGACTGCGCGCGCAGATGATCTGAATTTGCAGGTGCATGCCTTGGATCGAGAGCATCGGACGCCGGTGTCCGAAGGCTTGTTGCGGGAGGCCCCGGCGGCCCATGATGCCATGCAGCAGGCGAGCCCACCGGCGCATGCTTTGTTGTCAGATGGGCCGTGGGCGGTGCGTCCCGGCATGGCACGAATGTTGAGTCAGCCCGGGCAGGCCCATGCGATTGCCGTTGCCACGGCGCATGCGGATTTTCCGGTGCAGGCCCGCGTGCAGGCGCATGTGCCGTTGCACGCCAGCGTCGAGCAGTTGAACGCCGTGCAGGTATTCAGTCAGGAAAGCCTGTGGTACGAAAACGCGCTGGCCAGGAATGAAGATCCACTGACGTGGCGCGTGCAGCATCTGCCTGAAGGCAGAGGGCGTCAGCTGGCGCAGCAGGTGATCCAGCAATCGCGCCGGGCGGCGGAAGATACGCGGCCAGACGGCAGTCTGACAGGAACTGGCTTCGCCACGGCTCAGGTCGACGATGTCGATGAGAGTGGTTTCCCTCGAACCAGCTGGTCCGCCTGGGTGGCGGAAGTCGCGGTCGATCCCCGAACCGGCAACGTCGACATCACCCGCGTCGTCGCTGGTCAGGACAGCGCAAGCCTGCGTCCCGCCCAGGCCGCGCCCGTCGGGCCCGAGATCGAGCACCAAAACGCCCGGCTTCTGGCCGATGCCAGACGCCTGCTGACAGGCCCGGCCACATTCGATGACTGGGCCAGTCCGTCACAGCCAGCGGCCAGTCACGCCCTGAGTGTCCGTTCGCAGGCGGTGTCGACTCGCACAAACGATGCGCTCCTCGATCCCGAGGCCGACACGAACGATGTATTGAAGAACGGCCGGCTCGGCTTGTCTGGGGTGATGACCTTGCCGGCGGCAGCCGCCATCGCCAACGCCATTCATCAGGCGACCGGTGTGCGTTTGCGGCAGGTGCCATTCAACACCGAACAACTGCGCGTGGCGCTTGCCGGGCGCGCCGATTCTCGCACGGGCCACACGCTCGCTCGCAGCTGGAAATGGCTTGCCGCCGGCGCGGCAAGTATCGCCGGCATCGCCACCATGATCTGGCCGTTGAAATCGGCACTGCCATTGACGGATGGCCCGGATGTCTCGCTGTATTCGTCGCAGGCCATCGAACGCGGGCGGCTGATTGCTGCCGCAGGCGATTGCATCGCGTGCCACACCGTCCCCGGTGGCGCGCCCAACGCAGGCGGGTTGGGGCTGGAGACACCCTTCGGCACGATCTACACGACCAACATCACCCCTGACAATGAAACTGGTATTGGCCGCTGGTCGTTCGCGGCATTCGACCGGGCCATGCGTCACGGTGTGCATCAGGATGGAAAGCAGCTTTATCCTGCGTTCCCCTACACGGCCTATGCCAAGCTGAGCGATGCTGACATGCAGGCGCTGTACGGCTACCTGATGTCGCAACCCGCAGTCAACGCCGAGCCGCCAAGAACCCAGTTGGCGTTCCCCTTCAGTGCGCGCCCGTTGCTGGCGGGGTGGAACGCGCTGTTTCACGATCCCAAGCCATTCGTGGCTGATCCTGCACGCAGCCCGGAATGGTTGCGCGGTGCCTATCTGGTGGAAGGCGTAGGCCATTGCAGTGCTTGCCACTCTCCCCGCAATGCGCTGGGCGCAGAGAAAAAAGGCCTGTACCACCTCTCGGGCGGTGAAGCCGAAGGCTGGCAGGCGCCCGCACTGGATCGACTGGCTTCAGGCACCAACCCCTGGACGGGCGAAACACTCTTTCAGTATCTGCGTACCGGTTACTCCGTGCAACATGGGGTAGCGGCGGGGCCGATGGCGCCGGTCATTCAAGGGTTGGCCGAGCTGCCTGACAGCGATGTGCGAGCCATCAGTACCTATTTGCTGGACCTGCCCGGAAAGGGCCAGAGTGACAGGACGGCAGACAACGCTCCGCATGAACTGGCACAGGCACCGATGTCCTATCGCGCGCCCGGCGCCGTGGCATCTGCGGACCCGGCAACTGACATCACGATTCGCTCGCTGCAAGGCAGGCTTGCCAATGGCGAACAGATCTATCAGAACGCCTGCGTGGTGTGCCATGACGCCAATAGTGGCCCCACGTTGTTCGGTGCCAGACCGTTGCTGAGTCTGAACACCAATCTGCATGCCGCAACGCCGGACAACCTGATTCAAGTGATTCTTCATGGCATCCAAAGTCCCGCCCATGACGACTTGGGCTATATGCCAGGCTTCAAGGACAGTCTGGACGACAGACAGATTGCGGACCTGGTGGAGTACCTGCGCGTACGTCACGCACCAGACGCACCCGCCTGGCCAGACCCGACAGCAACCATCAGCAGATTACGAGACCAGGCAGGACCACATTAGCAGGAAAAGCGGCCGCTTGAAGGCAGCCGACCATACATAGAGCAGATCGCGATTACAACAAGGGGTTCCCGTATGTCAGCATCAAAGATCTCCGTCGATAACGCCATTCAGATGGCCGGAGTCGGCAAGTTCCAGTATCGGCTATTCGTGATTTTCGGATTGGTCTGGATGGCTGATGCCATGCAGGTTCTTTCGATTGGCTTCACCGCGCCATCGATTGCCCGCACGTTTGGCATTACTGTTCCACAAGCCTTGCAGACCGGCACGCTGTTTTTTATCGGCATGCTTGTTGGTGCGTTTGCCTTCGGTCGATTGGCCGACCGGATCGGGCGTCGACCCGTACTGATGATGGCCGTCATCATCGACGCCTGCGCCGGTGTGGCGTCCGCGTTTGCGCCTGACCTCATGTGGTTGCTGGTGCTGCGCTTTCTGACAGGTCTGGGGGTAGGCGGTACGCTGCCTGTCGACTACACGATGATGGCCGAGTTCCTTCCCAGCAAGCGCCGTGGGCGCTGGCTGGTGTTGCTGGAGTCGTTCTGGGCCGTTGGCACGATCTTCCTGGCCTTGCTGGCGCTGGCCGCGCTTTCCTGGGGCGACGACGCCTGGCGCGTCATCTTCTTCGTGACGGGCCTGCCTGCGCTGGTGGGGGTGGTGCTGCGCTTCTACATCCCGGAGTCGCCCATGTACCTCAATCGCAATGGCAAATCGGATGAGGCGCGCAAGGTGCTCGAGCGGGTCGCCAAGGTCAATCGCCGCGACGTCGTTCTGCCTGAACTGCAACCGGAGACGCCCTCCAGGAAATCGATCCTCGCCTTGTTCTCGCCCGAATTGCGTCGCCGCAGCATCGGTCTGCTGCTGGCCTGGGGCCTGATCTCCATTGCCTACTACGGGGTCTTCGTCTACTTGCCGATCACGCTCAGCACGCAAGGTTTTGCATTCATGCGTGGCCAAGAGTTCCTGGTGTTGCTGGCGCTGGTTCAATTGCCCGGCTTTGCCTTGTCGGCATACGGCGTGGAGCGCTGGGGCCGCAAACCCACATTGATCGGCTTCCTGATACTCAGCGCGGTCGGTTGCATGTTCTACAGCCTGGGCACCTCGACGGTCGTCGTGGTCGGCTCCACCTTGCTGATGAGCTTTTCGTTGCTGGGTACCTGGGGGGCGCTGTATGCCTTCACGCCGGAGGTGTATCCGACCGAACTGCGTGCCAGCGGAATGGGCATGGCCGGTGCCGTGGCACGATTCGGCGGACTCTTCGCTCCCGCCATCATTGCGCCCATCATGAGCACGCATTTCACGCTTTCGCTGGTCGTGATTTCGGGCTTCCTGCTGGCCGGCGCCGTCTCGATCTGGTCGGTGAACGTAGAGTCGCGCAATCGCGTCCTGGACTGATCGCGGGCCCTTGTGCAACGGCGGGTGGGCTCAGGCCGGCTCGTCGTTGCTCAACATCTTGGTCAGCAGGAAATGCAGCGCGACACGCTCTGCCGGATTCAGATTGCCATAGGTGCTTTCTGTAATCTGTTTGGCAAAGGGCTCCATCTGCTGCACCAGGTTGCGCCCCACATCCGTCAGAGTCACCACGACCTTGCGGCGATCCACCGGGTCATGATGAACCTGGACCAGCTCCCGCTGCTTCAGGCGATCGACTACGCCACGTACCGTCGCCTGATCGATGACCGTTGCCTTGACCAGATCGGCCAGGGAACTCGCGCCGTGGTCACGAACGGAACACAGCACGACAAACTGTGCTGCCGTGAGCTGGGAGTCGGGAATATATTGCTGGAACAACGCCGTGTGCCGCTGGTAGACGCGCCGCAACAAGTGACCGATCTGATCGGAAAACAGATACTCGGACGACTTGGGCGAAGACATATCTTTCATTGTTGAGCGGCGGATAGGGGTGGCTATAGCAATGCTGTTGCGGTCATGGGCACGGATGAGCCGATCAACTTTTCCGGGTCGATGACGCAATTCTAGCCGTTAAACATCGAGCCGAACCATTGAATCGTAGCGTGGGCCGCGTTCAAGCGGTGCGGTGCATGGCCGTGCGAACCAACGCTGCTGTTTGAATAATCATGGTCGCCCGGACGCCAGCTGGGCCTCTCCATAAGCATAATCGAGTGGTTAAGGAAGTATCATTCCCGGATCACTGTCGTCTCTGCCAGATGCGGTCACGAATGGATAAAAGGGCCTGGTCCTGGGCGCAATGGGGCCACCGATAACAAGTCGGCCAGATATGTGGTTCTACGATGGAGGGGGATTATGCGGACGCTCGTGACCTTGCGTCATCTGCGCAGTTTTCTTGCGGTAGTTGATACGGGGTCCTTCACCAAGGCAGCAACGCGCATGTTCCTGACGCAATCGTCGTTGACCACGACGATCCAGCAGCTGGAAGATGATATTGGCGTGAAGCTGTTTGATCGAACGACACGCAGCGTATCGATGACACCGACAGCGGCCCGATTCAGCGAGCAGTCGCGGCGCCTGCTCTGTGAGTTCGATGCCATGATTGGCGACTTGAGGGCGATCGGCCAGAACCTGGAAGGCTACCTCCGCATTGCCGCGGCACCTTCACCCATGGCATGGCTGGTGATTCCGTCCTTGAACAGTTTTCGCAGCGAAAGCCCCGGCGTCGCCATTTCATTGCGCGAAGGGGGCACTGAAGACCTCGAGCGCAGGGTGCTGGAAGGGGATGTGGATTTCGGGCTGAGCAGCTCTTTGAGCACGCATCCGGATCTGAGCTATTCGCTGTTGTTCCAGGACGCCTATGGGGTGGTTTGTAGCAAGGATCATCATTTCGCCAACCATGAAGGGCCCATCGGGTGGGATGAGGTCGCGCAGCGTCAGCACGAAATGGTCGGCCTGGCCTCCGACACGCGAGTGGGCAGCGTGCACAGCGAAACACTGCAGCGCTTTGGCCTGGACCGCCGCTTCGAGGAGGTCTCGGGTTCTCCGTCGTTGTATCCGGTGCTGTCGCAGGGCAATCGGTTTTCCATTATTCCGGCACTGGCTTCGCAAACGCATCAGTTGCAGGACTTGCCATTCATTGCGCTGAAATCGCCGGTGCTGTATCGGAAAATATTCTTCATCACGCGCAAGCTCAGATCCTTGTCGCCCAGTGCCCGGAAGTTGCAAGCCGCTCTTGTCGAGACGCTACTCAGCAAGGAGACGCCTGCGGGTCTGGAAATCCCCGATCATTGGGTAAGAAAGAGCCGGCAAAAAGAAAATAAAAACGAAAACAGAAGGAAATCCGTCAGCACGGAAAAGCCGTTGTCGTGACGCGAAGGGCGGCTGTCGCGTGCTTCGCCGCCCACCGCCTAGATGGGGGGATGAATGTCCCGCCAATGCGTAGCCTGTTCATAGGCTGCGCCGGCACGCAACAAGGTTCTCTCATCATTGGCGCGGCCGACAAGCTGTAAGGACAAGGGCAGTCCTGCACGGGACAAGCCGCTCATCATGGAGAGCGCCGGATGCCCCGTCAGATTGAAGGGCGAGCGTGCCTGCCTGGGGAACGTGCGGGCAATCGCCGCCGTATCGTCGATCTTGCAGGGCGGATCCATGGAACATGCGGTGAGCAAGACATCTGCCTGTCCGAATGCCTGGTCTACGCAGGCCCTGAGCGCCAGGCGCTGCTCAAGGGCCAATCTGTAGTCTTCTTCGGAAATATCTGCTCCCATCATGAGTTTGGTGCGCGCATTTTCTCCGTAGTCTTGCGGGCGCTCGCGCAGCCAGCGCGCGTGGATATCCCACGATTCCTTTTGGAAGATGATGCGCAGCGGGTGGTCAAATTCCTTCAACGACGCAAGCCTTATTTCATCGACCTGCGCGCCGGCACGCCGCATGACTTCGGCGGCCTGGTCCAGCGCTTCGGCGACCTCGGTATCCGCCGGCATATCCGAGCAGTGAAAGTGCTTCACATACCCTATGCGCAATCCGTCAAAGCCCCGATCCAGTTCGGTTCCGTAGGCGCCGCAAGCGCCGTCTGGCGTGGCGATGGCGTCCATCAGCAGTGCGAGGTCGCGAATGCTGCGTGCCATGGGACCGACATGATCCAGAGTGTCGGAGAATGGAAAGACGCCGTCACGCGGGATCAACTCATAGGTGGGCTTCAGCCCGACAATGCCGCATGCTGCGGCGGGGTTTCGAATGGATCCGGCGGTATCGGTGCCCAGCGCCAGCGGCAGGAATCCGGCTGCCAGCGCGGCGCCCGACCCCGACGATGAGCCGCCCGGGTGGTGATCGGTATTCCACGGGTTGCGCGACGGGGGAAAGGGCAGGTCGAACGACGGACCGCCGATAGCGAATTCGTGCAAAGCCAGCTTGCCCATCGATATGGCGCCGGCGCGCTTGAGTCGCGCAATGACGGTGGCATCGCTGCGCGCCAGACCATCCATGCGGATACGCGAGTGGCAGGTGGTTATCTGCCCTCGAATATCGATGATGTCTTTGACCGCGTAGGGAATGCCGTGAAGCGGGCCACGTGCTGCGCCCGCTGCGAGTTCGCGCTCGGCTTGATGCGCCGCCTGCATGGCCGCTTCCGCGTCGATGCTGATGAAAGCGTGATACCGCGTATCGAGCGCGGCGATTCTTTCCAGCAGATGGGCCATGACGACCGACGGTGTCAATGCCCGGGATTTATAGGCCGCCGCGATTGCGCCCGCATCAAGCCAATGCATGTTCGATTTCATCATCCAGCAGTCAGAGCCCTGCATTATTCATCCGATGTCCGGATCCCCGCCTCAGTCGGCACGTATCGGCCATCGCTCAGTTGAGCTTGATATCACGTTCCTTGATCAGATGTCCCCATTTCTTTGCCTCGGCATCGACGTGCTGCACCAGTTCCTGTGGCGTGCTGGGTTGCAGTTCAAAGCCCAGCTCCAGCGCTCGTTGAACCATCGCCGGGTTGTTCAGCGAAGCATTGAGCGCCGTATTCAGTTTTGCGACGACCTCTGGCGGCGTTCCCGCTGGCGCGAACAGGCCAAAAGCGGTCTGGGCCTCGAATCCGGGCAGCCCGGCCTCGGCGATGGTGGGCACGTTGGGCAGACTCTTGAACCGATTCACGGCACCGGTGCCGATGGCGCGTAGTTGACCGCCTTCGATCAGCGGAACACTGGTGCTGACATCGACAAACGCCGCACTGGTTTCATTGGCGAGCACGGATTGCAGGGACGGCGCGCCACCCTTGTAGGGAATGTGCAGCATGTCCAGCCCGGCTGTGGCGTTCAGGAGTTCCATGGCAAGGTGGCTGGTTGCGCCTATGCCGGCCGATGAATAGGTCACGCTGCCCGGATGCGCTTTGGTGTATTGAAGAAATTCCTTCAAGTTGGTGGCGGGAATCGACGGATTGATGCACAGGATCAATTGATTCCAGCCAATCAGGCCGATCGGTGCGAAATCGCGCACATGGTCGAATGCCAGATCGCTGTAAAGGTAAGGGGCAATGCCATAGGTGCTGTTGGTGCCGAACAGCAGTGTGTAGCCATCGGGTCGGGCGCGTGCCACGCTGTTGGTACCAATGGTGCCGGTCGCGCCTGGGCGGTTTTCGACGATGACGCTTTGTTTGATCTGTTTTGACAACGATTCGGCAAGCAGGCGGGACAGCACGTCGGTCGAGCCGCCAACGACCCAGGGCACCACGATACGGATCGGTCGCGTGGGAAATTGGTCCGCCAGGGCCTGTGCGCCAAACCCCAGGCCAATGCCGGCCAGGATAGCCTTCAGGAACAAGCGTCGGTAACCGCCAGATCGAATCATGTTGTCTCCCATTTTTTTTGAAGTATTCGTGAAGCCGGTACTTTCAGCCATGCACGACGCCGGCACAAATTGAAAATTCGAATCCATTCATTGATGCCATCTAATAGTCTCCGGGCATACGCGGTCCAAGCTGGAAAAACAAAAAAAACGCCATGCTTTGCTCATGGACGGAGGTATTTTTGGTCGATATAGTTCGCCGGAATTTATTTCAACCTTGATAAAGGGAAGGCTGTGCGAATAAATCCGGTGAAGGAACTTTGGAAGGCTGGCAAGCCGGCATTTGGCACGTGGTCGACGATTGTCAATCATCCGCGCTATATCAAATTGCTGGCGACTGCGGGAATGGATTTTGTCGTCATTGAAATGGAGCACTCCGATTATTCAATGGGTGAGATCGGCAATCTCTGCCTGCTGGCGCGCGAGGCAGGTGTCGTGCCCATCGTCCGTGTCTCGGGCGAAAGCCCGCACGACTATACCCGTCCGCTCGATGCCGGCGCGATGGGCCTGGTGCTGCCCAACGTCGAGTCCGCAGCCGAACTCGAGTCGCTACTGCAGCACACCAAGTATCACCCGCGAGGAAAACGCATCCTGAACTTGCGGGGCCCCCATACCGATTACGTCAAAACGACCGGCGCAGCTCAATTGCTGGCACTCAATGAGCAGAACCTGACGGTGGCGATGATCGAGAAAAAATGCGGACTGGATAATCTGGAGCAGATTTGCGCGGTCGAAGGCCTGGACGCCATCATGGTCGGGCCGGACGACTTGTCCCAGGACCTTGGCGTGCCCGCCGACCTCCAGAATCCTCTGGTGGTCGAGGCGCTCGAACATATCGTCGATGTATGCAATCGCCATGACATGCCGTGGGGCTGGAGCTGCCAGGACTATGCCGCAGCGCAGAAGTGGCTGCAGCGTGGCATCCGCTGGATGCCCTACAGCAATGATGTTGCCGTGCTGTTCAACACATTCAGTGCCGCGGCGACCGATCTGAAACGCATGTCCGGCAGGCAGTGACAAGCACGCCATGTGTGCCGACGCACGCATGGCGATGTTCAGCGAACGGCAGGCAGCCCTGCTGGGCGCATCGATCGTGACACGGCACTCATGTGCGGCCTGCTCATGCGCGGGTCGGCACGCAAGGGGTTGCGGGACGCGCCTGAGTCATCCCCGCTCTGGATGCGGGCGCGACAGGCATGCGTAAAAAGGAAAGGAAAAAATGGCAGACATATCTCTGCAGAAGGCGCGCATCGCGCTGATTGGATGCGGCGGGACCATGTCATCTCTGGGCACATCGCGTGTCGATATGATGGACTATCCCGAGTACGGCAAAAAAATCACGGTCCAGGAAGTGCTCGACCAGGTTCCGGAGGCGGCAGATGTCGCACAGGTCATGGCGGTTCCGTTTCGTTCGGTAGGCAGCACTGCTTTCACGCCGAAAGACTGGTTTGAATTGCGTGACACGATATACAGGGTGATAAAGGAAGACCCGCAGGTTGCGGGAGTTGTCATCATCCACGGCACGGCGACTTTGGAAGAGACGGCATTTTTTCTGGACATGACCTTGGGTCTGGAGGTGCCCGTCGTTGTCGTGGGCGCTCAACGCCCGATCAGCGCCATTGGGTCCGATGCGGCACTTAACTTGTTGAACGGTCTGAGAGTGGCTGCCGCGCCAGCCTCACGCGGGCGTGGAGTACTGGTCGTACTGAACGATGAAGTCCATGCGGCGCGCGACGTGATCAAGGCGGCAACGCTGCGCGTGAACACATTTCGATCAGCAGATTTTGGTGTGCTTGGGGTCGTCGATCCAGACGGGCTTCATTATTACCGGCGTCTCGAACCTCGGCCGGCGTCGGCGCCCCGCTTCGATCAGTTGCCCAAGCTCGAGCACTTGCCGCGTGTCGATATCATCTATTCCTACGCGGGTGCAGACGGCGCCCTGGTAGACGCGGCGGTGGCGGCAGGGGCCAAGGGCCTGATCTCGGCAGGGCTCGCACCAGGGATCGCGGCCTTCCATCAAGTGGAGGCCTTCAACCGGGCGCGGGCCGCTGGTGTCGTGGTGGTGCAATGCACACGCTCGCCCTCGGGGCGCGTGGCAAACCGGCGCCACCTGTTGGCGTCCGGCGTGATTTCCGGTGAAGATTTCAGCCCGCAAAAAGCACGTATCCTGCTTGCGCTAGGCTTGATAACCAATGCCGAGACCGAGGCTTTGCGGGCGCTGTTCCAGGCTTATTGAGGGCAATAGTCGCCTGTTTTTTGTTGCTTGTCGGCCCGAAAGCACATCGCGAAGCGTGCGCCCATCAAATACCCCTACAAAAAGAAGGGGTATAATTTGCATCTCTTTCATGCATCTATTGGATCCGCACGCTTTATTCGCGCGTCTCGCCATGATTCCCATCACCGCTTCCGACTGCACCGACGCTTCCTCCGCTGATGCCAATCCCGTCGCCTGCTCGAACTGCGCGCTGCGCGACGTGTGCATGCCCAGTGACCTGACGCCAGCGGACTTCGAGCGCCTGGATGCGCTGGTCTGCCGCTCGCGCAAGGTGGCCCGAGGCGAAAGGCTGCACCGTCAGGGCGACGCCTTCCGCAACCTTTACGCCATCAAGGCGGGCGCCTTCAAGACGGTGGTCACGCTGCGCGATGGCCGCGAGCAGATCACGGGCTTTCACATCGCGGGCGAACCGCTGGGCCTGGATGGCATTCACGCTGGCGAGCACACGGCCGACGCGGTGGCGCTCGAAGACGGCATGTTGTGCATCATTCCTTTTGGCCGGCTCGAACGCCTGTGCGCCGAGATGCGTCCCATGCAACGCCACGTGCATCGACTGATGAGCGGCGAAATCGTGCGCTCCTCCCAGTTGATGACGCTGCTGGGCAGCATGCGCGCCGAAGAGCGCGTTTCGGCCTTTCTGCTCAACCTGTCGCAACGGCTGCGCACGCTGCATCATGCGCACACGGAATTCAAGCTGCGCATGTCGCGCGAGGAAATCGGCAGCTACCTTGGCATGACGCTGGAAACGGTCAGCCGCATGCTGTCGCGGTTCCAGGACGACAAGCTGATCGAGGTGCGCGGCAAGCAGATCCGCATCCTCGACGAAGACCGCCTGCAGCGCGTGTAAGCGCATCGTCCTTGCGCTCAGTGCCTGCCCAGCAGCCACTCGCGCCGCACCAGGAAGTCCGTCGCCAGCCGCGCTTCGGCTGAGCCGGATTCGGGTTGCCATGCATAACGCCATGTAGCGGTGGGCGGCATCGACATCAGGATCGATTCCGTGCGCCCGCCGGTCTGCAGGCCGAACAGCGTGCCACGATCCAGCACCAGATTGAACTCCACATACCGGCCACGCCGGTAGGCCTGGAAGTCGCGCTCGCGCTGGCCATACGGCGTGTCGCGGCGCAGCCCGGCGATGGGCAGGTAGGCGTCCAGGAAGGCATCGCCCACGCTGCGCATCATGGCGAAGTCGTCTTCAAAACCCAGTTCGCAGAAATCGTCGAAGAAGATGCCGCCGACACCGCGCTGTTCGCCGCGATGTGGCAGATAGAAATAGTCGTCGCACCACAGCTTGAAGCTGCGATAGAGGTCCACGCCATGTGGCTGCAACGCATCGCGGCAGACACGATGGAAGTGGCGCGCGTCGTCCTCGAAACCATAGTGCGGTGTCAGGTCCATGCCGCCGCCGAACCACCATATAGGCGGATGGTCCTTGGATTGTGCGCAGAACAGGCGCACGTTCATGTGTACCGTCGGGCAGTAGGGGTTGCGAGGATGCAGCACCAGCGATACGCCCATCGCCTCGAAGGAGCGGCCCGTCAGGTGCGAACGTCCGGCGCTGGCTGACGGCGGCAATGAGTCGCCATGCACGTGCGAGAAATTCACTCCGCCACGCTCGAAGAACTGGCCGTTCTCGATCACGCACGAGCGCCCCTGGCCGCGCAGCGCCTCGCCGCCCGGACGCACCCATTCGTCCACGGTGAAGCGCTCGCCGTCGAAATCGGAAAGCGCGGCAACGATGCGCTGCTGCAGCTCGACCAGGTAGCCGCGTACGGCCAGAACGTCGATCTTTTCGTCCGCGACGTGGGTCAGTGGCGTGATCCGCCAGGTCATCGCGGGTTGAGCCTGTTCAGGTAGTGGGAGTGCCATGAAAGTCGGTCCATTGATGAGTATGAAGGTCGTACAGCTTGCAGCGCCGGGCGGTGTCCAGATACCAGCGCAAGGAGAACGGCTGGACGACGATGCGATCCGGCAGCATGTGCTCCAGCGTGCGCTGCGCCGTGTCCAGGCGGTA
>JAEYZR010000201.1 GCA_023427945.1 Pseudomonadota bacterium | reverse complement strand
CCGGTGACCATCAGCCGCTGGATGTGGTGGGCATAGCCGTGGGTGAGGGTCTGGGCTATGGTCTGGTGCAGACACTCGAAGTCGGTATCCGCTGTCCAGTACCAGTCGGGCAAGTCTTCGCCGGCTTCTAGTGCATTGTGTTCCAGGTAGCCCGGCATCTGCGTCCAGTAGACCCCGCGCACGTATTCGCGCCACCCCAGGATCTGCCGGATATAGCCTTCGGCGCTGGCCAGCGGCACGTGTCCCTCGTGGTATGCCTGTTCGACTCGGGCGATCACGGTTCTCGGATCGATCAGCTTCAGGTTCAGCGCGGCCGATAGCTGTGAATGGTAGAGCCAGGGTTCGCCCGGCCATATCGCGTCCTGATAGGGGCCGAACACGGGCAGACGGTCTTCGACGAATTCGGCCAGCGCCTGTCGTGCCTGCTCCGGTGTGACCGGCCAGGCAAACGAATCCAGCGTGCCGGGATGGTCGGCGAATCGTGTCTGCACCAGTTGCAGCACGTCCTGTGTGATGGCGTCGGGCGCGAACGTGCTGCGTGCAGGCAGGTGCCCCGGTCCTGCGCGGCCAAACGAGCGCCGGTTGGATGTGTCGAAGTTCCATTGCTCGCCGATGGGCTGGCCGTTGGACATGAGCACGTCATGGCGTTGTCGCATGGCACGATAGAAATACTCCATGCGCAAAGGCTTGCCGTTTCGTTCGCGAATGTAGACGGCGAACTCGCGCACGGTCGTCAGGAAGTGGCGGTCTGCGCGGATCTCCAGAGGCACGCCCGTTTGTTGCGCCGCCTGCCTGATGGCCGCGAGTACGCGCCAGTCGCCCGGCGCGGTCATCACCAGTGCATCCGGCGAGGTCTCAGCCATCGCCCGTTTCAGTTCGCTGCCCAGTGTGCCCGTGTTGCTGGCGTCGTCCAGGCGTGTGTAGCGCACGTTGCGGCCGATCTGGCGCAAGGCCCGTTCAAAATGGCGCATCGCGGCCAGGAACAGGGCGACTCTGGGCTTGGTCGACCAGACGTGCGTGGACTCCTGATCCACTTCGGCCATCCAGACGACGTCGCGGGCGGGATCGAAGTCGTCAAAGGCGGCGGCCTGCAGGTCGAGCTGATCGCCCAGAACGATGATGAGCTTGCGCACTTTCATGCGCCTGAGCATAGCAGGCGCAAAGTGCGCGCGCCTTCAGTCGATCAGGCTGCCCTCTGCATCCCAGAAGGGGTGGGGGCCATCGAATGTTCCCGAGGCAACGGTGTGGCTCACCAGGCGTTGTCCCGGCACGAGCGCGTGCATCATGAACCCCGGCGGTTCCATCGTCCACGCCGAGGCCGCGTCGGGGGCCAGGTCCAGGCAGACCTGATGGGCCGTGGACGGTGAGGTCAGGGCAACGGTACCGCCGAAGGCCACCTGGATGCTGCGATGCAGGTGGCCGCTCAAGACCCGCTGCACGTTCGGGTGGCGCGCGATGATGGCTTCCAGTTCATCCCTGCCTTGCAGCAGGCCGATCTTGTCCATGTGGCCGATCAGGGTGTCGAAGGGGGGATGGTGCAGGGCCACGATCACCGGGCGCGTGCCGCTGGCGGCCAGTTGCGTTTGCAGCCATTGCAGGCGCTGGGCACACAGGGCGCCTTCGCTTTTGCCGTGCACGACCGAATCCAGGGCGATCAGACGCACACCCTGGATGTCCACGGCATATTGAATGAAACCGTCCTGGCCCAGATAGTCGTGTTCGGGAAACGCCTTGCGCAGTTCCGTACGATCGTCATGGTTGCCGGGCATGAGGTAGAGCGGCAGGTCCTGCAACGGCGCCAGCAGTTCACGCACGTGTGCATATTCGCCCGGCGTGCCGAAGTCCGTCAGGTCGCCTGTCACCACCACGGCATGGGGCTGCTGCGGCAGGGCAAGTACCGTCTTGACGGCTTGTGCCAGGTATTGCGCGGTATCGATACGCCGATAGGTCAGGCGACCCGGCTCGCGGACGTGCAGGTCGGTCAACTGGAGGAGAAATGTCGTCATGGAAAATCAACCGTGTCAGGCTTCGTTGTGATTGGGCATCCACTGGTGGGCTGCGATCTGTATGCCGATGCGCTCGCCCACCTGTGCGTCGTGGTCGCGACTGACATCGGCCACCAGCGGCGGGTGATCCGGCAGGTTCAGCGTGAACTGTAGATGGTCGCCCAGGAAAACGCGACGGGTGATGGTCGCCGGCACCGTGCCGGCGAGGTCGCCACGCCGTATCTCGATATCTTCGGGACGCACGAGCAACTGTGTCGCGCCCCGGCAGCTTTCCGGGCAGGCCACGGTGACGCCACCCAGCACGAGCCGGTTGTGCACGGCGTGTTCGACGGATCGTTCCACCTGATTGACCCGGCCCAGAAACGTGGCGACAAAAGGGTGGGCAGGTTGGCGATACAGGCTTTCCCCATTGCCGACCTGCAGGATGCGTCCGGCCTGCATGACGGCCATGCGGTCGGCAATCGCCATTGCCTCGCGTTGATCGTGCGTGACGTGAATGGCGGTGATGCGCAACTGGCGCAGCAACTGTGCCAGTTCGTCGCGCAGTTGTTCCTTGAGCTTGGCGTCCAGGGCGGTCAGGGGCTCGTCCAGCAGCAGCACGCGGGGGCGCGAGGCCACGGCACGTGCCAGCGCCACGCGCTGGCGTTGCCCGCCGGACAGTTCGGCGGGACGTTTGTTCTCCAGCCCATTGAGGCGCACCAGATCCACGAGCTCGCCCACCACCTTGCGCTGCACCGCCTGCGACTCGCCGCGAATGCGCAACCCATAGCCGATGTTGGCTTGCACGGTCATCTGGGGAAAAAGCGCGTAGTGCTGGAAGACCATGCCGACCTGGCGCTGTTCGATGGCGATGCGTGTGACATCAGTGTCGTCGAACATGATGCGGCTGCCGGCGTCAGGCGTTTCAAGGCCGGCGATGATTCGCAGCAATGTAGTCTTGCCGCAGCCCGACGGGCCCAGCAGCGCCAGCACTTCGCCGGGTTCGATCACAAGGTCGGTGGCCTGCAGGCCACGTGTGCCGTCGGCATAGGTCTTGGCGCATTGGCGGATGTCCACGCCCACGCTTTTATTTTCCATAGTGCTTCTCGATGAAATGTCCCAGCGCCTGCAGTGCCCACATCACGGGCAGGATGACGATGAGGAAAATGAGGGTGTAGGCCGAGCCCACCTCGATGCGCATGGAGGCGTAGCTGTCGGCCAGCCCGACAGGCAGCGTGCGTGTCAGTGGCGTATGCAGCATCCAGGTCAGGTTGAATTCGCCCATCGACAGCGTGAACACCATCAGGCAGCCGGCGACGATGGTAGGCAGCACGGCAGGCACGAGCACACCCAGAAAGCGCTGAGCGAACGATGCGCCCAGCGAACGTGCCGCCTCTTCCAGGGCGACCAGCTCGTGGCGTCGCAGCGCACCGGCCACCATGCGCACCATGAACGGCAAGGTGAACACCACATGGCCGACCAGAATGAATGCGAAGCTCTGGCGAAAGTGCGCCACGCTGCCATAGGCAAGCAGCAGCGCCAGTGCGCTGGCCAGCCCCGGGACGGCCACCGGCAGGGTCAACAGTTCTTCGAAGTGTTGCGCCCAGCGTGAGCGGCTGCGTGCCAGCGCGTAGGCACACGGTACGCCGATCAGCAGGGTGACCACCACGCAGGCGCCAGCCAGCAGCAGCGAGGCGATCACGGTATTGCCATAGCCGGCCCAGACGTCGCGCACCCAGCGCGTGGTCAGACCGCTGGCAAGTCCCTGGCTGTAGTTTTCGACCAGGCCCGCCATCACGGACAGGCCCATAGGCGCGAGCATGAACAGGGACACCGCAATCGTGGTGATCCACATCGCCGCGGGCATTTTTTGAGGGTGATGGCGCATGGCCTAGATTCCAGGGTTTGCCAGCGTGGCCCAGCGGCGCGACAGCCACAGTACGAACCAGGTGATCAGCCCCAGGGTGATCGACAGGCTGGCCGCCAGAGCAAAGTTGGCGTAGTTGGTGAATTCGTTGTAGATAGTGATGGGCAGCACTTCGAACTTGCTGGACAGCGTGAAGGCGGTACCGAATGCGCCCACCGAGGTGGCAAACACAATGGCGCCACAGGCCAGCGTGGTGGGCAGCAGTTGCGGCCACCACACATCGCGGGCCACCGGCCAGGCACGCGAACCCAGCGAGCGGGCGGCTTCTTCCAGGTGCGGGTCCAGCGCCTGGGCGGCTGCCGTGTAGGCGGCAATGGCACGCGGCAGCGAGAAATACAGATAACCCAGAAACAGCCCCAGCAGGCCATAGGCGAATGTCAGGCGTTGCCCGCCCAGTGCCAGTGACAGGTTGGCCAGCGTGCCTTGACGCCCGCCAAGCAGAATGATGAAGAAACCGACGATCACCCCGGGAAAGGACAGCGGCAGGGTGAGCAGCGACAGCAGCAGCCCGCGACCGGCAAAGCGATGCCTTGCCAGCGCGATGCCCGTCACGCCGCCGATGAGCAGGGTGGCCAGCGTGACGGCCATGGACAGTCCCAGGGTCTGCAGCAGAATCTGCAAATACTGCGGATGGGTCAGCGTAGCGAAATAGGTCTGCCAACCCTGCCTGGCCGGCAGGGCGATCAGCATCCCCACCGGCAGCAGCCAGAACGCTGCGAAGAAAGCGATCACCGGCGCCGCGCAGGCCAGCAGCAGAACGCGGGTGCGCAGATCGTGGGACATGTCCTGGACTTTCACGGATAGCCTCCTGTCGATCAGCGCACTTCACGCATGTAGCGGGTGGCGAACTCTTTCTGCACTTCGGCCATCTTGGCGTAATCGACGGCCTTGGCGCGTGCATACTGTTCGGCAGGCAGGAACCGGCTGGCAACGTCTGCGGGCAGGGCGATGTCGCGCACCGGGCGCAGGTAGGCATTGGCCCAGATGGACTGGCCCTTGTCGGAGAGCACGTAGTCCAGCACTTTCTTGCCGTTGTCGGCGTGAGGCGCATTGGCCACCAGGCTCATGACGTAGGGCACGACCAGGGTGCCTTCCTTGGGGATGACGAACTCGACGTCGGCGCCGTCCTTGTAGCGGGCACGGTAGGCGTTGAAGTCGTAGTCCAGCAAAATGCCGATCTCGCCCGACAGCAGGCGGGCATAGGACGTCTGCTTGGGAACGATAGGGTCATTCTTTTGCAGCGCCTTGAAGTACTCGATGGCGGGCTGGAAATTTTCCATGTCACCCCCACGGGCCTCGTTCACCGCCACCGCACCGACATAACCCACGAACGCCGAAGCGGGGTCCAGATAACCGATCAGTCCCTTGTATTCAGGCTTGAGCAGGTCGGCCCAGGATTGCGGCACAGGCGTCTTGCCCAAGGCTGCCTTGTTCACCATGAAGCCCAGGGTGCCCGAATGGATGGCCACCCATTCGCCTTGCGGATCTTTAAGACCCTCGGGAATCTGGTTCCAGTTCGCAGGCTGATAGCGGGTCACCACGGCTTCCTTCTGGGCCTGGATGGCGAACGTCACGCCCAGGTAGGTCACGTCGGCCACCGGGTTGTTCTTCTCGGCAACGAGCTGGGCCAGCGACTGGCCGGAGTTTTTGTTGTCGGGAGGCACGGTGATGCCGGTATCGGCCTTGATGGCCTGGATCTGGGTGCCCCAGTCGGCCCATTCGGTCGGGCAGTTGTAGCAGATGGCGTTCTGCGCGAGGGCGCTGCTGCATACCGTCGTGGCGGCGGCCAGCAGGGCGAGTCGTTTGAGTGTCATGGAAAGTGCGGTCATGGTTCGTCCTGAGGGGGGTTGAGAGAACGGATGAGGGAGAAGGCCGGTCATGGGGTGGCAGTCAGATTGCGACAGGATTCACCACTGGACCACCCGTGCGGCAGGTCCAGGCTGTCCTTTGCGGTGAGCAGCGTTTTATGTGCAAGGGCCTCGCAGAGCAGGTCCACGCAGGCACTGCCGATCTGGCGGTTGGGTTGAGAGATGGAGGCCAGCGAGGGCGTGAGATCGGCGCCCATGCCGATGCCGTCGAAACCGACGACGCTGATGTCGTCGGGTACACAGAACCCCGCCAGGCACGCGGCGCGAATCGCGCGTATGGCCAGCAGATCGTTGCTGCACACCAGGGCAGTGGGGGGCGCATCTTCGGACAGGCGCTGCTGCAGGACGTGCACGGCAGTCGCGGCGAAAGGAACTTCCCAGATCGGCAAGGGCGCCAGGGCCGCCGCCTGCATGCCCAGGAGGTAGCCTTTGCAGCGTTGCTGGGCTCGATCCGACGCCCATCGCTGACCGGTGACCATGCCAATACGCGTGTGCCCGGCCTGAGTCAGCCGGCCGATCAGCGTCTGCACGGCGCCCACGTTGTCCACGCCCACGCACGCATGCTCGTCGGTGCGGTGGTAGGCCAGCACATAGGGTTTTGCCACGTGCTGCACTCGCATCAGGGCTGCGGAGTCAGCGGGGTTGGAGACCACCAGCACCAGTCCATCGACGCCATTGGCCAGCAAGGTGGTCACCGCCTGCACCTCGTTGGCCGGATCGTATTCCGTGGTGCACGGCGAAATGGCGTAGCCGCTCAGGGCCGCCGTGGAGGCGATGCCTTGCAGGCATTCGGCAAACACCGGATTGGTCAGTGTGGGCAACACCACGCCGAGCACTTTGCTGTGCCGGGTGCGCAGCGTCCTGGCGCTGGCGTTGGCGACATAGCCCACCTCGGCAGCGATCTCCAGCACCTTGCTGCGCGTGCTGGACTGCACGATTTCGGGTGAATTGAACACCCGCGAGACGGTGGCGACTGACAGCCCGGCACGGCGGGCCACTTCGGTGATGCTCATGGCATGTAGACGTTTGACTGAAAACGTTTACATTACAAACGCCCGATGTGACACCGCCGTGACCGGAAAATGACGTTTTCGTTGCTGGAGGAGGCAGGCGGCAAGGCCCAGGGCAGCGAGGCGAGCGGCTCGATGTTCGAGGCTCGCTTCAGGTGATTAGGCCTTGGCGTCAGGTAAAAGGCTAGGCGTCAGGTAAAAGGCTAGGCGTCAGGTGATCAGGCCACGCGTTTCCAGAAAATGACAGTGCCGCACAAGCCGCCCTGAGGCAGGCTCGCGAAGTCCGGGATGACGCCTGCACGCTGGTAACCCAGCTTCTCGTACAGCCCGGCGGCACCGCCCATCTCGGCGGTGTCCAGCACGATCAATGTGCGGCCGGCGGCCGCGGCACGCGACTCGGCGGCATGCATGAGCGCGGTGGCGGCACCCTTGTTGCGAAATGCGCCGCAGGTCATGAGTTTGCCGATCTCGGCACGATGCTGCTGATTCTCGGGCATGTCGGTGAACAGGCTGACGGTGCCGGCCAGCCGGGCATCGGCAAAAGCCCCCAGCACGACACGTTCGCCTCGTTGTGCCGCAGCCAGCGCATCGGTCCAGAATGCCCGGGCCCGATCCATTGAGAGGGGATGCATGAAGCTGACCGAAGCGCCGCCCGCAACGGTTTCGACCAGCAGTGAGGCCAGCGCTTCGATGTTTGCTGCGTCGGGGGTGATCGGTTCGATGGAAAAGCGTGAGGAATTCATAGGGGGTGGTCAGGGGTGATGGTCGGTGACAGGCTTGCGTATGGCTTGCGCCCACTTCTCGTAGCCTGCCGCATTCAGGTGCAGTTGATCGTAGGTGTAGTCCTGGCCCAGTGTTCCTTTCGGGGCCAGAACGGGGTTGAGGTCGATGTACCGGCAGTGGCCCTGGTCGCAGTAAGCGCGCAGCTGATCGTTCAGGTCGGCTACCGCCGCATTGGTCTGGCGCGGAAAGACCGGGCCCACTTTCAGCGTGGATTGCACATAGACCGTGGCACCGCCCTGGCCGAGGGCGTCAATCATTTTTGTGTAGCGCTGGAAAATCTCGCGCACGGGCCTGCGGTACCAGGACAGATCATTGATGCCCGCCATCACGAAAACCTTCTTCGGTTTCAGGTCAAGCACTGTGTCCAGGCGTTTCAGCATCCCTTGCGTGGAATCTCCGTCTATGCCCCGGTTGGCAACCTGCACGTTCGGAAAGGCCGCCTGCCAGTCGTTGCCTTCGGTCAGGCTGTCGCCCAGCATCACGACCTCGCGGCGGCCTGAGTCCTGCGCGTATTGGGCGGTGCGTGTTTCGTAGTGCTGACGTATGCCCGCTTCGGCCTGTGCCCGCATCGCCGCCTGATGGTCTGAATCGGGTACCTGGGCGTGCGCGATCAGGGAACTACCGAAGGTCAAGGCACCCAGCGCGATTCGAATGGTCACAACACGCATCAAAGATGAAACAATACTTTCTGGTAAGGCCGACATATCATGGACTCATGGCTATCATCGAATTCACATTAAACGACGAGTACGTCGAAATCAATCAGCTTTTGAAACTCACAGGTATCTGCGACAGCGGTGGACGCGGCAAGCAACTCGTGGCTCAGGGCATCGTGCGGGTCGGCGGCGAGGTTGAACTGCGCAAGACGGCCAAGATTCGTGCTGGTCAGGTGGTGACCTGCGGTCCCGATCGCATCGTGGTGCGTGCGCCTGCCCCCCACGCAGGGGATGCCGTCACGCCCTGACAGGGGGCGTTCAGTCCAGACTGATTAAAATTACGGGCGCATTTTTTTTCCCGCCCATGTACAACCTTGCGTCGGGCACCACTGAAAGGACTTTTATGACTTCATTTCCCAAACAACTGACGCAGGGCTACCAGGACTTCATGGCAGGACGCTTCAAAAGCGAATCCGCACGCTATCGTGCCCTGGGCGACAACGGCCAGCAGCCCGACGTCATGATCATCGGTTGCTGCGACTCCCGGGTGTCGCCCGAAGTCATTTTCGATGCGGGTCCTGGCGAGATGTTCGTCGTTCGCAACGTCGCCAATCTGGTACCGCCTTACGAACCCGACTCCGATTCCTATCACGGCACCAGCGCCGCCATCGAATTTGGTGTCAATGGCTTGAATGTCAAACATATCGTCGTGCTGGGCCATGCGTCCTGTGGCGGTGTGCGCTCGATCTACGACAGCGCCAGTCCGCTGGGCAAGGGCAACTTCATCGGCAAGTGGATGTCGCAGCTCGAAGCGCAGGCGCAGCAGCTGCGCGAAGCCCCCGGCAGCCGCGACGAGAACATTCGCAACCTCGAATTCGCCGCGGTTGCCCACAGCCTGGAAAACCTGAAGACTTTCCCCTACATTGCCGAACGACTGGCGCGTGGCGAGCTTGCCTTGCACGGCTGTTATTTTGGCGTGGCCACCGGGCTGCTGTTCGTGCGCAACCCGGAAGACGGCGTGTTTTCGCCTGCGCCGGTGGATGCCAGCCTGCTTGATTGACGGCGGGCATTCATTGCTGCACGTCTGCCTGCCGGGCTATTGAGTCAGGGTCTGAGCCTGGGTGTGTGCCGCCTCGGCACTTATCCATTGCCGAAACGCCACCAGAGGCGGATAGCTGGCCCGATTGGGCGGGCAGGCCAGGTAGTAGCGCTCGGCACTTTCCACCGGCGCGTCCACGGCCCGCACCAGATCGCCACGCGCCAGTTCGGCTTCGATCAGAAACGTGGGCAGCAGCGCCACGCCCAGGCCCGACATCGCGGCCTGCGCCGCCATCGCGAACTGGTCGACCAACATGCCCGGCAGTTTTTCGGCAGGTACGTTCATGGCGCCGAACCAGCGCTTCCATGCGTCCGGGCGTGACATCAGGTGCAGCAGCGGCGCATTGGCCAGATCGCGGGGCTGCGTGAACCGGTGTGCGACCGCAAGGCTGGGGCTGCACGCCGGCACCACCGTTTCATTCATCAGGAAATCCAGCTCGGCACTGGGCCAGTCGGGTTGTCCGAAGTGAATGGCGGCATCGACCGAGTCGGTCTGAAAGTCGAAAGGAGCCAGGCGCGTGGTCAGATTGATGGTCACTCCGGGGTTGGCGGCCATGAAGCCTGACAGACGTGGCGCCAGCCAGCGCGTGCCGAACGTGGGAAGTATGGCGATGTTCAGCGTGCCGCCCTGGGGATTGGCCTGAAAGCCCAGCGTGGCTACCGAGATCCGTTGCAAAGCCAGACGCACCTCGGCCGCATAAGCCTGTCCGGCCAGTGTGAGAGCCACTTTCTGACGCTCGCGCACGAACAGTGCAGCACCCAGCAGCGACTCCAGCGACCGGATCTGGCGGCTGACCGCGCTTTGCGTGAGATTGAGTTCGGCGGCCGCAGCCGTGAAGCTTTCGTGCCGGGCGGCCGCCTCGAAGGCGCAAAGCTCGGACATGGGTGGCAGGAAGCGGCGCGACAGTGGCATCGTGATGGCCGGTAAACGGAAGGGCAGGTCATTCTAAAATGGAATGACTTCAAGCGGGAAAATTGTTTGACCTCCATCTTGGGCCTTAGGAAAATACGGTTTTATGAGGCTGTAAGTCGTTCTGCCAGCGCATGAT
>JAEYZR010000187.1 GCA_023427945.1 Pseudomonadota bacterium | reverse complement strand
GGCAGAAGAATGCTCCTGCCTTGCCGGGCCATTTCACGGATAAAACCAGAACGACCACCTGTGGAGACGCAGATCCAGGCGCTGCAACGGTTGATTGTTGTGGTTGGGCGTAGCAGCAGGATGCTGTAGCGGCATCATAAACAGCAGTAATTCGTAATCCTCTCACCCAACCTTGCAATATGTGACTGCTTTCGCGATAATGTATCCTGTCAGTAACTCCGGTAACGGTGTCTGATTGGCTTTCATGGTTTTGTCGATATGAATGGGATGTGGCGGGCATGGATCTCTCATTCGGCGCTTCTGGCGATCTAAGCAGCTTGCGTGGTGTACAAGCCAGCTTTCTGCGCCCGCTTTCTGCCATTGCCGCCACGCGTGGGGGCGCCGTTCCCCAGGCCCGCATCACTCGCATCCTGGCTGACCTTGCCGGCCCACTGTCCGCGTTTCATCGTTCCGGGCAGTTACACGGCGCCATTTCCTGCGACAGCATCGGTTTGACCGCCGAAGGCCGCGCCGACATCATTCTTCCGCCTTTCTACGACCCGAACAGCGCTCGCGACCAGGCGTTGCAGGCGGGTCGCGCCTCCAGTTTCAATGCCCTGGAGCAATACACCGACGATCCAGCCTGGCAGGTCGGCCCCTGGACCGACGTCTATTCCCTGTGCGCGACATGCTTTCGCCTGATCACCGGATCGCCGCCACCTTCCGCCATAGACCGATGTCTCCAGGAGCGTTACATACCCCTGGTCGAAATTTCCCCGACTGGCTATGACCGCACCTTCCTGGGTGCCGTGGACCAGGGCTTGTCCCTGCGTCCGCATGGTCGACCGTCAAGCATCGTGCAGTTGCTGATCCTCATGGGCATGGACGCCGATTTCGCGCATCGTCTGTGCCAGGCTGAAGACGCGGGCGCCCACACCACGACGCAGCCGGCGAAGCCCGTGGCGCAGAGTCGACCGCCTGCTCAGGCAGCCGTTCATGACACCCTCGGGTCCGCCGATCCCGGCGCCGCCCAGGTATCGGGCCAGACTGCCCATCAGGTGTCGGGCCACCTGGTCTCAAACGAACCCCGGCGCTTTTCGTCTCCCGCCCGTATGCCCTGGGTATATGTCCCGGCAGGTTTGCTCCTGGCAGTTTTCGGTGGACTGATGATCTGGTTTCGCGTCTGAGTCGGCCCGTGCAAGTGGGCCGGCCGCCCAGTTGGCCACTCGACCGGGCGGCCAACCCGATAGCTGGCGCCACGCAGGCGTGGTTTCCACGCACCGCCTGGCCTTGCGCCCTTGATAAGTCTTTGACTCTAAAAGTCAGATGCGGTATTCTTGCCGGCTAACCGTATTTGCCGTGGGCGTGTCTTTTCGCGCATTTTGGCTTTATGCGGCAAATCTGTTTCGCATCACCCGCTCTTTTACGTTCGTCCAAGTGTGTTCTCACTTAGGGCGAGGTTCTGGGGCGGTTCTGCAAGAATGGCCTACCTGAACGTATCTCGTCGCCGAATTTTCATCGCGGCGGGCAACCTTCAGTAGTAACCCAGACCGGCACAGGTGTGACTCACACCTGCCAGAAGTACGTAAAAGGGATTTCAAAGGTTATGCCAACCATCAACCAGCTCGTGCGCAAGCCGCGCGAAGTCAGCATTATCAAGAGCAAGAGCCCCGCGCTCGAAAATTGCCCGCAGCGTCGCGGTGTGTGCACTCGCGTCTACACCACCACGCCCAAGAAGCCTAACTCGGCTCTGCGTAAAGTCGCCAAGGTGCGTTTGACCAACGGTTTCGAGGTCATTTCGTACATCGGCGGCGAAGGCCACAACCTGCAAGAACACTCGGTCGTGCTGTTGCGCGGCGGTCGTGTAAAAGACTTGCCGGGTGTGCGCTACCACATCGTGCGTGGCTCGCTCGACTTGCAAGGCGTGAAAGACCGCAAGCAAGCGCGCTCCAAGTACGGTGCCAAGCGTCCGAAGAAGAAGTAAATATCATTGCCCGGTCACCGCAAGGTTCCCGGTTTTGTGCAGCCCAGGTCAGCGTCGGATGCGCTCGCTTGAGGCAGGTAAGTGGTCGTCCGGATGGGCGCCCGTGGCCGTGTCACACAGCACGGTTCAACTGAACAGACACACAGGAAGCTAAAAATGCCCCGTCGTCGCGAAGTACCAAAACGTGAAATTCTGCCGGATCCCAAATTCGGGAACGTCGAACTCGCTAAATTCATGAACGTTGTCATGCTGGACGGCAAGAAGGCCGTTGCCGAGCGTATCGTCTATGGCGCCCTGGATCAGGTCGCAGCCAAGACCGGTAAAGAACCGCTCGAAGTCTTCACGCTGGCCATCAACAACATCAAGCCTATCGTCGAAGTCAAGAGCCGCCGTGTCGGCGGTGCGAACTATCAAGTGCCGGTTGAAGTGCGCCCCGTGCGCCGCCTGGCCTTGTCGATGCGTTGGCTGCGTGAAGCCGCCAAGAAGCGTGGCGAGAAGTCGATGGATCTGCGTTTGGCTGGCGAACTGATTGACGCCTCGGAAGGTCGTGGCGCCGCAATGAAAAAACGCGAAGACACCCACAAAATGGCCGAGGCCAACAAAGCCTTCAGCCATTTCCGCTGGTAATTTAAGGAAACGAGATCATGGCCCGCAAAACCCCGATCGAGCGCTATCGCAACATTGGCATCTCTGCGCACATCGATGCAGGGAAAACCACCACGACCGAGCGCATTCTGTTCTACACCGGCGTCAATCACAAGATTGGCGAAGTTCACGATGGCGCAGCCACCATGGACTGGATGGAACAAGAGCAAGAGCGCGGCATCACCATTACGGCGGCGGCAACGACGGCGTTCTGGAGCGGCATGGCCAAGAACTACGCCGAGCATCGCATCAACATCATCGACACCCCGGGTCACGTGGACTTCACCATTGAGGTGGAACGTTCCATGCGCGTGCTCGACGGTGCCTGCATGGTGTATTGCGCCGTGGGTGGCGTTCAGCCACAGTCCGAAACCGTATGGCGTCAGGCCAACAAGTACGGTGTGCCCCGCCTCGCGTTCGTCAACAAGATGGACCGTACCGGTGCGAACTTCTTCAAGGTCTACGACCAGCTGCGTCTGCGTCTGAAAGCCAATCCCGTGCCCGTGGTCATCCCGATCGGCGCCGAAGACACCTTCGCTGGTGTGGTCGACCTGATCAAGATGAAGGGCATCGTTTGGGACGAGGCCGGCCAGGGCATCAAGTTCGAGTACGTCGACATCCCCGCCGAATTGGAAGCGGACGCCAAGAAATGGCGTGAGAACCTGGTGGAAGCGGCAGCTGAATCCAGCGAAGAGCTGATGAACAAGTATCTGGAAACCGGTGATCTCGACGAAGCCGAGATCAACCAGGCTATCCGGACGCGCACCATCGCTGGCGAAATCCAGCCCATGCTCTGCGGCACCGCCTTCAAGAACAAGGGCGTGCAACGCATGCTCGACGCGGTCATCGACTACCTGCCTTCGCCCATCGACGTTCCCCCGGTCCCCGGCGAGAACGACGAAGGTGAGCCCATCTCGCGCAAGGCCGACGACAACGAGAAGTTCTCCGCGTTGGCTTTCAAGCTGATGAGCGATCCGTTCGTGGGTCAATTGACCTTCGTGCGCGTTTACTCGGGCGTTCTGAAGTCCGGCGACACGGTCTACAACCCTGCCAAGGGCAAGAAAGAGCGTATCGGCCGTATTCTCCAGATGCATGCGAACAACCGCGAAGAAATCAAGGAAGTTCTGGCGGGCGACATCGCCGCTGTGGTGGGCCTGAAAGACGTGACCACAGGTGAAACCCTGTGCGGTCCCGACGATCACATCCTGCTCGAGCGCATGATTTTCCCCGAGCCCGTGATTTCGCAGGCTGTGGAACCCAAGACCAAGGCTGACCAGGAACGTATGGGTCTGGCACTCGGTCGCCTGGCTCAGGAAGATCCGTCGTTCCGCGTGCGTACCGACGAAGAATCCGGCCAGACCATCATCTCCGGCATGGGCGAGCTCCATCTGGAAATTCTGGTCGACCGCATGCGTCGTGAATTCAACGTCGACGCCAACGTCGGCAAGCCCCAAGTGGCCTACCGCGAAACCATTCGCAAGACCGCAGAAGGCGTGGAAGGCAAGTTCGTCAAACAGTCCGGCGGTCGCGGTCAGTACGGCCACGCTGTCATCACGCTCGAGCCCCTGCCTCCTGGCGGCGGTTACGTGTTCGTTGACGCCATCAAGGGCGGTGTGATTCCTCGCGAATTCATCCCGGCGGTGGACAAGGGTATCCAGGACACGCTGTCCAACGGTATTTTGGCCGGTTACCCCGTCGTGGCCGTGAAGGTGACGCTGACCTTCGGTTCGTACCACGATGTCGACTCCAACGAAAACGCGTTCCGCATGGCCGGCTCGATGGCTTTCAAGGAAGCGATGCGCAAGGCAAGCCCCGTGCTGCTCGAACCCATGATGGCTGTGGAAGTCGAAACGCCTGAAGACTACGCCGGTAACGTGATGGGCGATCTGTCCTCGCGTCGCGGTATGGTCCAGGGTATGGACGACATCGTCGGCGGTGGCAAGGCGATCAAGGGCGAAGTCCCGCTGGCCGAAATGTTCGGCTACTCGACCAGCCTGCGTTCGGCTACACAAGGTCGTGCAACGTACACGATGGAGTTCAAGCACTACGCCGAAGCTCCCAAGAACGTTGCCGACGAAGTGATGGCTTCGCGTTCGAAGTAATAACAACTGTCGCGTCCTGCTCCTGGAGAGTGGGACGCTATTGAATTTCTTTGAAGATCAAAGAGGATAGAGAATCATGGCAAAAGGCAAATTTGAGCGTACCAAGCCGCACGTGAACGTGGGTACGATTGGTCACGTTGACCACGGCAAAACGACGCTGACGGCGGCGATCACGACGGTTCTGTCGAAGAAGTGGGGCGGCGAAGCACGCGGCTACGACCAGATCGACGCAGCGCCTGAAGAAAAGGCTCGCGGCATCACGATCAACACCGCTCACGTCGAATACGAAACCGAGTCGCGTCACTACGCGCACGTTGACTGCCCGGGCCACGCCGACTATGTGAAGAACATGATCACCGGCGCCGCCCAGATGGACGGCGCAATCCTGGTGGTGTCCGCTGCTGACGGCCCCATGCCGCAAACGCGAGAGCACATCCTGCTGACGCGCCAGGTTGGCGTGCCTTACATCATCGTGTTCCTGAACAAGGCCGACATGGTCGATGACGCCGAGCTGCTCGAGCTGGTGGAAATGGAAGTGCGTGAACTGCTCTCGAAGTATGACTTCCCGGGCGACGACACCCCCATCATCACGGGTTCGGCCAAGCTGGCTCTGGAAGGCAGCCAGGACGAAAAGGGCGAACCGGCCATCTTCCGTCTGGCTGAAGCACTGGACACGTACATCCCGATGCCTGAGCGCGCTGTTGACGGCACGTTCCTGCTGCCGGTCGAAGACGTGTTCTCGATCTCGGGTCGCGGCACCGTGGTGACCGGCCGTATCGAGCGCGGTATCGTCAAGGTCGGCGAAGAAATCGAAATCGTGGGCATCAAGGACACGGTCAAGACGACTTGCACGGGCGTTGAAATGTTCCGCAAGCTGCTCGACCAAGGTCAGGCAGGCGACAACGTCGGCGTGCTGCTGCGCGGTACCAAGCGTGAAGACATCGAGCGCGGCCAGGTGTTGGCCAAGCCCGGTTCGATCAAGCCGCACACCGACTTCGAAGCCGAAGTCTACATTCTGTCCAAAGAAGAAGGTGGCCGTCACACGCCGTTCTTCAAGGGCTATCGTCCCCAGTTCTACTTCCGTACGACGGACGTGACGGGCACGATTCAGCTGGAAGAAGGCGTTGAAATGGTCATGCCTGGCGACAACGTGAAGATGCAAGTGTCCTTGCTCGCACCGATCGCCATGGAAGACGGTCTGCGTTTCGCCATCCGTGAAGGCGGTCGTACCGTCGGCGCTGGTGTGGTGGCCAAGATCACCAAGTAATATCGCTGCAAACAGGCACCGTTGGGCTCAACCAACGGTGCCGCTGAAAAAAGTAGTGAAATGTAGTACCATGGATGGTTGCCGAAATGCAATCGTCCATTTTTTGCCAAAGCAAGTTGTGCATGTGCGGGGGTTGCTCGCATTATTCGCAGTAGGCAGCGTGTATATCTGGCCTTGAGCATCTGGCCAAGTTTAAGCGACAAGCAAGTTCATAGGGGCATAGCTCAATTGGCAGAGCGTCGGTCTCCAAAACCGAAGGTTGTAGGTTCGATTCCTACTGCCCCTGCCACCCGCCGGAGAAAACCGCGAGCTACGCATAGACGGCGGGCACGTGTCTAAATAATGTCGAATAACAGTGTTGAAACCGTAACCAGCACCGCCGATCGCCTGAAAATGGCTTTGGCGGTACTCGTCATCCTTGCAGGTATCGTCGGCTTTTCCATGCTGAGCGATCAGCCTACCGTTGCTCGCGTGGGCGTGTTCGTTGCCAGCCTGGTCATCGCAGCGTTCATCGCGTGGACCAGCGAACCCGGCAAGCGCACGATCAGCTTTGGCGGCGAAGCATACAACGAAGTCAAGCGTGTTACATGGCCTACCCGGCGCGAAACGATCCAGATGACTGGCATTGTTTTCGCTTTCGTGGCGGTCATGGGCATTTTCATGTGGTTGCTCGACAAAAGCATTGAATGGGTCATCTTCGGCTTGCTGTTGGGCTGGAAATAAGGACGGCAAATGAGTAAGCGTTGGTATGTCGTCCATGTGTATTCCGGCATGGAAAAAAGTGTTCACAAGGCTCTGGTAGAGCGCATTGAACGCGCAGGTTTACAAACCTCTTTTGGTCAGATCCTTGTTCCGTCGGAAGAAGTGGTCGAAATGAAAAGCGGGCGCAAGTCCATCACCGAGCGTCGTTATTTCCCAGGTTACGTCCTGGTCGAGATGGACCTCACCGATGAAAGCTGGCACCTGGTCAAGAGCACGAATCGCGTGACGGGTTTCCTGGGTGGTGGCAATCGTCCCACGCCGATCCCGCCCAAGGAAGTCGAGCAGTTGATGTCCCAGATGGAAAAGGGTGTCGAGAAACCCCGTCCAAAGGTACTGTTCGAAGTCGGCGAGATGATTCGTGTCAAGGAAGGTCCATTTGCCGATTTCAACGGCAACGTGGAAGAAGTGAATTACGAAAAGAGCAAGGTTCGTGTGTCGGTCACCATTTTTGGTCGCGCCACACCCGTCGAACTCGATTTCAGCCAGGTCGAAAAGACCTGATTTCAACCCCGGGGAGCCACAGCGGCGTGCTGTGGCGTTTGAACCCGCAAGGAGCTAAGCATGGCGAAGAAAATCGTCGGCTTCATCAAGCTGCAAGTCCCAGCTGGTAAAGCC
>JAEYZR010000176.1 GCA_023427945.1 Pseudomonadota bacterium | reverse complement strand
ATCCAGCAGATCCCGGTCGAATACGCCAGCTGACGCTAGGCGCATGCGGTGCGCCAGCGGCGCGCCGTCAACGAGGATTGAAACGGCGCCTGTCTGGCGCCGTTTTTTCGTCTTCGGACGATCGCGTTCCGACGGCCCGGCACATACCCGCTAAAATCACCGGATCATGCCTGTAGACGACCCGTCCTCCCGATTTTCCCGGCTGCCCACATTGCCGGGCATTCCACGTCTGCCCCGGTTGGCCGACCTGGGACGCCTGCCTGTGCCTGCATTGCCCCATCCGGCAAGCGTGGCGGTGGGGGCGTTCAATGCCTTGCTGCGCCGCGAAGCCTGGGCACGTGACCGACTGCTGCGCCATGCCGGCAAGACCGTGCGCATGGCGGTAGGGGGCTTTCAGGCGTCGCTCACCATCACCAGCGAAGGCCACGCCACTGTGGCCGACCCGGCCGTGGTGCCGGACGTCACGGTCACGCTGGCGGCCGAAAAGCTCACCCTTGCCCATGTGCTGTCCATGCGGTCGGCACCCGATGGTGACGCCATCATGGACATCACGCACATTTCAGGCGATGCGGGGCTGGCACAGGTCGTGGGCGAGCTTGCCCGCCATCTGCGTTGGGATGTCCAGGACGAGCTGGCCACGCGGATCGGCGACGTTGCGGCCGTGCGCCTGACTCAGGCCGCCAAGGCGGCGGTGCACGGTACACGCACCGCAGGCCAGCGCCTGGCGGGCAACGTGGCCGAGTATCTTTCCGAAGAGCGCCGCGTGCTGGTGGGCAGGGCCCTGTTCGACGAACACCGCCAGGAACTGGCTGATACGGTTCAGGCGCTGGACGCACTGGATGCCCGATTAAAGCGCCTTACCCGACGCACCGAACGGCCTTGATATGCTGACTTTATTTCGCTTGATCCGCATCATCTGGGTGTGCCTGCGTTTTCGGCTGGACGAACTCGTGTTGTCCGGCATTTCGCATCCGGTTGCCTTCTTTCTTTTGCGCGTGGTGCGCCTGGGGCGGGCGCCGCGCTCCCCGCGCGGGGTTCGCCTGCGTCAGGCACTGGAGTCGCTCGGGCCTGTGTTCGTGAAGTTCGGGCAGGTCATGTCCACCCGGCGCGACCTCATTCCGCTGGATGTCGCCGACGAACTGGCGCTGCTCCAGGACCGTGTGCCGCCGTTTCCGTCCGATCAGGCGGCGGCCTGCATTCAGCAGGCCCTCGGGGCCCCGCCCGAGCAACTGTTTGCCCAGTTCGACGTCGATCCAATCGCCTCGGCATCCATCGCCCAGGTTCACTTCGCCGTGCTGCACGATGGGCGTGAGGTGGCGGTCAAGGTGCTGCGACCCGGCATGCTTGGTGTCATCGAGAAAGATCTCGCGTTGCTGCGCCTGGTGGCCACCGTGCTGGAGCGCCTGGGGCCAGATGGGCGGCGCCTGAAGCCGCGTGAAGTGGTCGCGGAATTCGACAAGTATCTGCATGACGAACTCGATCTGGTGCGCGAAGCGTCCAACTGCAGCCAGCTGGGGCGTAACTTCGGACCAGACTCGGGGCGCGGCAATGTGCTGCTCGTGCCCGAGGTCGTATGGGAATACACCGCCAGCACGGTGTTCACCATGCAGCGCATGTCCGGCATTCCAATCAGCCAGATCGATCGCTTGAAAGAAGCCGGCGTCGATCTCTCGCATGTCGCACGCTCGGGCGTGGAGATCTTCTTCACCCAGGTATTTGCCGACGGGTTTTTCCATGCCGACATGCATCCGGGCAATATCTACATCTCGGACCGGCCTGAAACATTTGGGTTGTACGTTGCGCTAGACTTCGGGATCGTTGGATCGTTATCCGAGTTTGACAAAAACTATCTGGCTCAGAATTTCCTGGCGTTCTTCCATCGCGACTACCGTCGTGTCGCGCAGCTGCACATCGAGTCGGGTTGGGTGCCTGCCGATACCCGCGAAGAAGAGCTCGAAGGCGCGGTTCGAGCCGTTTGTGAACCCTACTTCGATCGTCCCCTGTCCGAGATCTCTCTGGGCCAGGTGTTGTTGCGCCTGTTTCAGACCTCTCGGCGCTTCAATGTTGAAATTCAGCCACAACTGGTACTCTTACAGAAAACGCTTCTCAATATCGAAGGAATGGGGCGTGATCTCGATCCGAATCTGGATCTCTGGAAAACAGCCAAGCCCTATCTCGAGCGCTGGATGCACGAGCGCATGGGATTTGCTGGGCTGAAGGCGAAGTTGGGCAAGGAAGCCGTGCATTGGGCGCAGATGTTGCCGGAATTGCCACGTTTGATACACGATAATTTGAACCGACCAAATGTCAATCCTGTCTTTTTCGATGAAATGGTTCGATTGCGCCGGGCGCAAGAACAAAGTAATCGCCTGTTGGCGACCCTGACTGCGGTGCTGGCTGTTGCCATAGCCGCCGCAGTCTGGGCGCTGGTTCGATAGATGCGTATTGATTCGTCGCCATGGCATTGTCATCTGCCAGGCATCTGCATCACATATCGTGAAGCTCGATTCAATGAACAAACCAATGCGTAGTGTCCGGGGCACTGCGTAGACATGTGTCCACTGACCGACCCGGCCGCCTGTTTGCAGGCGGGACGCATGAAACTTATAGAGGGGTGTATTGATGCTTTATCCTGAACTTTTCAAGCAAATGGAAAAGGTGCGTTGGAACATGGGAACCGACATCCCGTGGGACGACTTTGACGCCAGCAAACTCTCCGATGAGCAGGCGCACACCATCAAGATGAATGCCATCACCGAGTGGGCCGCCTTGCCTGCAGTGGAGATGTTCCTGCGCGACAACCGGGGCGACAGCGACTTCAGCGCCTTCATGTCGGTCTGGTTCT
>JAEYZR010000059.1 GCA_023427945.1 Pseudomonadota bacterium | reverse complement strand
GTCATGGCCATCGTCAGCGCAAAGATGTCCAGGCGGCGCAGAGCGACGATGATATTTTCGGGAATGATGCCCAGCGAATTGATGCCTGCAAGCAACAGAAAACCGAACAGGAACACAGGCACGGGAATTTTGCCCGACCCGCCGGCAGCATCTCCGTCCGAGCCACTGAAACGCGAACGCAACCAGAGGCCGAGCACGAGAAGCACGGGCACCAGCAGGGCGACACGCGTCATCTTCACGATGGTGGCTACTTCCAGGGCTTCCGGTCCCATCGCGCTACCGGCAGCGACCACCTGGGCGACTTCATGCACGGTGCCGCCGGTGAACAGGCCCCAGCCCTTGGCGTCCAGCGCCAGGAAGTCCAGATGGAAGAGGATGGGATAGAGGAACATGGACACGGTGCCAAACAGCACGACCGTGGCCACTGCGACCGCGCTCTTGTGGGGGGCGTTGCGCAGGGTCGACTCAAATGCCAGTACGGCTGCGGCCCCGCAGATGGCGCTGCCCGCCGCGGTCAGCAGTGCCGTGTCCCGATCCAGGCCCAGCAGCTTGCGCCCGATCCATGCGCCGACCACCAGCGTGGAGACCACCACGCTGATGGACACGAGCAGGCCCGATGCGCCCACCGAAGCAATCTGTTGAAAACTGATGTTCAGGCCGTAAAAGGCGACTGCGATGCGCAGAAGTTTGCGAGCACATAAATGAACGCCTTGATCCCACCCGGGCGAGCCGCCACTGCGCACGAAGTTGCCATAAAGCATGCCGGCCACGATGCCCAGCACCAGCGGCGAAAAGCCCATGCGCTGAATGGCGGGAATGGCAGCCAGTTGCATGACGGCAGCCGCAAACAGCCCCACGAAGAAGATGCCGTTCAACGGGTCGCGCCAGGCAGTGGAGGGGGCATTCGGGGTAGGTGACATGCGGCGTGTGAACATAAGTAAATAACGGAAAGTTATGTTAAGTCGCAATATGGTTATTTGAACAGACATAAGTTTTTATGTTTATTATTCAAAAAACTGATATTTAATGCGAGTACGCAGGTATGAACTGTCAGCCCGATCATTTATTGACTTTCGTGGCGGTGGCCGACGCGGCGAACATCAGCAAGGCAGCCGGGCGACTGAATCTGTCCCAGCCTGCGGTGTCGGCCCAGATGCGTGCGCTGCAGGCCTGGTTCGGAGCGCCTCTTTATCGACGCCAGGGGCAGGGCATCGCACTGACCGATGCCGGACGCGGCCTGCTCGCTCAGGCCCGGCGGGTACGTGTGGCGCTGGACGATACTCAGGCGTTGCGCGACGCCTATCACGGCCTGGTGGCTGGTGAGTTGCGCCTGGGGGCCAGCACCACGCCGGCCAGCTATCTCCTGCCGCGCCTGGTGGCGCAGTTTCGCGAGATGTTCCCGGCCATTGCGCTGTATTTGTCGGATGGCAACACGACCGAGATCGTCGAGCGCCTGCCCGGCCTGGATCTGGCGTTCATCGAAGGGGAAATCACCACGGCGCTGCCTGCCGATACGGAAGTCATGCGGTGGGGAGAGGACGAAGTACTGGCCATCGTGCCCGACGGCCACCCCCTGGCCCGCCCGGGGGCTGCGACGCTGCAGGCCATCGCGGCTCACCCCTGGGTGACACGAGAGCCCGGTTCAGGGTTGCGTCGACTGGTGGCCCGCACATTCGAGGAGGCGGGTCACACGGCCGTCACCACGCTGGAGCTGGCAGGCGTGGAGGCGGTCAAGCATGCTGTGCGGGCAGGCCTGGGCGTAGGCTTCGTCTCTTCGCTTGCCATGCAGCACGAAGCGGCCGGCCTGACAGGGTTGCGCATAGGGGAGGGTTTGCGCCGCACATTCAGCGTGCTGATTCCCCATGCCGACTCGCCCTCGCGGGCGACATCTCACTTCTTGGCGCGTATCAGGCGCGAGCCAGCCATTTGCGGGCCAGCTCTACCCAGTACGTCGCCCCTACCGGAAGCAGGGCATCGTTGAAGTCGTAGCTGCCGTTGTGCAGCATGCAGGGCCCCATGCCATGTCCCTGATCGCGATGATCACCATCGCCTGCGCCCACCCATATGTAGCAGCCGGGTCGCGCTTCCAGCATGAACGCGAAGTCTTCCGCGCCCATCGAGGGATCGATGGTGTCCAGCACGTTGTCCGCGCCCACGATGTCGCGCAGCACTTCAGCGCAGAACGCACTTTCGGCGGGATGGTTGATCGTGGCGGGGTAGTTTCTGTGGAATTCGAAATCGACCGTGCAACCCATGCCCAGAGCGGTATGGTCGGCCAACGCACGCATGCGCGACTCCACCACATCGAGCACTTCGGTGGACAAAGTGCGCACGGTGCCGCGCAGGACCGCCGTTTCGGGCACCACGTTGTCGGCGCTGCCAGAATGAATCTGCGTGACGCTGAGCACGGCGGGTGACAAGGGATTGACGTTGCGGGTGACGATGGTTTGGAACGCCTGGGCCATCTGTACCGCCGTCATGACGGTGTCGATGCCCAGATGAGGCATGCCGCCATGCGCGCCCTTGCCGTGAATGGTGATCTTGAAATCGCTGCTGGATGCCATCAGGGCGCCAGGATTCAGGCCGAACTTTCCGACGGGCAGCCCCGGCCAGTTGTGCATGCCGAACACGGCTTCGACTGGAAACTGTTCGAACAGGCCTTCGTCAACCATCGCCTTCGCACCTGCGCCACCTTCTTCCGCGGGCTGGAATATGACGACCACGCGACCCTCGAAATCGCGGGTCTGGGCGAGGTAACGTGCTGCCGCCAGCAACATGGCCGTGTGGCCATCGTGGCCACAGCCATGCATTTTTCCTGGTGTCTTGCTGGCGTGAGCAAAGGTGTTGATCTCCTGCATGGGCAGGGCATCCATGTCGGCACGCAGGCCGATTGAACGCGTGCTTGTGCCGCGTCCCTGGATGACGCCCACGACGCCAGTCTTGCCAAGCCCCCGATGGACTTCGACACCCCATTTTTCCAGTTGCGTTGCAACCAGATTGGAAGTGCGTACTTCTTCGTAGCCCAATTCGGGATGCGCGTGCAGGTCACGCCTGATGGCCGTGATTTCGTCTTGCCATGCAACGAGGGGTTCTATGAGTTTCATGGGGGTCCATTGGTGCTAAACGCCGTCACGCAAGGGTATCATCAAACCGAGAAACTCAAGATGGAGACAACCCTATGCAACGTCCCTGGCTGAACAGCTATTCTCAGGATGTTCCCGCTCAAATCTCGCCCGACGATCACGGTAGCCTGGTCGATTTGCTCGATCGCGCCTGCAAGCGTCACGCCAAGGCCATCGCCTTCACGGCGATGGGGTCCGACGTCGAATTCCAGCAGGTCGACGCGTGGGGCGAAGCGTTTGCGTGCTGGCTCGAGGCTCGTGGTGTGCAGCAGGGCGAGCGCGTGGCGCTGATGATGCCCAACGTGCCGGCCTATCTGGCGATCTTGCTGGGCGTGCTGCGCAAGGGCTGCGTCGTGGTCAACGTCAACCCGCTCTACACCAGCGATGAACTGCAGCGCGTGCTGCGCGACAGTGGTGCGCAGGTCATCGTCATCCTGGAAAACTTCGCGCACACTTTGCAGGCGGTGAAAGACAAGGCCGCCCTGAAGCACGTTGTCGTGACAGGGCCGGGTGATCTTCTGGGCCCGCTGAAGTCCAAGGTGATCAATCTGGGCGCCCGTTACCTGAAACGAATGATTCCCGCGTGGGACATTGCCGGCGCATGGCGTCTGGACACCGTGCTCAGGCAGGGCGCGAAGGGCGCCTATACCCGCCCCGTCATAGGTTTGGGCGATCTGGCGGTTCTGCAATATACCGGTGGCACCACGGGTACCCCAAAAGGGGCGATGCTCACGCACCGTAATCTCGTTGCCAACGTCTTGCAGATGGACGCCGTGGCCTATCCCGCATTGAAGGACGCCCGCGGGCAACAGGTCATGATGACTGCCTTGCCGCTCTACCATATTTTTGCGCTTACGGTATGCGGGCTTTATGGCTTGCACAGGGGGATGCGCAACGTCCTCATCATCAATCCGCGCGATCTTCCCACCTTGGTCAAGGCCTGGCGCGAGCATCCGGTGACCCTGTTCCCGGCAGTCAACACCTTGTTCAATGCGCTCGTGCATAACGAAGCGTTCGCCAAGCTCGATTTTTCCGCATTGCGCCTGACGATCGGCGGAGGTATGGCGGTGCAGCGTGCGGTGGCCGATCGTTGGTTCGATCTGACCGGGCGGGTACTGATCGAAGGCTACGGCCTGTCGGAAACCTCGCCGCTGGCTGCGGTGAATCCTGCCGATTGCACGGCCTACTCCGGTTCGATCGGTCTGCCGGTGCCCTCCACTGATATTGCGATCATGAACGACGCGGGCGAATCACTGCCGCTGGGCGAGCAGGGTGAAATCGGCATTCGCGGCCCTCAGGTCATGCTGGGCTATTGGCACAACGATGCGGAAACGGCTGCAGCCATGACTGCCGATGGCTTCTTTCGTACCGGCGACATCGGCGTCATGGACGAGCGCGGCTATGTGCGCATCGTCGATCGCAAGAAGGACATGATTCTCGTCTCCGGCTTCAACGTCTATCCCAATGAAGTCGAAGACGCGATGGCTTCGCATCCTGGCATTCTGGAGTGCGCAGCGGTGGGCGTTCCCGATGAGCACTCGGGTGAGTGCGTCAAGATTTTCGTCGTGAAAAAAGACCCTGCCTTGACTGAAGCCGACGTCCTGGAGTGGGGCAAATCAAAGCTGACAGGCTACAAGCGGCCCCGGCTGGTGGAATTTCGTACGGAATTGCCCAAGACCAACGTTGGCAAGATCTTGCGGCGCGAATTGCGCGAACCCGACAAGCCCGCCAAGCCCGCGAGCTGAACCCGCCTGCGCGGCATCTGCACTGTCGGGCCGCGTTGCCCGGCGGCATAAGCTGGCCGGGCGCAGCATGCCCAGGCATCGGCGCGGGGCAATCTTGCAAAGGTTGCCCGCGTTGCGTTCAGGCGTCGCGGGGCAGCAGGTGGGGTGCCACCATTTCTGCGAGTTCTTTGGCCACAGCCGGGTTGCCGCTGACGACATAGCCTCCGATAGGCCAGGGATCGACGCCATACATGTCTTCGGCCACCCCGCCCGCTTCGCGCACGAGCAGCGTGCCCGCGGCCACGTCCCACGAGGCCAGGGCCATCTCCCAATAACCGTCGAAGCGGCCGCAGGCCGTCCATGCCAGATCCAGCGCCGCCGAACCATACCGGCGCACGCCGCGCGTGGTTTGCAGCGCAGACTCCAGCATGGGCATGTACTGGTCATAAAAACTGAAGTCGCGAAATGGCATGCCCGTGGCCAGTACACTGCCGGCCAGATCGGGTGTGCGCGAACACTTGATGCTGCGCCCATTGAGCCATGCCCCTACACCTGATACTGCAGTGAAGAGTTCTTCGCGGGTCGGGTCGTACACCACGGCCACCACGGGCGCGTCGCGATCGAGTGTCATGCCGCCGCCAATGTTCGTTCCGGCATGGCCGATCAATGCAATCGAGACAGCGTAATGCGGGATGCCATGCAGGAAGTTGGTCGTGCCGTCCAGCGGATCGATGTACCAGGTTGCCTGCCCGGACACTTGACCACCTGTTTCTTCCGCAACAATGCCCAGTCCTGGCGCCTTTTCCTGCAGGATTTCCAGAATCGCCTGCTAGGCCTCGCGGTCGGCCTGCGATACCAGATCGTTGCGTGCCTTGTGGTCGATGACCAGATCATCCCGGTTGTTTGCGTAGGACTGCAGAATGGCAGCGCCTGCATGCGCGGCTTGCACGGCCACCTCCAGCAAGGCTACGAGATCGAGATGAGAGGGTGTGGCGTCGTGTGTGTGCATATATCGCTCAGGTGTTGTGTGGCCAGAGAGCGGCGCGATGTGACGGGCGCCGGATACTGAATGCTCTCATTCTAGGCCGTGAGGCCGACCGTGCAATGTACAGTTCGATCATGACGTCTTCATTTACGCCCTTATGCGCTGCCGACAGCAGCGTCCACGAACATGCTCGCGCTGCGGGCCGCGACACGTGCCGCATGGCGCAGCGTCTGGCCAGGCAGGCGTGGGCGCAGTGGTCGGGTCAGGCTGTCTACACGCTGTGTCTGGCAGAGTTCGAATGGGGAGCCACTTTTCTCGCGTTGTTGCGCACCTGGCGTACATACACGGTTCGCCCATCCTCCTGGCATGTCGTGGCGGTCGCCCAACGGCCATGGTCCCGCCAGGCGCTGGACGACATGCTGCGCAGTGGCCTGGACGTGGGTGAGGCGAACGATCGCGATGCCTTGCTCGATCAGTGGCCGCCGATGCTGCCGGGGCAACATCGGCTGTCGTTCGAGGCAGGCGCGGTCACGCTGACGCTGCTGTTCGGACCTGCCCGCCAGGTATTGGGGCGTGCTGGCTTTGGTGCAGATGGTTTTCTGGGCGGCGATGCCGACATGTTCAGCGCAATGGCCAGTCATGCCCGCGCGACAGCATGGTGGTTGCGCAGCGCAGATGCGCAGGACCTGCGCCAGGTCGGATTCGTGCCGGCAGATCTGCCGCCCGATGAGGCACCACCGGCTCTGGTACTTGCCCGTCGGCGCGAGAACATGCCCGTGCGGGCCATCCGGCGCAATCCGGTGGCGGCTTCTGAGCGGGCTGTCGTGGTCGTGGGCGCTGGCATAGCCGGTGCCAGCATTGCCGCCACGCTGGCCCGCCGGGGATGGGCTGTAAAAATGATCGGATCGCCAGCCACCCACGTCGGCCATACCGCAGCGGCGCTCACGCCCGTGATGGCTCGGGACGACAACGTCCGTGCGCGACTGACTCGTGCCGGCGCGCTGCGCGCCCGTGCGCACTGGATGAACCTGGGGCCTGACGTGGTGCGCTGCACCGGCACGTTGCAACTCGACCGGCCTGGCGGGCGCGGTGGCGACGCCGGGCAAACGGTGCGGGACCTGGGCTTTCCCCCGGATTGGCTGCGGGCGGTCGATCGCAGTGAGGCGTGCGCCCTGGCCGGGCTGTCGCCCGCTCGGGGCGGCATGTACATCTCGGGGGGGCTGCTGGTGCGGCCGGACAAGCTGGTCGCCACGTTGACCGCTACTCCGGGAATCTCTTTGATCGATGCAATGGTGCATCGGGTCGAGTCGTCGGGCACGGGTTGGCGGGTGCTGGATGCAGGCGGGGCTGTACTTGCCGAGGCGGCGTACATCGTCGTTGCTGCCGCCCATGCAAGCGCCGGCATTCTAGAGGCCAGTGACATGCTGGCCGATGTGCCCCTGTTGGCCAGCATGCATCGATTGGCGGGCGAAATAAGTTTGCTGCCTGCCCATCTTCTGCCAAAGGGGCCTGAATGCGTGATCGGTGGAGAAGGCTATGTGTTGCCTGCCGTTGAGGGGCATATAGCGGTCGGCAGCACGTATGCGCACGGCGCATCGCAATCCAGCGTGTCTTTGGCAGGTCAACAGACCAACATTCAGAAAATGCTCGGCTTGCTGGACGAAGTCGCCCACCCTCGACTCCATCCTGCTCTGGTTGCAGAAACGTCCGATTCGTACGCTGGGCCTGCGAACGCTCCTTATCCGGGCTGGGCGGGCTGGCGGGCCGTCGTGCCGGGCCGGTTGCCGGTGATCGGTGAGCTTGTGTCGAATCCGGGCATCTGGGTGGCCACCGCCTATGCTTCTCGCGGCCTGACCTGGTCGGCCTTGGCCGCCGACATGATCGCGGGTGGGCTGGCCGGCGAGCCTGATGTCCTTGATCGGGATCTTGCTGCCCTGATTGCGCCTCGATGATGCTCGTCGAGACCTGTCTGCGCAATACCGAGTCGAATGAGCTTCCAACATGCGGCAAGTCGTTGCATGATGCGCCCATCCACATCGCTGTACTCGTCTCCGAGTCGAAGGAGACAGCCACTTTGGGAAGCCCGGTTCAGGCAAGATCACAGCATCTTGGGAGGCTATCGAGCGCTTATCCCGGCAGGAACGGAGGATATTTGCGCTGGCCGAAAAAAAACATCCAGAGGCCGCAGGGCCGGGTGCGGACGTTCGAACACGAGTCTTGGATTTTGGCTAGAACGAGCAACGGCGCGGGTTTGTGGCCGACGTCGGTCTGTTCGGAGAGTGTTTGAGGAGCCGCTCAAAGCGCGAGCCCGAGCGTGCGATAGGGCGCGCCAACTCGTTTCTACACGAGATGTGAGTTTATTTCACTGCGTAAATCCGTCAAAATAGCGTCCTTTGATGGTTTTTGGCTATAGCCAGGGGACCTTCTGTGCCGCCCGAGTACGACTATGACCACATTACGCAACTTGACGCCGTCGAGTTGCTGACTTCCCGATCTTCTCGCATCGATTTCGATGCGGGCGAAGGCTTGCGACTGATCGTCGAGGCCCACTCGCCCGGCGTTTTTCGCCTGCGTTGCGCGATGGCCGCAGTGGTAAACGACGAAAAGCCCAGCACGCGTGCGCGTGCGCTGGCCGAAATGCTGCTTGCTCGCGACGAAGCCGTCGGCGAGGCAACCGTTACGCCGCTCGATAACGCTCAGGGGTGGCAGATCACCCAGGGCGATATCGTCCTGCAGCTTGAAAGTTCGCCCTTGCGCTTTTCCTTGATGCGCGGTGACACGCTGTTGCTTCGTTCCGAGGCGTCGGTGCATGCGCCAGCCTTCGGGTATCATCAGCTGGACGATTCCGCCGAGGCGGTCTGGTCGCTGAATCTGGCGCTGGCCGATGGCGAGCCCGTCTACGGCCTGGGTGAGACTCCGGGCGATCTCGACCGGCGCAGCGACACCGTCGTGTCGGACGACCCCGAGCATCGTGCGCTGCCGCTGGCCTGGAGCCCGACGGGCTGGGGCGTGTATGCCAATACGGCGCGGCGCGTGCATCATGCCGTGGGCACCGAAGATCATCCCTCGTCCTATCTTTTGACGGTCGAAGACCGCGTGCTCGACGTGTTCATCTTCGGTGGCGATCCCATCGATATGTTGGGTCAATACTCCGCCCTGACGGGACGCGCGGGCCAGCCTACGCTTTGGGCGATGGGGGCCTGGCTCGAACAGGCCAAGGACGAAAGCGCCGGCGATACCATCGCTCTGGTCGAACGGTTTCGCCAGGAACAGATCGGACTGGATGCGGTATCGCTCGCCCGGCCGGCTGCCTGGCAGTTTCAGGCCGACAAGGCCGTGTTCGACTGGGACACGGCTCGTTTTCCCGACGCTCGGGATATGTTGGCCTCGTTTCGCAAGCACAACGTTCATGTGGCCGCGCCCACCTTTCCGGGTGTGGCACAGGGCACGGCGCTGTTCGAAGAGCTCGAGGATCGTGGCTGGCTGCTCACACGCGACGATGGCAGTGCACAGGTTTTCGACGGCAACGAAGCGACCGGCGGGCGTCCTTATGGCCTGCTCGATCTGACGTATCGCGACACATACAACCTCTGGGTGGAGCGTCATCGTCAGTTGCTTGACGATGGCCTGGCTGCGGCCGCCTGCGATGCGCACATTGCCATCCCTGATGGCGTGACGGCACGTGGCGGGGAGACCTCCGCGGTGCTGCGCACCATCTATCCCCTGCTGGTGCGGCGAGCCCTGTTCGATGCCGTGGCTGGTCACAAGGTGCCCTCCGAGGGTGTCGTGCTCAGCACCGATCTTTTCCCCGCGGGCCAACGCCTGCCCTGGCAGGTCGGGCCTCGGGTGGTGAACGACTGGGAAGGCATCCAGCACTCGCTGCGATGTGCGCTCTCCATCGGTGCTAGCGGCCTGCCGGTGCAAACCATCAATATCGGCGATGCACAGTCCGACGTTGCACCCATGACGGCCGAACTTTATGTGCGTTGGCTGACGATGGGAGTGTTTTCGTCCAACTTGACGTTCCAGGGCAAGGACGGCCTTCTGCCCTGGTCGTTCGATGAGGAAACCGCCGCACTGGTCAAGCTGTGGATGCAGTGGCGCTACCGACTGGTGCCCTACGTATTGGGCGCCATCGAAGACTCCGTGCGTACCGGACTGCCGGTGCAGCGCTCGATGGCCATGTCGTTTCCAGCCGACAAGCAGGCTCACGCCTGGGACCATCAGTATCTGCTGGGCCCGGCATTGCTGGTCGCTCCGGTCACCCAGCCTGGCAACAGCGTACAGGTCTATCTGCCCCACGGCGATGCGTGGTGGGATCTGAATACGGGGCATCGCTACGAGGGTGGCACTACCTGGACAGTGTCGTGCGAACTCAACCAGTTCCCGGTGTTTGGTCGCGAAGGCCACATGCTGTGCCTGGGGCCGGTGGCTCAAAATACGGGCGAATTCAATTCGGCGCGTATTCTTGACGAAGTCTGGATGTTTGGCATGCCAGTCCACAACCCGGTGGGTATGCGCAACAAGATCCGTGTGATGCAGATGCAGGGCTCGAGCTATATCAAGGGGTTGGAAGGCCTGCGCATCCTGCCTTCCGAGGGGCTCGAAGTGAAGCGCCGGGGGGCTGAGGTCCGGATTTCGCGGGCTCGCTGAGTCAGCGGTTCGCATGCAGGGCAGCCGGGCTTCCTGGTTGCCCTGTTTTTATTTAGGGTCCGCAGAGCGGCAATGCCCTGCGACTCAGATTCGCCGTCGTCTTAATAACC
>JAEYZR010000017.1 GCA_023427945.1 Pseudomonadota bacterium | reverse complement strand
GATGTACACGCCACGGCTGTGCGTCACGTCGTACTGCCCGGGCTCGTCTGCATTCCTGGGGGCTTCGATCTGGTAGGCCACGCGATAGCGCTTGGCCAGCGCCGCAATGGCGCGTTCCTCGCCGGTCAGACCGATGGCGCTGGTGTTGAACGCGCTGACATAGGCTTGCAGTAACGCCGGGGTATCTCGAAACGGATCGACGCTGACGAAAAGAATACGGACATTCTCGCCAGCGGGACCGAGCAGGCGCAATACTTCGGTCAACTGAGCCATCGTGGTGGGGCAGACGTCCGGGCAGCTCGCGAATCCGAAGAACATCAGGACGGTCTTGCCTTGAACGGCCTCTTCGGTGAAAGGGGACCCGTCGGGACCGATCAGGGAAAACTTCAGATCGGGCAGGTGCCCGCGCACGTTGTAGAGCGACCATTGCACATCGGCGTCGCTGCACCCGGAGATCATCGGGGCGGCCGCCGCGAAGGCCATCAGGCCGGCACGCGAGCCCAGGCGCAGCAGGCGCCGTCGGCCCGGATCAGGAAGTGGCGGGCGCATCGGTCATGCCTTGATGGCGCAGCAGCGCGTCCATGCGCGGAGCCCGGCCACGGAAGGCGGCGAATGATTGCGCCGCAGACCGCATGCCACCCACCGCGAGCACCTCACGTTTGAACCGCAGGCCGGTATCACGGTCCAGCGTGTCGATCTCGCCTTCTTCCTGCTGCGCCTTGTCTCGCGCCGCCTCTTCGAAGGCTTCGTAGGCGTCGGCAGAAAGCACTTCGGCCCACTTGTAGCTGTAGTAACCCGCGCCGTAACCCCCTGCGAACAGGTGCGAGAAGGCGTGCGGAAAACGGTGCCAGGCAGGCGGAAACAGCACCGACACCTCCTGGCGCACCGTGTTCAGCAGATCCAGCACCGCTGCGATGTCCATCCCCTGGGCACGATTGTGGATCAGCATGTCGAACAGCGAAAACTCGATCTGACGTACCGTCTGCATGCCGCTTTGGAAATTGCGCGCGGCAATCATGCGATCAAAGAGATCGCGCGGCAAGGGTTCACCCGTCTGCACATGCGCCGACAGTTTCTGCACGACACGCCATTCCCAGCAGAAGTTCTCCATGAACTGCGATGGCAATTCGATGGCATCCCATTCCACACTGGAAAAAGCCGAGGCGCCGGGCTCGTCGACCTCGGAGAGCAGGGCGTGCAGGGCGTGTCCCATCTCGTGAAAGAGCGTGATCACATCGTCGTGCGTCAGCAGCGCCGCCTGATTGGCAGAAGGACGCGAAAAATTGCACGTCAGATAGACCACCGGTGTCTGCACGACGCCGTGCAGCACGCGCCGGCTGCGCTCGCTGTCCACCCAGGCACCGCCTTGCTTGCCGGCGCGCGCATACAGATCCAGATAAAGGTAGCCCAGCGTGTCGCCCTGGGCATTTTCCACGCAATAGCCACGGGCATCTTCGTTCCAGACCGACAGCTCGCAGGCCTTCAGGCGTACATCGAACAGTGTTTCGGTGACATCGAACAAGCCGTCGATCACACGCGGTTCGGTGAAATAGCGCTTGACCTCATCGTCCGAGTACGCGTAGCGCGCCTGGCGCAGGCGTTCGGATACGAACCCGTTGTCCCAGGGCTCGAGGGTGTCCATGCCTAGCGTGTCCTTGGCAAACGCGCGCAATTCTGCCAGATCGCGCTCGGCGTGCGGGCGGGCGCGCCGGGCCAGGTCGTGCAGAAAATGGATGACCTCATCCGCATCTTGCGCCATGCGCGTCTGTAATTTCAACGCTGCAAAGTTGTCGAACCCCAGCAATTGGGCTTCTTCGGCACGCAGGGCCAGCAACTCTTCGATGAGCGTCGAATTATCCAGCTCGGGTTTGCCCTGTTCGGAGGCAACGGTGCCGTAAGCACGGTATAGCGTCTCGCGCAGTTCGCGATCCTCGGCATACTGCATGACAGGCAAATAGCACGGCATCTTCAACGTCAGGCGCCAACCTTCGACACCTGCCGCACGAGCCGTCTCGCGGGCGGCATCCTGAACGTCCTGGGGAATGCCGCGCAGGCGCGATGCGTCAGCAAGATCGAGGCTGTAGGCGTCGATGGCGTCCAGCACGTTCTCGGAGAATTTCTGTGAAACCTGCGCCTCACGATCCGAGATGACCGCATAGCGCTCCCGGTCGGTGCCTTCGAGTTGCACGCCACTGAGGCGAAAATCGCGCAACGAGAGGCTGACCACGCGCTGGCGCACCGCCGGCCACTGGTCGAAGTCGCTGGCCTGTTCCAGGCGCTGATACTGCTTGTACAGTCCTTCATGCAGACCGACCCAGGTACCGAATGCCGACACTTTGGGCAGCGCGTCGTTATAGGCTTCGCGCAGCTCGGGCGTGTTGACCACGGCATTGATGTGCCCCGCCACAGACCAGGCGCGCCACAGTAGCGCCGAGGCGCCATCCAGCGGGGAGACCACGGCCTCCCACGTGGGCGGCAGCGACGGGTCGGCGGCGTGTTCGACGGCCTGGCGCGCACGCGCCAGCAATTCCTCCATGGCAGGCCCGATATGCTCGGGTGTCACCGAACGATAGTCGATCAGGTCGTCAATAGGGGCTAGCAGCGGATTAGAACTCATGGGGATCAGGCTCGACTTAAAAATTCAGACAGCTATCTTGCGCTCTGCGGCTTCAAGCGTGTTGACCAGCAGCATGGCGATGGTCATCGGGCCGACACCGCCGGGTACCGGGGTGATTGCGCCAGCCACCTCGCGTGCGGTGTCGAACTCGACATCGCCGCACAGTTTGCCGTCTTCGCCACGGTTGATGCCCACATCGATGACCACTGCGCCCGGTTTGATCATGTCGCCCGTCACCATGCGCGGGCGCCCGGTGGCCACCACCAGGATATCGGCACGGCGTGTCTGGGCTCCCAGGTCGCGCGTCTTGGAGTTGCACAGTGTAACGGTCGCACCTGCGGCAAGCAGCAGCATGGCCATCGGTTTGCCCACGATGTTGCTCGCGCCCACGATCACGGCTTCGGCGCCACGCAGGCCCACGTTTTCCGACTCCAGCATCTTCATGACGCCATAAGGCGTGCAGGGGCGGAACAAGGGTTGGCCAGTCATCAGCAAACCGGCGTTGCTGACGTGAAAGCCATCGACGTCTTTCTCGGCCGAGATGGCCTCGATCACTTTGTGCGCGTTCATATGCGCTGGCAATGGCAACTGCACCAGAATGCCGTGGATGCTGTCGTCGTTGTTCAACGCGTGCACGCGAGCCAGCAGTTCGGCTTCGGTCATCGAAGCGGGATACTGCTCCAGCACGGAATGAATGCCGGCCTTCTCGCAGGCCGCAACCTTGTTGCGTACATAGACTTGGGATGCTGCGCTGTCACCGACCAGCACGACGGCCAGTCCAGGGTGAATGCCACGGACCTTCAGGTCTGCGGCACGTTCGGCCACCTCGGCGCGGATTTTTTGGGATAGAAGATTGCCATCAATAATACGAGCGGTCATGCGTGTGTCTCAGGTTTGGCCAGGGCCACTTTCATCAAATCAGCCACTGTCGTGACCTCCAACTTTTCCATGATGTTGGCGCGGTGCGCCTCCACCGTCTTG
>JAEYZR010000240.1 GCA_023427945.1 Pseudomonadota bacterium | reverse complement strand
CTACGAACCCCAGATCCAGGATTACATTGCCCGTGCCCGCGACCCGCGTGCCGCGCCAAGCTTTGGTGTGCCGGGCAACCTTTGACGGCATCCTGAGCGCCCATGCCATAATTGCACGCTTTCAGGGTCGGCCTTTCGATCCTGTGTGCGCGGATCGGACCTATGCTCAACCGTATTTCCCTGCGCCAGATGGAGTATCTCGTAGCGACTGCCAAGCATGGCAGCATCGCTTCGGCCTCGGCCCAGATCCACATTTCACCGCCGTCCATCTCGGCCGCCATCGCCCATATCGAAGCCGAACTTGGTGTGCAGCTGTTCGTGCGCCATCCTTCCAAGGGGTTGGCCCTGACGCACCTCGGCACACAGGTCATGCAGGAATGCGAAGACCTGCTCGAGCGCGCAAACAGGCTGTACGAAATTGCCTCCGACTCCAACGAAACCATGCAAGGGGTGTTGCGGGTGGGCTGCTTTCAGCCGCTCGCGCCCATGATCGCACCCGAAGTCATCTTCGGTTTCTCACGAGCATTCGAGAAGATCGAGCTGCATATGGTCGAAGGCGATCAGCAGGAGCTCATTCACAAGCTGCACACCCTTGAAATCGACGTTGCGCTTACCTACGACCTACAGCTGGGCGAGGAAATTCTTTTCGAGACGCTCGCGCACCTGCCACCCCATGTGCTGGTGAGCGAGTTGCATCCGTTGGCGCAGCAGCTTGCCGTCACGCTGGAGGAACTGGCGCGTCAGCCGATGGTGTTGCTGGATTTGCCCATGAGCCGGGAGTATTTTCTGTCGTTGTTTTCCAAGGCAGGCCTGGAGCCCAACATCGTGGCGCGCTCGCGTTCCGAAGACGTGGTTCGGTCGATGGCTGCCAATGGCATGGGTTACGCACTTTTCAATGTGCGGCCCAGATCGACGCAGTCGCTGGATGGCAAGCGCCTGGTGCGCCTGCGCCTGGCCGGTGAGCAACGCCCCATGCTGCTGGGGCTGGCTACCTACAAACCGATGAAGCCTTCCCGTCTGACGCAGGCCTTCATACAGCGCTGCCGTGCCTATATCTCGGATCAATACATTCCGGGCATGACTGCAGGCAGCTTTTTTGATCCCTACATGTCCAGTACGGCGGCGCAGGCGCCGCCGCCCTATTAGACAGGCTTACTGATTGCGCTGGTTCAGCGACTTGATCAGGCCTTCGATGCCCGAACGCTGGATTTCCTGCGCGAACTGGTTTCTGTAGTTCTGGATCAACCAGATGTCTTCGACGTTGATGTCGTAGATCTTCCAGCCTTGGGCCGTTTTCTCGAGTCGATAGTCGGCGCGAACCGGGTTGCCGGTCGGGCGGGTGATGGTCGAGCTGACCACGACGTCCGACGCCGAGGGATCACCCCGGAAAGGCAGCATGTTGATGGTGGTGTTGGCGTTCACGTTGGACAGGGCGCCGCTGTACGTGCGCACCAGGGTGCCGCGAAAGGCATCGGCCAGACGACGTTGCTGGTCGGCATTGGCCTGGCGCCAGTAGCGGCCTGCTGCCAGGCGCGTGGTCTTGTTGAAATCCACGTAGGGCAGGATGTAGGTGTCGACCGCCTTGTTGACGGCGTTCAGATCGCCGGCCTTCAGGTTGGGATCTTTCTTCAATACGTCCAGCGCTTCATTGGCGGCGGTCAGCACGAATTTGTCGGGCGCGCCGTGGGGATCCGGCTTGGCATGGGCGTGCGCCATGAGGGCTATGCCCATCAGGCCGGCGATCAGATACTGTCGAAAAGCGGTAAATAGGGGCTGTCGAGTCATTGTGGCTCCTGCAAGTTTGGAACGGCGGTACGTGCGTTGCACGTACCGTGCCTCAGCGAGGTTTGATCGGTTGATTCAGATCAGTGGCTGCCGGGGCGTTCGGATTGACGGCGGGCATGTTAGGTGCCGGCTCATCGTCGTCGATGGAGTAATCGGGCAAGGCAGCACCGCCGTCGCGGCCGTTGACCTGGGCGGCACGGCGTTGCAGGTAGGCGTCGCGCACGAAGCTGTAGGGGTCCAGCGCGACGCGGTCGACCGTGCGGCTGGCTTCCAGCAACTGCGCACGCGTGTCCACCAGGCGCAGGCCCAGCAGGGAGTTGCGCCAACGCACGTTTTCGATCTGGGTCAGGCCCAGCGGATTGCCGTAGACATCGCCCACGAAGCCCACGCCATCGCGCACCGAGCTCGAGCCCAGCAGCGGCAGCACAAGGTAAGGACCCTGGCCCAGACCCCATACACCCAGCGTCACGCCGAAGTCGTTGGGGATCTTGTGGGCGCCGGTCTTGCTGGCGACATCGAAACACCCGCCCACGCCCATCGTCGTGTTGAACATGAAACGGCCCAAGGTGTTGATTCCGTCCAGCCCCCGTCCTTGCAAGAAGCTGTTGGCCGCGCCCCAGACGTCACCCAGGTTGCTGAACACGTTGCTGACACAACTGCGAACCGGTTGGGGGGTGACATAGGTGTAGGCCTCGGCAACGGGACGCAGCACAGCGCGATCGACCGTATCGTTGAAGGCATAGACGTTGCGGTTGAAGCCTTCCCAGGGATCGCGAGCGTCCGGGTTCTGTACCGTGGCGCAGCCTGCGAGCAGCGCACCGGCGGAAGTCAGGACGGCAAGGCGTGAAATGGTGTGTAGGTTCATAGTGAAGGTGTCTTTTTCATGGCTTGTCGGGGCCAGCCCAGCCCACCCAAACGCCCGCGCGCAAGGGGTTCGAAGTCGGCATGTTACTACTTACAATGAATACGTTGTGATGCGTCTTGTGTCGGATTATTGAGTGGGGGCGGGCGCCGGGGCGCTGCCGGATGCAGGCGCGCCCTCATTGGCGGGAGCTGCCCCATTGCCGGCCGGGGAATCGCGGCTGGCGGAGGGTGCATTGTCGCCGCCGGGCGCATCAG
>JAEYZR010000152.1 GCA_023427945.1 Pseudomonadota bacterium | reverse complement strand
CATCAGCAGCGTGCGCCCGCGTTTCCACGTGGACATCAGGGTGAAGATGACCCCGGCCAGCAACAGCGGGAACCAGCCCCCATCGAAGAATTTGACCAGGCAGGACGCCACCAGCACGATGTCGATCGTGAGGAATACGAAGGTGGCGCCGATTGCCACGGCAAGCGGCATGCGCCAGGTGTGGCGCACCACGAAGTAGGTCAGGATGGTGGTGATCAACATGGTGCCGGTCACGGCAATGCCGTAGGCCGCTGCCAGGTCGGACGAATTGCCAAAACCTATGGTCACGAACAGCACGGCCACGAGCAGCACGCGATTGACCTGGGGCATGTAAATCTGGCCCGACTCCGTGTCGGAGGTGAATTGCACCTGCAGGCGGGGCAGGAAACCCAGTTGCATGGCTTGCCGCGTCATCGAGTAGGCGCCTGAAATAACCGCCTGCGATGCAATGACGGAAGCCATCGTGGCCAGTATGACGGCGGGAATCAGAAAGGCTTCGTCGAACATCATGTAGAACGGGTTGTGCAGGGCCTGCGGTGATTTGATCAGCAGCGCACCCTGGCCCATGTAGTTCAGTGCCAGCGCCGGCAACACGAAGGCGCACCAGGCCAGGCGCACCGGTTTTTTGCCGAAATGACCCATGTCGGCGTAAAGCGCTTCGGCGCCTGTCAGCACCAGCACGATGCTGGCGAACGCCGCGAACATCATGGGGCCGCGATCCATCAGGAAGTCGATGGCGTACATGGGATTCAGCGCGAGCAGAATGCGTGGCTCTTCCATGATGTTGAGCACACCCACCAGGGCCAGCGTGGCAAACCACGCCACGATGATGGGGCCGAACAGCTTGCCTACGGTCGCCGTACCGTAGCGCTGCATCATGAACAGGCCCAGCAGAATAGTCACGCAGACAGGCAGGACCAGGACCTCGAATTCGGGGGCGATGAACACGGCCCCCTCGACGGCGCCCAGCACCGAAATCGCCGGTGTGATGATGCTGTCGCCGTAGAACAGGGCCGCGCCGAACAGCCCGAGCAGGAGCAGGACGTTGCGACGACTCTGGTTCTTGCCCGCCGTCTTTCCGGCCAGCGCGGTCAGCGCCATGATCCCGCCTTCGCCCCGGTTGTCGGCACGCAACACCAGCAGGACATACTTCAGGGTGACGACCAGCATCAATGCCCAGAAAATGACCGATACCGCGCCGATGATGTGGGGGGCGTCCAGGGGAATGCTGTGAGCCGGGGAAAACACTTCTTTCATGGCGTACAGCGGACTGGTGCCGATATCGCCATACACAACGCCCAGCGCGCCTAGTGAAAGCGCGGCAAGACTGCTGTTGTTACGGGAATTGTCCTGCGGGATGGTGCTCATCGATGCAACCTGGGTGGTGGGGATGCTGTCGTTGTAGCGCCGCGCGTGTAAAGAACGCATAAAGATCGCGGCCGTCACCACAAAATGCCACGGAGGCGACCCGCCAGCCGCTCGGGCCTCAGTCCATCGCCAGGCGGTAGCCCACGCCCACTTCGGTCTGCAGATACTGCGGCTGGGTGGGATCTTTTTCGAGCTTTGCGCGCAGATTACCGACGTAGACACGAAGATAGTGCGTGTGGTCGCTGTACTCTGCCCCCCACACATCCACCAGCAACTGCCTGTGCGTGACCACACTGCCGGCCTTTGCGGCCAGCACCGCCAGGATCCGGAACTCGGTAGGGGTCAGCTTCAGCACTTCGCCATCGCGTACGACCCGGTGTTTGTCCAGGTCGATGCTCAGGCCTTTGTAGGCATAGGCAAGCGCCGGGACAGGCGCGCTGGCGGGCCGTCTGCGCAGTGCAACGCGTATGCGGGCCAGCAATTCGCCCACGCCGAACGGCTTGACCAGGTAGTCGTTTGCACCCGCGTCCAGCAGCGCGATCTTGTTGGCTTCTTCGCTGCGGGCGGAGATCACCAGCGTGGCCATGTCGCGCAATGTCGGGTGCGACATGAACAGCTCGCTGCCCTGTCCGTCAGGCAGGTTGAGGTCCAGGATCACCAGGGCAGGGGGCACCTGTGCGGTCTGGGCATGATCCAGAGCAGCGCGGGCGGTCTGCAGGTTGTGGGCTTCGCATACATCGAACCCCTCGGTACGCAGCACCGCCAGCAGCATGGCGCGCAGGGCAGGATCGTCCTCGACGATCAGGACCCTGGTCCCGCTATAGGAGACGGTCGCGGCGGTCACGATTCCGGAGCCTTTGTTCTGGCTGCTTCGCGGGTCTGCGAGTCGATGGCGGGGGCCGCGTCCGAGGCCTCATCGACTGGAACGTCCGGGTCGGCATGGGCAGCAACATCGGGGCCGTCATCGGCGGCGAAATCCGGCGCGATAGGCGGCACATCGGCAAGAGGCAGGTCGAGCCTGAAGATGTTCCCGCCATCCTGTCTGGGCATGACAGTCATGCCACCCCCATGCGCATGGGCCACCGCCTGGGCAATCGACAGTCCCAGGCCTGCGCCGCGTATGCCGAGCGCGTTCGGGCTGCGATAGAACGTTTGAAAGATTCGCTGGCGTTCCTGGGGGGAAAGCGTCGGCCCGCGATCAGCGACATCCAGGCTCAGGCGGCCGTCATGCAGGCTTGCCGACACCAGGATAGGCCCTTCTGCATACTTCACGGCGTTGTCCATCAGGTTGGCAACGGCCTGGGCCAGCAGTACGGCATCACCGCGCACCAGCGGCAGATCGGGTTCAAGCT
>JAEYZR010000154.1 GCA_023427945.1 Pseudomonadota bacterium | reverse complement strand
CGGCCTGGGCCATCGGCGCATTGCCTTGATCAGCGGCGGGCGCCGCAATCGCGTGGGCAAGGATCGGCTGGCCGGCCTGATACGCGCGCACGAGGAAGCAGACCTGCCCCTGGACCCTGAACTGCTGCGCCTGGACAGCTTTGCCCAGGACTACGCCTTCCGGGAAACCCAGTTGCTGCTGCGCATGGCGAACCCGCCAACGGCCATCGTGGCCGCCGGCATGCATCTGCTGGAAGGGGTGCTGTCTGCCCTGCGCGGGGCGGGCGTGTCCGTGCCGGGCGATATGTCGCTGGTGTGTTCCAACGACACGCCACTGGCGCGCCTGGCCACACCAGCGATCAGCGTCATCCGCTACGACGCCTATGCCCTGGGCACAGAGGCCGCCACGATGCTGCTGCGGCAAATGTCGGGCAAGGACGCAGCCAAGGCATCACTCATCCAGATTCCCACGGAGTTCGTGATGCGCGACTCCTGCGCCGCACCCCGAGTCAATCGCTAGCCGCGACGGCCTGCCTGGATCAACGCTTGCCGAACTTGCCGGCCAGACCCTTCATGCCGCCCATTGCGCGCATCATCTTGGCCATGCCGCCCTTCTGCATCTGCTTCATCATGCCCTGCATCTGCTCGAACTGATTCAGCAGCTTGTTCACTTCCTGCACCGGCACGCCCGAACCTGCGGCAATACGGCGCTTGCGCTGCGCCTTGATCAGTTCGGGCTTGGCACGTTCGGCCGGCGTCATGGAGTTCAGAATACCCTCCGTGCGACGCAGCTGCTTCTCGGCCTGACCACCCTGCAACTGGCTGGCGGCCGCCTGGAACTGAGCCGGCAGCTTTTCCAGCATCGAGCCCATGTCGCCCATTTTCTTGACCTGGCCCAGTTGATCCCGAAAATCGTTCAGGTCGAACTTGTTGCCCGTCTTGATCTTGGCGGCCAGCTTCTGCGCTTCGGCAATGTCGATGTTCTGCTGGGCCTGCTCGACCAGCGACACGATGTCGCCCATGCCCAGCACACGCTGCGCCATCCGGTCGGCATGGAAGGGCTCGATCCCGTCCAGCTTTTCCGACACCCCCACGAACTTCAGCGGCTTGCCCGTCACGTGACGCACCGACAGCGCCGCGCCCCCGCGTGAGTCACCGTCCAGCTTGGTCAGCACCACGCCTGTCAGAGGCAGCGCATCGGCAAAGGCCTTGGCGGTGTTCACCGCGTCCTGCCCCTGCATCGCGTCGACCACGAACAGGGTCTCGACCGGCTTGATCTCGTCGTAGAGCGCACGGATCTCGATCATCATCGCTTCGTCGATACCCAGGCGACCTGCCGTATCGACGATGAGCACGTCGTAGTGGTGACGGCGTGCATGATCGACCGCGTTGCGCGCAATCGCCAGCGGCTTCTGGCTGATGTCCGAAGGCAGGAAATCCACGCCCACCTGGCCGGCAACCGTCTTCAACTGCTCGATAGCCGCCGGGCGATAGACGTCGGCACTGACCACCAGCACCTTCTTCTTGCCCGATTTACGGCCGTTCTGGGTGTGTTGCCCCTCGGACAGCCACTTGGCCAGCTTGCCGGTAGTGGTCGTCTTGCCCGCCCCCTGCAGACCAGCCATCAGGATGATCGCGGGCGGCTGCACCGCCAGCGACAGTTCGCTGGCATGCGGGCCCAGATCGCCCCCCATCAGCGCCGTCAGCTCGCGGTTGACCACGCCCACCAGCGCCTGGCCGGGCTTCAGGCTGGCCACGACCTCTTCGCCCATCGCCTTTTCTTTGACGCGGGCCACGAAATCGCGCACCACAGGCAACGAAACGTCAGCCTCCAGCAGTGCCATGCGCACTTCACGCAGCATATCCTGCGTGTTTGTTTCAGTCAGACGAGCTTCGCCCCGGATGGTCTTGACCACCCTGGTCAGGCGTTGCGTTAAGTTATCGAGCATGAGAGGCGTTTCCGCTTAAACTAATCAATTAGAACGTGGCCGCCGCGTCTACCGACGCCCGGCTCCAATGCGGCCACCCACACCGGGTGGCGAACGATACGGTGGTTATGTCTTCTGGCATTGTATTTCACGGCGCGGCCGCAGTCGCCTATGCCCTGTTGGCCATCCTCCTGTGGGTGCGTCTGGCACGCGGCGCCAGCATCGAACGCAGCAGCAATCGCTCTCGCGGCATCTTCCTGGTCGCGCTGGTTCTGCACGGCATCGGCCTGAAGCTGAGCATGCTGCCCGGCGGCGCCCTGTTCGTCGGCTGGGCGCTCGCGCTCTCGGCCGCCATCTGGCTGGGCCTGCTGGTGTTCTGGCTGGAAAGCCTGGTGGTGCGCATCGACGGCCTGCAGCTGTTCCTGCTGCCGGCGGCCACCCTGGCCACCGCCCTGGCCGCCATCTGGCCCCAGGGCATGACCGTCGTACACGGCGAGAGCGCCATGCTGCGCACCCACCTCATCATTGCCCTGGCCGCCTACGGCCTGATGACGGTAGGCGCCATGCAGGCCCTGCTGATGGCTCTGCTGGAGCGCCGCCTGCACCGCCCCCTGGAATCCGCCGCCGAGCGCACCATCTTCGGGCGCGTCCTGGACTCCCAGCCGCCCCTGCTGGTGCAGGAACGCCTGCTGTTTCGTGTCATCGCAGTCGGTTTCATCGCCCTGACCCTGGCCGTCGGTTCAGGCTCGGTCACCTCGCTCGTGCTGACCGGCGACGTCCTGCCCTTCGACCACAAAACCGTTTTCACCCTGCTGTCGTGGCTGACCTTCGGCGGTCTGCTGGTGGGCCGCAGCGTTCGCGGCTGGCGCGGCCAGGTCGCCCTGCGCTGGACCCTGACCGGCTTTGCATTCCTGCTGCTGGCCTATACCGGCACGCGTTTCGTTCTCGAAGTCATCTTGCACCGGAGCTGAAGTGGGCAAACTTTTCTTATGGGTGCTTGTCATCATCGTCGCGCTGCTGGTCATGCGCGTAGTCGCCAGCCGCGCAGCCGCCCGCAACGCCGTGCCCCGCGCCAAGCCGGAAGAGGCCAGCCGGGCCCGCCAGGACAAACGCACATCGGCCAAACCGACCCGCGGCGCACCCGACCCCACGCTGGGGGCCTCCGAACCCATGGTGCGATGTGCGCACTGCGGCATCCACCTGCCGCGCTCTGAAGCGCTGATGAAAGACGGCAAGACCTGGTGCAGCGACGCCCACGCCCAGCTGGGCGTGCGGCAGGTGTGAGGCAGCCCGTGCCGTCCCACATGTCCCGACAGACGCTCAGGCTGGACCGACACGGCTGGCTGGAACCGGGCAGGAACGTCACCCTCGCCCCCTCTCCCAACCACGACCGGCGCCCGGCGGGCGCTCAAGTGTCATTGCTGGTGGTGCACAACATCAGCCTGCCCCCCGGGCAATTCGGCGGACCTTATGTACAGGCGCTGTTCCAGAACACCATCGACCTGAACGATCACCCCTGGTTCGTCAACCTGACCGGATTGCGTGTGTCGGCGCATTTTTTCGTGAGACGCGACGGCAGCATCGTGCAGTTCGTCAGCACCGAACGCCGGGCATGGCACGCGGGCGTGTCCAGCTACAAGGGACGCGAACGCTGCAACGATTTCTCCATCGGGATCGAAGTCGAAGGCACGGATGTGATGCCTTATCTGGATGATCAATACGCGACGCTGGCGGCGTTGTGGCCGGTGCTCAAGGCGCGCTATCCACTGGCGGCCGTGCGTGGACACGAGCATATTGCGCCAGGGCGCAAGACTGATCCGGGCGGTGCGTTCGACTGGGTGAAGTATGGGCAGACCAGCGGCGTGGCGCGGAGATTGTTGCCGGGGGTTTGATGGGGTCGGCTGATGCGGTGACCTGGTTTGGCCTGTGCTGATCACCTGAAAGCGGTTTGGGCCCGGAAGTCGCAAGACCGCGTCGCGCTACCGTACGAGCCCATTGCCCGGCCAGCTTCTGTTATCAGGCAGAACAAGCCTGGTTGGATTCATCTATCCCGGTCATCTACTTTGGTCAACTCGTCCGACACAACTCGTTCGGACTTCCAGATTCAGAGCGCCTGACGCCAGGAATTTGATCGATCTCAGCCGATCAGCTGCACTGCCATCCACTGCCCCCACTGCCATCCAATAAAAAAGCCGTGGAGGACGCCACATCGGCGCCCTCCACGGCCTTTGACCTGCAAGACCTTTAGATCTTCAGCAACAGCGTGTTCAAACGCTTCACATAGCCAGCCGGATCGGCGATCTGCGCACCCTCGGCCAACATGGCTTGATCCAGCAGCACGGCAGCCCACGCATCGAAATCGTCATCCGACGCCTGACCGATACGACCGATCAGCGGGTGCTCGGGGTTGATCTCCAGCACAGGCTTGACCACCGGCGCTTCCTGACCCGCCGACTTCAGCATGCGCATCAGGTGCGGGCTCAGCTCGTTATCGCCCACCACCACGCATGCCGGCGAATCCACCAGACGCAGCGTCACGCGAACTTCCTTCACCTTGTCGCCCAGCGACGCCTGTAGACGTTCCACCATAGGCTTGAACTGCTCAGCCACATCGGTAGCGCGCTTCTTCTCTTCTTCGTCAGCCAGCGCATCCAGATCCAGGCCACCCTTGGCAACCGACTGCAACGACTTGCCGTCGAACTCACGCAAGTACGACAACATCCACTCATCCACACGCTCCCACAACAGCAGCACCTCGATGCCCTTCTTGCGGAACACTTCCAGATGCGGCGAGTTGGCCGCCGCGGCGAACGTCTCAGCCGACGCGTAGTAGATCTTGTCCTGACCTTCCTTCATGCGCGACACATAGTCCGCCAGGCTGACCGTCTGGGCCTGCTCGCCCGTGTGCGTGCTGGCAAAACGCAGCAACTTGGAGATGCGCTCCAGATTGGAAGCATCCTCGCCCGTACCTTCCTTCAGCACCTGGCCGAATTCAGTCCAGAATGTGGCGTACTCTTCCGGCTTGTTCTCGGCCAGATCTTCCAGCAACGACAGGATGCGCTTGGTCGAACCCTCACGAATCGCCCGCACATCGCGGCTTTCCTGCAGGATTTCACGCGACACGTTCAGCGGCAGATCAGCAGAATCGATCACCCCACGCACAAAACGCAGGTAAGACGGCAACAACTGCTCGGCGTCGTCCATGATGAACACACGCTTCACATACAGCTTCAGACCCTTGCGACCTTCACGGTCCCACATGTCGAAAGGCGCACGCTTGGGCACGAACAACAACTGCGTATATTCGCTACGGCCTTCGACACGGTTATGCGTCCATGCCAGCGGATTGTCGTAATCGTGCGTAATGTGCTTGTAGAACTCCTGATACTGCTCGTCAGTCACTTCCGACTTGCTGCGCGTCCACAGTGCGCTGGCCTGGTTGACCGTTTCCTGCTCCTCCTGCTTGACCTGCTCGCCCTTCTCGCTGTCCCACTCTTCCTTCGCCATCAGGATAGGCAAGGAAATGTGGTCTGAGTAACGACGCAGAATTTCGCGCAGCTTCCAGCCATTCAGGAATTCGTCCTCGTCCGCACGCAAATGCAGCGTGACAGCCGTGCCACGCTCGGCACGCTCGATGGCCGCAATCGTGAACTCGCCCTGGCCATCCGACTCCCAGCGCACGCCTTCAGAGGCAGCAGCACCAGCACGACGACTTTCCACAGTGACCTTGTCAGCCACGATATAGGACGAATAAAAGCCCACGCCGAACTGACCGATCAGCTGAGCATCCTTCTGCTTGTCGCCCGTCAGCTTGGAGAAAAACTCGCGCGTACCCGAACGTGCAATCGTTCCCAGGTTCGAGATCGCCTCATCACGCGACATGCCAATGCCGTTATCGGCGATGGTGATCGTGCGGGCATCCTTGTCATAGCTGATACGCAGCGCCAGATCCGGGCCGCCTTCCAGCAAGGCAGGGTTATCGATGGCTTCAAAACGAAGCTTGTCGCAAGCGTCAGACGCGTTGGATACAAGTTCGCGCAGGAAAATTTCTTTGTTGCTGTAGAGCGAGTGGATCATCAGATGAAGCAGTTGCTTCACCTCGGCCTGAAAGCCCATTGTCTGGGCGCCAGCGCCCGCATCAGTCGTGGAATCAGTTTGGCTCATGGTGTGATATCTAGTCGGTCAATGGCAAACAACGGCGCACGTGGGCGCCTGGAATATGGAGTATGAGGGCACTGGCGAAAATTTCAAGACACGCTATAATTGCTGGCTCACTTGATGTGTGACACCGCCAAAGTGTCCAAAATGCGCATCAGCCCATGCCCGGGTGGTGAAATTGGTAGACGCAGGGGACTCAAAAATAGGGACTTTTACCTATTTACATGTTATGTTCGCTGCTCGCCAAGCCGCATGGGATAAGGGTTTGAGAGATTTTTCGGCGCCTGAACAGAAAGCTCGCTTTTTGTTCTAGGAGCCAAATAGGAGCCAAGTCGTTTCGTGCTGGCTCCTAGCAGGTAGTAGTACGAGGTAGTGCAGTAGGACTGCTTCACAATTTTGCCCGGGTGGTGAAATTGGTAGACGCAGGGGACTCAGACCAAATTTGAGCCCTCCGGGGGAAACCCCAGAGGTGAAGCCCGTCAAACTCGGCGAAGGCCCTGGACGATAAGTCCGAGCTAATACCGAGCCAAGCCCTGGAGCCGAAAGGCCCCTCGGAAGGTGTAGAGAGCAGACGGCGGGCACCTAATGTATGGCGGTAATACGCGATGCTATGGTGAAGGCGTGCTCCAGACCACGAACGCCGCTTCTTCGGAAGCGTCGGCGGCGAAAGCCGAAGTGGGAAGAAAATCCCCCGCCGCAAGGCGTGCCGGTTCGATTCCGGCCCCGGGCACCAATTTCGAAGGCCGTCTCTGCTTACGCAGGGACGGCCTTTTTTATTTGCACGAATTTCTTGCGATCGAATTTAATCTCCTTCGGTCTCACTAGGTGGCGACTCAGGCAACGCGACCCGCTGTTTGCTGAGATCTAGATCGTCAGCCACGCTACCCGCCCATTTTCGCCAATCAGCATAGCCCGCTGCGGTTGCGCCGCCTTTCTCCCTCCTGCTATCCAACATTGCCAAATAGCTGCGAATCTCGCAGGATCGTTTCCAGTCACCTACTTCCTGGATAAGCGCATCTCGCCTAGCTAGCTCTTGTTCCGCTCGCTGCTTAGCCTCTCTCTGTAATTGCTCATAGGCTGCCCGTCGGGAGGCTGCTTCAGCAGAATCGATATCTCGCTGCTTCCATTCCGCAACGTGCTTACGAGATCGCTCGTACCGCGAGGCTACTACCTTGAATATCGCATCAAGCTGTTGTTCCAGCGGTTCTTCGATTCGATCACTAATCGTGGTCTCACCCCATCCCATTTGTTCGATCCCGATAGTAAAGCGCCCCGTTGGCGTGAGGGTCTTGACGTGCGAAACGCTGTTGTTCCAACTACGGACTTCCCTACGTGTCCCGGCCTCCTGTTTTTCAGCCAGCCGCACGTACACATAGGTTCCCTCCCTTTCAAGCTGGATACGCGCATTGTCTTCAGCCATACTAAGACGATATCCATTGTTTTCCGCTTCTCGACAAACCAAATCAAGCAGCTTTAACGCCCGCTCGCAAGCGGAAAGGGAAACGCGAATGGCAAACTTCTTATAGGTCTGGGCCAGTATCTGACCTCGATCGCAAAACGCCTGCCAAGGAAGGTAAAAAGTACGTTCATGGGGGTAGTCTCGACCTGGATGCCGTTGCTCCCAGTCGAAGCGTTTTTTGGAACCGATTGCCTCATCAACCGGCCCCTTCAAAAGCCTCCATAGTGTCTCCACAACAGGGTGCAATCGTTCCGGGAATTTTGGAACGCTTGGGAATACACCATGAGCAACTGCGTCAGCATCCGAGGTGATTACGGCCGTTGAAGTGCGCTTCGTACGTCGAGTCAATGGAGAGGGTGACTTCCCCGGCGCAGGATTGATCATAGGCAGTAAATCGGGGCGATCTACGTGATGCCCCGCCGCGATCCGCTCCCAGTAGCCCTGTTTCGGCAGCGGCACCTGAAGCTGCTCGCATAGCTTTCGTAGGCCGTAACTCGTCAAGCCGTACTGCTTGCAAAGCCGCGAAATTGGTATTTGCCACGCCGCCTCGTATAGTTGGTGGCGATCAGTGGAGTCGAAAGAGTCTGCCATGGTCGTTAAGGCCCCATCAGCGAGAGGTCATCCACAGCGCTTGCGTGGATTTCCGAAATATATATGCATAGTCCACTTTCTTGTTATGACCACGGCGTGCCAGGCCCTGCGCAACCGCGAAAGGCTGAACTGGCCGCCTTTTGAAAGAGTTAGGTTGCAACGAGCTTGTGGGAACGATATCCGAGCTTCAGAACGGCCCGTATGACCACCGTGCTAGGGGCTTCCCACACGAAGCTGCGACCAGCAGAGCCATGATAAACCCTTGCAACGGAGCCGCCGGCTGTTTGAAGGCGCCGCACAGAATCTTAGGCCGATTCAAACGCCACGAAGAGTTTGGTCCAGCGATCCAGCAATTCGCCGTCAAGTTTCGCGGTGCCTTGCGAGAGTGCGCGCTTCTTTGCTTCCCGCGCGACATCCACTTTCCAACCTTCCGGCAACACGATGCCTTGTGAGTTCGCCCAAGATTCAATCTGTGGCACGATAGGCTTCTGTCCGTCCACCACGTCAGAAAAAGCGGTGTCAGAGCGGCGCTCCCATCGGTCCACAACATCTGCAAGGAACGCCGGCGGAAATAGGTCTTCAATTTCGGAGTTTTTTACTGAAGCGAAATCGTCCGTAGACAAGATGCGTTGCTTTGCTTCTTGATAGAGACCGTTCTTCATGTCCAGGGCAATCTTTCGTCCTGTTTCATCGCCATCAAGAAGCATGATCGGCAGAACTTCGTCGCGCCCCGTGAGGATGCTGGCAACGACCTTCGCATTCCTCGCCCCGTGCGACGGAGGGAAAACGATCTCGCGCTTTGGCGATATTCGACCTGCTGCGATTAACAATGTCTTTATTGTGGCCAGGTAATGCTGGTCCGACGGTCCCTCCACGATGACGGGGTGACAGCCGAGCAGCAAGCTCTCTGCCACGTTCATGTTAAGAGCGGAGTGAATCGCGTAGGTCGCGCCAGATCTTCGGGGGTCGTCGCTCCCCCGCCTCAAATCAGCGGATGCCTTAGTCGAGCCGTCCTCGCTGACATATACCTTGCGAGCCCGATCGAGCATGTCAGCATCTACAAGGAATGGCGAATGCGTTGTGTAGAGAATCTGGTTCGTATTCGCCAGGTTCTCAAAGAATGCGGAAAGATCGCGCTGCGCCAGAGGATGGAGGGACAGGCCTGGTTCGTCGAGCAATAACATCGCATTTTGGTGATCCTGTTCGCTCTCGACTAGGAAAACCAGGTAGAAACTTAGAAACCACTGGAGTCCGGTGCTTCTATCTTCAAGCTCATCCTTTTCGGGACGGCGCGAGTCACTGACCCATATGCGGAAATGATTGCCGTCGGCCTGAAATTCGAAGGTGTAATCACCCTGCTTCCACCAATTCTTGAACTTTTTGGTCAAGTCAGTACCTGCCGAATTAAGCATGATCGTCCGCTTGCGCTTGTTCTCGGCCACCTCGGCAATGCGAGTTTCACTACCTTTCTCAGCGTCCTGAATGTCCCGGCCAAGTTCGAGAATCTGGTCAGGCGCGAGCCTAACGAAACTAAACAGCACTCTAAGCGTTCGAGCTTTTGCTGCCTCGCGGGCACCCAGATTTGTCCGCTTCATGTTGTCTACGACATGCGGAAGGTAGATCTCGGAATCGAGATTTCCGTAGTTCGAGTAATAGACAAAACGTGGAAGGCCACCAATCACCAGTTCCAAGACCCCGTCGACACTTCCCGGGTCCGGCAATTCAAGCAGCTTGGCTTCCACTTCGAGATCATTTAAAAGACCCGTAAAACGCGGCACTATCGAACTTGTCGGTGCGGGACTCTCCGGAAGTAATGCTAGAAGTTGCGCCGCGATTTGACGTAAGCCTGCGGCATCGAAAGCCCCTCCGCTCTTGAGTGACTTTACAACGATTTTTATGGCAGCAAGAAGGTCATCTTTCAGGGAGCCTTCCTTAGCTAACGGAGGTATTGGGTCCAGTTCAGCAACGGCAGTCGTCAAAAGCGCCGTCGCCGCATCTGCGTCGATAGATCGCTGAGGGGTATGCGCAGGAAAGCAGATGCTGTATTCGCCGTCGAAGAAACGGCTCACCTGGACTATTTCAAGAACCTTCTCCGAAAGACCGGTAAGGCTAGCCAGTCTCGCGGTCAATTCACGTGCCTCAAATTCCGCGGTAACGAAAGCAAACGAACCTGGACTCTCCTGGATTTCATTGAACGTAGCCTTGGGATAGTCCGAAGTTGGCTTGATTTCCCCCTCCCTTGCGGGATTTAGCTTCCAGAGAGGGAGCAAAAGGTTCGTCTTACCTGACTCGTTGACGCCGATGAGTGCGGTCACCCTGTCAATTTCGATCCAACCGCTGTCAACGACTGATCGGAAGTTCGTTACCTTAAACTTGACAAGTTTCATTGCCTCTTCCTCCAGGGTTGCCCTTCTTTTCACGGTTATAGACCTAAGGGGCTCCGGGCCTACGTCTGGGACCGGACCGTCTGGATTTAACCATACGTTTCAACATCTGAAGCTGTAAGCAAGCTAGTAACGTGCTGGAAAGGATATTCAACCACCCTTGGGATTTTTAGAAGCCCGCATAGATTTGAAGCTCCGATCTCCAGATACAAAAGCCGCTAGCATATGCGGGATCAGAATCGCCGCGTCGACAGCCTCACCATAGGTGTGTGTATGCAGTTCTGCGTAGCGGTCAAGGTCTGCTTTAAGGGCGATCGGGCATGCGAAGGTTAGTTTGATGCTTTCGACGCTAGGTAAAGGTCCGAGCCGCAATTTCTTGGTCTGTGGGGTCATCGTGATGTCCCTTTGTTGAAAAACATTGGTTGATATGGTTGTAGCGCTAGGTCCCGGTTGACAATAATGCGAACTGGCAAGCCCGGTCGCTGCGTCAGGGTCGGTTGGATACTGAGGTTGCGCCGAGTCAGCTCCTGGCCAGCCTGGTTCACACTGTCCTGCAAGCCGTCACGCCCAGCAATGATGACGCGATCGCCATTTTGACGATTCTCGGGTGCAGCCAGCTCGGCACCCACGCCCAGCAGCGTCGTCAGCGTGGCACCAGCGAAAATGCGATTCCAGTGCCAATCGACGTCATCCTCCAGGCC